>DASXBZ010000195.1:0-39168 GCA_036491435.1 Acidimicrobiales bacterium
CAGCGACCACAAGTCGCCTTACGTGGGTCGTTTCGCCTGCGGCTGGCCTCGACTTTCAACCACAGACCCGCACGCAGCCCGCTTCGAAGCGTACTTGAGGGCCTGACGGCCCCGCCCCGACGGGCCGCCGGACCTGGTGCCCGGGGCCGGGGCGTTCCACAACGCACGCACAAGGGCTGACGGGCTGCGGCGTTCCTCACGGCGAAACCGGCGCCGGGTCGGCCGGTGAGGCGGGCGGACGGGAGACGGACGATGGGCATGGATCGAGTACGGCGGAGTTTTGTGACAGGGGTGGCCGCCGTCACGACGTCAGTGCTGTCAGTTCTCGCACTGTCGGTGGCGGCGCCGATGGCGGGGGCGGCAACGGCGGCGTCTGCGGGCGAGAAGCTGCAGGTGTGCGCACTCGGAGTCCTCGGACTCAGCGCGCCGTGCGAAACCGTGCCGCTGCCGCAGTCGGCGGCCGGCATGCAGAGCGCCCTCTCGAGCGCCATCACCGCACTGTGCCCGAAGCTCCCTTCCTACGGGTCCTTCGGCTCGCCCGTGACGGCGGGGTGCTCCTTCAACTCCCCGCAGGACGAGGAGACCTATGTGATCAACGTCTGGGACGGGGACTTGCTGCTCCTCGACGTCGCCGTCTCGGCCTCGCCGTGTGGGGTGCAGCAGGTCGCCGTGGGCCCCGAGGAACAACAGTTCTCCTCGCTGTTCATCGATCTGGTCAGCTTGCAGACCACCGACTGTCAGCTCTCATAACGGCCCCGACGGCTACTGGCCGGGGACCGAAGAGCCGGCCGAGCCGGAACCGTTGCCGCTCGCGCTGGCCGGAGTGGCCCCTTCGAGCACGGTGACGTCGGAGATCTTCCACGCGCCGTTCACCTGCTTGAGGTCGGCGGTGAGCCGCACGACATCGGAGCCGAGCGAGGTCGACTTGTTGTTGGCGTAGGTCTGGTCGACCACGGCGTAGATCGACGCCGTCCCCGGCGGATTGCCCTCCTGCTGTACCGCCAGATAGCGGACCTGACCGCGGGACGAGGCGTCGGCCGTCTCGAGCTGCTTGCGGATTGTCGAGTTGAAGAACCCGTTGGCCTGCGACGAGAACTGGCCGGTCGCCATCGCGGTGATGGCGCTGAAGTCCGCGTCCACCGTCTTGGGCGTGAAGTTGAAGAAGTCGGTCAGGAACTGGTTCGCCGCGCTCTTGACCGCGGGGTCCTGCACCGGGCCGCTCGAGCCCTGGGTGGCGTAGAGGACGCCGAAGACGACGGTCCCGATCAGGCCGAGCGCGGCGACGAGCGCCACGATGCGGAAGGCCCGGCGGCTCGGTCCCGAGGCGGCGCCGCCCGGACGACGGGCGGCCGGACGGGGCGGCGGCGCCTCCGACGGCGCCCCGGGCGTCCCGGGCGTGTCGGACGCCTCGTCTGTGTCGGATGTCTCGTCGGCCGGCTCGTCGGGCACGCCGCCCACGACCTTGACCCCTCGTTCCATGGTTTGGCTCCTCATTGCATCTCCCTCCGAATTCCTCCGGTGCGGTGTTTCTCTTTCTCTTGTTCCGATTTGTCCTCTTAATGAGAGGACAGTGCGGCTTTGTCAGGCCCGGCGCCTCGTGCGGCGGCGGGACGGGCGGGCCCCCCAGGCGAGCAGCAGGGCAGGGACGACCAGGGCACCGAGGGCGAGCAGCAGGCCGGCGCTGGTGCGGGGCACCCGGTACGAGGCGTTGCTGACCGGCACCTGTGGCCCGGCGTTGAGCTCGACGTTGGACTCGGCGGCGCTCGGCTTGACCAGGTGGCCGCCGGCGGCCGGGGTGAAGCCGGCCTGTGTGGCGGGTCCCACGCCCTGGCCGAAGACGGTGAGGCAGCCCGCGCCGGGGAGGGTGTCGGGGATCTGGTTGGCCGACGCGTAGGTCACGCCCTGCTCCGAGAGGATCGGCGGCAGGAGCAGGCGGGTGCGCAGGAACACCTGGTTGTTGTTGGGCGGGCTGTTCTTGGTGGGCGGCACGGCCTTGCCCTCGACGGCGATCTTGTCGACGGCGCCGAAGAAGAACTGGTTGTACGCGAGTCCCTGCGAGAGGTTGGACAGGTTCGCCGGCTGGGCGAGGTTCGTCAGGATGCCGGCCGTGTCGTGCAGGAAGCAGCCGAGGTTGGCCGACTCTGACGTCACGAGCTTGTTGATCTGCTCGAAGGCGGACGAGCCGTTGGCGAGCAGGTTGTGCAGGCCGGTCTGCCCCTGCTGGGCGAGCACCTGGACGAGCGCGGCGGTGTTGGCCAGGTCCTGGCGGAGCTCGGGGGCGACGGCGGTGACGGCGTCGAGGGCGGGGGGCGAGTTGGCGAGCAGCTCGGTGAACTGCTGCTGGTAGGCGACGAACTCCTTGGAGAAGGTGGTGCCCGCATCGACGAGCGTGCGCAAGTTGCCGGCGTTGCCCTGCAGCGTCGTGGCGAGCTCGCCGATCAGCTTGTTGAGGTCGTTGGCCGGGATGGCCTGGAGCAGCTTGGTCGCCGTCGCCACCACCTGGCCGACGTCGGCCGGCACCTCGTTGGGCTGGGCCGGCACGTTGGCCCCGCTCTGCAGCGTGTGCGGGTCGGTGTGCCGCTGGGGCACGAGGTTGACCACCTGTTCGCCGAGGTCGTTGGCGATCTGGACCGAGGCCTCGACGTTGCTCGGCACGCTCACGCCAGGGTTGATGCTCATCGTGACCTTCGTGGCCGTCTTCGTCAGCGCCGTGGAGCTCACCGTGCCGACGGGGACGCCGTTCAGCTCGACCTGGAAGCCGGCGTAGAGACCCGACGCGTTGGGGAACTCCGTCGTGAGCACGGTCGGGCTGGACAGGGGGTTGCCCAACAGGTTGACGACGCCGTACGCGACGAGCGCGAAGCTCACCACGAAGAAGGCGATGAGGTTGATGAGGAGGCGGCGGGAGATCACGAGCCGGTTCCCCCCGTCTTGGCGCAGGAGAACGCCGGCTGCGCGTTGTTCTGCCCGAGGCCCGGGATGCCGCAGACGATGATGTTCTCGTAGAGCTGGACGTACCCGTTGCGCACGGCGTTGGGCAGGTTGGCGTTGGCGACGGGGATCGCCGAGAGGAGCGCGGCGAGGTCGGACTGGTGCTGGGCCACCTGGCCGCTGATCGCCTGGAGCGTCTTCAGCTGGGTGACGATCTGGGGGTAGTAGGTCTCGAGGAGGCTGCGACCCTGCGTCGACAAGTTGTCGAGCGACTGCAGCACGTTCTCGAATTGCTGGGAGTTCTGCGCCAGGATCTGGACCGTCTTGCTCAGGTTGTCGAGCGCGGTCGCCGTGGTGCCGCTGGCCGGCGCCAGGGTCGACGTGAGGTTGTTCAGGCCGTTGACGGCGCTGGTGATCTCGCCGGTGTGCTGCGAGTAGGTCGTGGCGACCGCATCGAGGTTCTCGAGGAACGCCTTGAGCGACGCGGCCTGGCCGGTGAAGCCCTGCCCGCCGGCCTGGATGATCTGCTCGAGCTCCGTCGTCGAGACGGCGCCGAAGACGCTCGCCCCCGCTTGCACCAGCTGTTCGACGTCGGCGGCCGTCGAGGTCTTCTTGATGACGGCGCCGTCGGCCAGCTGCGGCGCGCCGGCCGCGCCCGGGCCGATCTCGCCCTTGGGCACGTTCAGCTGCACGAACTGGTCGCCGAGGATGGTGGTGCGCGCGACGGCCGCGCTGACGTCCGCGGGGATGCGGACGTTGTTGTCGAAGGTCAGGGTGATCTTGGCCTTGCTGCCGTCCAGCGCGATGTTGCTCACCGAGCCGACCGGGACGTCGGCCAGCTGCACCTGGGCCCCGTTGGCCAGGTCGCCGACGTCACTGAAGTAGGCGGTGGCGCTGCGCTGGGACGAGCCGCCACCCATGGAGCAGCCGGTGAGGCCGGCGACCAGCGCGAGGAGGGCGGGGGCGAGGAGCAGACGACGGCCGAATCTGCGGGTTCCGGTGCGCATCAGAACCAACTCGCGATGTCGTGGGCCCACTGGGAGAGCAGGCCGGGCGATTGGTGGTGACGGTGACGACCCTGGCCCTGGCCCTGGTCCTGTGGCAACGGCGGCAACAGCCCCGCGGCGGGCGCCGTCATGCTCGGGGCCGACGACGTCGACGGTGTCGACGGTGTCGCCGGCGTCGCCGGCGTCGCGGTGGCGACGGCCGCGTTCTGCGCGGCCGTGACCTTGTTGGACAACAGGCCACCGAGCCCGCCACCCGAGCTGCTCGACTTGGACGGCGTGCCCGAGCCCGACGACGACGAGCCGGAGGCCGGCTTGCATCCGAGGAGCTGGGTCAGCAGGTTGCACGGCTGCGTCGTCGTAGTGGTGGTCGGTGGTGCGGTCGTGGGCGCCGGGGAGCTCGGGCTCGGCGACGTGTTCGAGCCGGAGGACGGCGTGGGCGTGGTGGAGGCCCCCGCGTTCTGCGTCGCGTTCTGAATCTGCTGGAGCCCCTGCTGGAGCAGCGACTGCGCCGTGGTCGAGGGGCTCTGCCCGGTCAGCGTGTTGATGATCGTGGGGATGTCGTTGACGAGCGAGTCGAAGAAACTCGACGACGGGTTCCCGCATTCTGCGAGCGTCCCGAGGACCGCGGCCGACAGGCCGTTGGTGTGGTTCGCCGCCAGCCGGCGGCAGATGCCGGCCAGCCGATCCCGGAGGAGACCCGCCAGGTAGGCGCCGGTGACGCCGGGCGCCGTCTGCAGGTTCAGGTTCAGCCAGTTGTAGCTGGGGTCGTAAGCGCGCTGGGCCCCGTGGAAGAGGTTGTTGCCGTTCTGGAGGATCTCGTCGACGTTGGCCAGGTTGCGGTCCAGCGTCCGTCCGACCGTCGTGACCGTGCCAACGTCGGCCTCGAGAGGTTGGAGGTTGGGCACGAGCAGCTGGACCAGGCCGGCGCTCGCCTGCCCCAGCTGGGTGATGGCGTCGTTCAGTTGGCCCGAGTGCTGCGCCACCGTCGTCGAGACGGTGTCGTACTGCTGGATCAGCTGCTCGATGTTCGCGGTGTCGCTGTCGAGCGTCCCGGTCAGCTGGGCCAGCGTGCCGTTGAGCTGACCGAGGTCGTTGCCCTTCTCCGCCAGCAGTTGGACGGTGCCCGCAGCCGACGCGATCAGCTTGTTGAGGTTCTGGCCCTGACCGTCGAGGTCGGTGGCCAGGTTGGACACCAGGCTTCCCACGGCGTGCGGGTTCAGCGCACTCAGCGAGCGCTGCAACTCCTTCAACAGCTCGTCGGTCGAGACCGGCACGGCGGTGTGGTCCTGGGCGATGGTCGCGTTCGCCGGCAGGTACGGGCCGCCCGTGTAGCCGGGGTTGAGGTCGATGTCGGGCGAGCCGAGCAGCTGGGGTGCGACGAGCGACGCGAAGGCGGAGGCCGGGATCTTCGTCCCCTGGTTCACGGCGAGCGTGACGTGGACGGTGTCGCCGACGTTCTGCACGTTCGTCACGGACCCGACCTTCACCCCGAGCACGTCGACCGCCGCGCCGGTGAAGAGGCCGGGCGCGCTGGTGTAGACGACGTTGACCGGGTACGTCGGCGTGCCCTTCGTGACCTGGACGCCGATCAGCACCCCGGCCACGATGACGACGACGGCCACGGTGTACGTGAAGACCTTCGACCTGAAGATGCGCCGGATGCTCATTACTTCCCCCCGCCCAGCAACGGGCTGAGGAGCTGGGACAGACCGCCGAGCCCGGAGTTGGGCCCGCCGCCCGACGTCGACGACGGCCCGGTCGACTTGGCCGAGCCCGCGCCGGTCGTCGGCGTCGTCGTGGAGGAGCCGCTCGGGACGTTCGGCCCGCCACCCGGCTCCGGGTTGGACCCCGTGCCGGGCAGCGGTCCCGTCTGCTGATCGCAGGCCGCCGAGTCGGGGCCGAGCACCTGGTTCAGCACCTGGTCGAGCGTGCCGCAGGGCCCGATGATCCCGAAGGTGTTGGTCAGCGAGGCGGGGTTCACGAAGATGTTGCCCCACGACACAGGTGTGGAGCCGCTGTAGGCGATCGACTGGAAGCCCTTCAGCGCGCTGCCGAGATAGCTGACCCCTTCGGCCAGGTCGTCCTGGTGCTGGCTCACGACGCCGAGGTCGGAATGGAGGCTGGCGAGCAAGGAGTTCAGTGCGGGCGAGTCCTGGCTAACCAGGCTGTTGGTCTGGCTCGCCATGGAGTCGACGTTGCTGATGAGGTTCGAGAGCGCCTGGTCGTTGTTGGCGAGGCCGGTCGAGACGGTGTCGAGGTTGTTCACGATTGCGAGCAGCTGCTGGTCCCGGCTGGCCAGGGTCGACGAGAGGGAGTTGGCCGAGTCGATGAGCGAGGACACCTGCCCGCTGCGCTGGTCGACGGTGGTCGTCAACGCACCGAGGCCCGAGATGATCTGGGCCACCTGCTTCTGCTTGTCCTGGGTGATCGTGGCGAGCGAGGTCACCAGGTCGTTGAGGGCCCGCGCGTTGGTCTTCGACAGCAAGGAGTGCGCTGTGTTCTGCAGTTGGTAGAACTCGGTCGGCACCGACGTGTCGGTGATGGTCGCACCCGGCTTGAGCGGGTCGTTCCAGCCGCTCACCGGCTCGAGCGTCACGTCGACGACCCCGAGCAGCGTCTCGACCTCGATGGCGGCCCGCGTGATGTGGGGCAGCTGGACCCCGTTGTTCACCGACAGCTGGGCGTCGACCTGGTTCCCGTTCACCTTGACGGACGAGACCGAGCCGACGTTGACGCCGGCCACCATGACCGGCGTCCCGTGGGCAATGCCCGCCGCGTTGGTGAACTGCGCGTCGACCGTGTAACCGGACGAGAAGAGGCTGCGGTTGAGCAACAGGATGGCGAGGATGGCAGCCGCCATGATGACTGTTGCGACGATGCCCACGACCTTGGGATTGCGCTCGGTGACGGCCTTCACTTGCTGCCTCCGGTCGTCGGCGCGGTGCTACCGCTGACCGCCTGCAGGTCGAGCCCGAGGCTCGACGCCGCCAGCGGCCCGGCCGAGCCCGACGACGACGTCCCCTTCGACGTGGCGGGCGCGTTCGGGTTCGGCAGCCCGGGCGTGGTCACGTTCTGCAGGGGTGCGGGCAACGGCGGGCTCCCGAACGGGCCCGACCCCGGCTGCGGGTTGCTCGGCTGGTAGTAGGGGCAGACCTGCTGGCCTGCCAGGCAGGTGTAGATCGTCTCGACGGCGAACCACTGCCCCCATTGCGAGATCTGGATGTAGGGCGCCAAACCCTGGCCCAGGGTGCTGAGGCTGTTCGACAGGTTCGTCTGGTTGTTCTGGATGTCGGCCGCCACCGCCTGGAGGTTGTCGATGGTGCTGGTGATCGTGTTGTGGTTGTTGCCGATGAGGCCGGCCAGGTCGGTGGCCACCTGGGACAGGTTGCCGACCACCTCGTCGAGCAACGAGTTCTTCGACGCCAAGGCCGTGGACACCGTCTGCAGGTTCGTGACGAGGCTGTCGATGTCGCCCGAGCGCGACGCCAGCGCCGTGAGCACCTGGTCGAGGTTACCGATGATGGACCCGACCTGGCTGTCGAGTGCCTGCACCGTGGTCGACACGGCAGCGCCACTGTTGATGAGCTGGTTGATCTGGGCCGTGTCCCCCTCGAGCGCACCGGACACGTTCTCGACGAAGGCGTTGGCCTCCGTCGGGTTGATCGACGCGAGCAGCGGGCCGAGCGAGTTCAAGAACTTGTCGATGCTGGCGTCGGTCACGTCGTGGCTCATCGGGATGGTGGCGCCGCCGGCCAGGATCGGGCCCGACTTGCCCGGGTAGAGCTCGATCTCCTTCTGCCCGATCACGTTGTGCCAGCGCATCCCGACTTCCGTCGAGCGCCGCAGCGTGACCGTGTTGTTGATGCTCATGGCGATGAGGGCGTGCCCGTGCTGCACGCCGATGCTGCTGACCTGGCCCACCGGCACGCCGGCGATGTTGACGGTGTCCCCGCCGGCGAGGCCCGTCACGTCAGAGAGCTGTGCGTTCACCGTGTGGCGGCTGCTGAAGAGCGAGACGTTGCCGATCCGCACGGCGAGCCCGATCAGCAGCACGATGCACACGAGCGCGAAGAGCGCGAACTTGAACGCCGACCCTGGGAAGTGGCGCCAGAACCTCATTTCGACGGCCCCCCGACCAGCTGGTTGAGGATGCCGCCGAGCGTGGTCGGCTTGGAGGTGTCGGGCTGGCCGATGATGCCGTAGACCTGGTTCGCCGTCGCAGAGCCCGCGCTGTTCGCCGCCGACGTCGGCGACGTGCCGTTCGACGGCGCGACGACCGACGGTGTGGACGAGTTCCCCTGCAGCGAGGCGAACGACGACAGCTCGGACGAGCAGTTGAACGCGGAGCCCGCGCCGGCGAGCGCCTGCTGGAGCGGCTCGAGGTACGACATGCCGCCCGTCGGGGGGGCGATGAGGTTGCAGACCAGGCTGTTGACGTCGGTGAAGAGGATGAAGGTGTTGAAGTAGCCGTAAGTGCTGCCGTCGGGCAGCTTGTTGAGGCCCGAGGTGCCCTGGGCGATCTTCTGGAAGTAGTGGTATGCCCCGTTGATGACCTGCCCGATGTTGTCCTGCTGGGCGAGGAGGACCCGCGACACGTTGTCGCCGGACGTGAGGATCGTCGCGATGTCAGGGTGGTACGTCGCCAATAGCGAAGCCAGGCGGTCCGCGAAGGGCACCAGCGTGTTGACCAGGTTCTGGTAGTCGGCCTCCTCGGCGTTGAACGCCGGCAGGCCCGCGTTGATCTGCGTGTTCAGGTTGTTGAGGTCGGCTGCGGCCGGCGCGACCGCGTTGGTGAACTTGGCGAAGGAGTCGAGTGCCAGGATCTGCGCGTTCAGCGTCCGGTCGAGGAGGCCGGCCAGCTGCGTCCCGGCGTTGATGCCCGCCGCGATCTTCGGCCCCTCGCCCTGCGAGGCCTGGGCCAGCTCACTGAGCACGGTCGAGAGCTGGCTGGTGTTGATCTGGTTGAGCAGCGGGGTGGCCGCGGCGAAGAGATCGCCCAGCTCGTCGCTGCTCTGCGCGTGGGCGAAGGTCGAGCCGGGCGACAGGTACGGGCCGGCGTCAGAGTTCGCATGCGGCGAGGAGATTGACACCTGCTCCGCGCCGAACAGGTTGACCGGCTTGATCGTCGCCGTCGAGGCCGCCGGCACCTTGAACGACGGCTCGATCAGCACGGTCACCTGCGCCTGGTTCTGGTACAGGTTGATCGTCGAGACCCGGCCCACCTGGACGCCGCGGAAGACCACGGCCGAGCCCGGATGCAGGCCCTCGCCGGCCCGGGGGAACGTCCCGTTCAGCTTGTAGTCGCCCGCGAAGTCGCCGTTCGCCAACCGCACGAGCTCGACGGTCCCGAAGACGAGGCCGAAGAGGATCACCAGGCTCACGACGACGTTGAGCAACCGCCTCATCCGACCAACCGCGCAGTGGCGTTCACGCCTCCGAAGAGGATGAGCGACATGAAGAGGTTGACGACGACCACCAGGATGATCGAGAGGCGGATGGCACGACCGGCCGCCACGCCCACGCCCGCCGGGCCGCCCGTCGCGTTGTAGCCGTAGTAGCAGTGCACGAACGTGACGAGAACGGCGAAGACCATCGCCTTGAGGAACGAGTAGAAGATGTCGAGCGGGGGCAGGTAGAGCCGGAAGTAGTGGGTGTAGGTCCCCGCCGAGAGGCCGAAGAAGCGGGTCACCACGAGCTCCGACGCCAGGTAGCTGGCGAAGAGGGCGGCGAGGTACAGCGGGACCATTGTGATGAGCGCGGCCCAGACCCGGGTGCCCACCAGGTACACGACGCTGTTGACGCCCATGACCTCGAGGGCGTCGATCTCGTCGCTGATGCGCATGGCGCCGAGCTGCGCGGTGAAGCCGGCCCCGACCTGTGCGGCCAGGGCGACGCCCGCGACGAGCGGGGTGATCTCCCGCGTGTTGGCCAGCGCGGTGATCACGCCCGTGAAGGCCTCGGCACCGATCTGTTGGAGGCCGTTGAACCCCTCGAGGCCAACCTCGGTCCCGGTGAAGAAGGAGATGGAGACGACGACGAAGAACATGCCGCCGCCCACGATGAGGGCGCCGGACCCGAGGGAGATGTCCGACATCAGGACGAGGATCTCCTTGGGGTAGCGCAGCGCCCGGGGCAGCGCCCGCAGCGTGCGCGCGTAGAACTTCATCTGTGCGTAGAAGGAGTCGAAGATGCCGAGGACGGCGTCGCCCGAGCGGAGCGCGCTGCCCCCGACCGCCTTGCCGGCCGACGCCAACGGGGACGGCTCGTGGCGTGGCCGCTCCGGCTCCTGCGGTTTGGGCTCTGGACGGGCGGGGGTGTCGATCGCCATCAGATGCCCTTTTGTGGGATGAAGTTGAAGTAGAAGACGGTCAAGAGGAAGTTGACGAAGAACGAGAGAATGAACGTCACGACGACGGCCTGATTGACCGCGTCACCGACGCCCTTCGGCCCGCTCTTGCAATAGAGCCCCTTGTAACAAGCGACCATCGCGGCGATGAAGCCGAAGATCCCCGCCTTCAGCAACGCGATGCCGAGGTCGGCGAGCTGGCTCAGCTCGCCGAAGGTGGCGAAGAAACTGCTCGAGGTGATGTGGATGGCGTGGGTGCCGAACCACCAGCCGCCGGCGATGCCGGCCACGCTCACCACTGCGTCGAGCAGGATGGCGACGACGGTGGCGGCCAGGAGCCGCGGCAGCACCAGGCGGTGGAGCGGGTTGACCCCCATGACCTCCATCGCGCTGATCTCGTCGCGGATGCGACGGGAGCCGAGGTCGGCGCACATGGCCGAGCCCCCCGCGCCAGCAATGAGCAGCGCGGTGGCGACCGGCGCCTGCTCTCGGACCACGGCGAGGACCATGGCCGCGCCCAACTGCGACTGGGCGCCGATCTGCTGGAGGAGAGAGCCAACCTCGAGCGCGATCACCATGCCGAAGGGGATGGAGAGCAGGATCAGCGGAAGGGTGGTGACCCGCGCCAGGAACCAGCACTGGTCGAAGAACTCGGCCACCGGGACGCCCTTGAGCGGTGCCTGGCGCAGCGCCTCGAAGGCGGTGGCGAACATGTTGCCCGTCTCGCGGACGGCTGTCGCGACCTTGCCGTCGTCGCTGAGCGGCCGGCTCGGGCGGGTCAGGACCGCCGCGGCGTCGGGGCGTCCGCTCGGCGTGCCGAGGCGGCGAGCCATCTCCTCCCGGCTCAGCGGCGCGGTCGTGCTGGCCGCACGAGGCGCAGGGGTGCCGTCGGTCATGTCACGCCCTTCCGGCAACGTCTCCCCCCTTTCGAGGCCTCCCGGGGACGCGGCACTGCCAGGACACCCGCTCCCCGTTCATTCTGTGGTAAGAAAAACGTCGCGACCCGCCTGAACTTGCGGGCGGCGTGCCTGTCCGGGGCGCCCTCTCAGCTGGCTCGCAGGTGGGGCCGGGGCCCGGGCGGAGCGGCTCGGACGGCCCCCGCAGTCCCGCACCCGACCTGCCACCTTGAATCAACGCCCTGACAATTCCTCTCCAGTACAAATGACTGTTGGAGGTGTATTCCCCGGAAGACCCTGGTCGAAGCACTCCAACTCGGGTTTATGAATGTTTGGTGGCGGGCATTTGAGATCCGGGTACCAGCAGCCATAATGTGACGAACCTCCTACTGGGAGACCTTTGGAGGGGGAGGGACGGGATAGGTGGCGCTCCGCCAAGAAGAGCTCACGAGCCTTTGCGACGATGTCGATCTAGATCGGGACCGCGCGCTCGTCGAGCGGTGCCAGGCTGGCGACTCGGCTGCGTTCGGGAATCTGTACGCGCGCTACTACGAGAGGCTCCTTCGTTTCTGTCTCCGCCGTCTGAACGACCGTCACGAGGCCGAGGACGCGGCACAGGAAGCGTTTGCCCGCGCCTGGAAGGCGCTGCCGCGTTTCGCCGGTGACAAGCGCTTCTACCCGTGGCTCACCGTTATCGCGGGCAATATCTGCACCGACATGCTGCGCCGCCGTTCGCGCAGCACGCCGACGGACGACATGGAGCTGACTGCGCAACAGCCGGTCGGCGTCGTCAGCGCCGACACGTCCGAAGAGCTCGTCCTCGCCGCGGTCGACGGCGAGCTCGTGAACCGCGCGCTCGACCGCCTGTCCACGCGCCACCGTCACGTGCTCGCCATGCGTGAGGGCTCGGGATGGACGTACCAGCAGATCGCGGACCATGAAGGCGTCGAGATCGGGACGATCGAGACGCTGCTCTGGCGGGCGCGCCAGGCGCTCAAGCGCGAGTTCGCCGTGGTCTCGGAATCCAAAGAGGCGCTGGCTGGCTTCCTCATCGCGACCGGCGCGCTCATCAAGCGCACGGTCTTCCGCGCCGCGCACCGCGGTGCGAGCGTGCACTCCCAGAGCAGTGGCACCGGCGGCGGGTTTCGCGACGGCCTGGTCGGCGCCGTGGCCGTCACGGGCGCTGCGGTCGCAGCGGCATTCGTCGTCCCGCACGCGCTGTCGGGCCCGTCGTCGCCTCCTGCCGGCGCGGGCACCGCGCTCGCGGCGCCGTCCATCGCATCCCTCGGTTCGACGGCCGCGCCGGGGGCAGCGGGCGGCACGCACTCGGGCGCATCGGCCACGACCAACAGCGCCAGTGGTTCGGGCGGGTCCTCGTCGACCGGTGGCTCGGGTACCAGCGGATCGGGCGGCGGACGCGGCCCGCTCAACGTGCTGGGCGCCACCGGTGGCGGATCCTCCCCCTTGGGCGGCGGCGGCACCAGCGGCCTGAGCAACGGCGTCAGCCAGACCACCGGCGGTATCACCAACACCGTCAACGGCGTGACCAACGGCCTGAGCAACACGGTGGGCGGCGTGACCGGCGGCCTGAGCAACACGGTGGGCGGCGTGACCGGCGGAGTGAGCAACACCGTGAACGGTGTGACCAACGGTCTCGGCAACACGGTGAACGGCCTGACCAACACGCTCGGCGGGCTGGGCGGACTGCTCGGCACCGGCTCGGGCGGCACAGGGTCGGGCACGCCTTCGAACACCCCGTCGACCACCACGACGACCAGCCCCGTGAGCGGCCTCGTCGGTGGCGTGGGTGACACCGTCGGAGGGCTGACCGGCGGCGTGGGTAACACCGTCGGCGGCCTGCTCGGCGGCTAGAAGCCACGGTCTCACCGCAACCGACGCCCACTCGGGCGTAGGCGCAAGGCTGGGCCTGGGCATAGGTTCTCTAGGTATGGACACCGAGCAGCAGGTAGCGGTCCGCCGCGGCGACGCCGCGCAGACCGAAGAGGTCGCCCCTTGGATCGCCCCGGGCGAACCGATCATCTCCCTGCGCGGCGTGACCAAGTCATTCGGCTCGCACACCGTGCTCGAGGACATCACCTTCGACGTGCCCAAGGGCCGGATCACGTCGATCCTCGGGCCGTCCGGCACCGGGAAGTCGGTGCTGCTCAAGAACATCCTCGGGCTGCTGAAGCCCGAGCGCGGTGAGATTTGGGTCGACGGCGACCAGATCGTGGGCCTGCGCGAGAAGCGGCTCTACGAGGTACGCAAGAAGTTCGGCGTCCTCTTCCAGGACGGCGCGTTGTTCGGTTCCATGAACCTCTACGACAACATCGCGTTCCCCTTGCGCGAGCACACGCGCAAGAACGAGAACGAGATCCGCGAGCTCGTCCACCGCAACGCAGAGCTGGTCGGTCTCATGGACCACCTGAAGAAGCTCCCCGGCGAGGTGTCCGGCGGGATGAAGAAGCGGGCCGGACTGGCCCGCGCCATGGTGACCGAGCCCGAGATCGTCCTCTTCGACGAGCCGGACTCGGGCCTCGACCCGGTGCGGGTGGCCTACCTCGACGAGCTCGTCGTGACCGCGCAGAAGGAGACGGGAGCGACGTTCTTCATCATCACGCACAACATCGAATCCGTCATGCGCACGGCGGACTACATGGGCGTGCTGTTCCGCTCGAACCTGGTGAAGTTCGCCAGCAAGGCCGACATGATCAAGACGGACAACCCGATCATCAAGCAGTTCCTGGCCGGCAAGCCCGAGGGCCCGATCGGCATGGACGAGATGGCCGACGCTGGCGACGGCGTCGACACGAGCCGCTACATCGAGGGCGACACCGCCGCGTTGGCGTTCGGGCCCCTGCCCCGGCCCGGCGAAGTGGCGTTGACGGCACACCCGCCGAGCGACCAGTCCGAGACCGAAGCATCGAACTGAGCGACTGAGCCGCTGCTCGGCGAGGGCGTACGACCGCCACCGCCACGGGTCGGAGCGCCGCCAGGGTTAGGCCGCCACCCTCGGCCTGGCCTGATGGCGACGCAGTGCCGGGGAGCGGATCCGCAACCGGTCATTAGAGTCGGCCTCACGATGAGTCCCATCGAGGATCCGTGAGCCTGAGGGCGCGCCACCCCACGGGGACCGCCAAGCCGGGCGAGCCCAACGACCCGCCGCGAGCACCGGCCCCGCCGCCGCCACCACGTTGGCGGATGTGGCTCTTGCCCATCGGACTCATCATCACCCTCCTGCTGCTCTCACTTGTCCACACCTCGAGTACGCCGACCAAGAACTTCAGCTATTCGAAGTTCTTGTCGCAGGTGCAGGCGGGCGACGTGCGCACGGCGTCCGTCAATCCCAGCGGAGCCATCAGCGGCACGCTCAAAGGCGGCGACAACTACACGAGCCAGATCCCGACCGCCATCAACGACTTCCGGCTGGCGCCCCTCCTCAAGGCCCACAATGTCGACATCACGGGTACCGGTCAGGGTTCGGCGCTCCTCGCCGACCTCCTGTCGTTCCTGCCGCTGCTGCTGTTCATCGCCTTCTTCATCTGGATCGGGAGAAGGAGCTCCCGGCAACTGGCGGGCGGGATCATGGGCTTCGGCGGATCGAAGGCCAAGGTCTACGACGAGGACAGGCCGACCACCCGGTTCACGGACATCGCAGGCTACGAGGGTGCAAAGCGCGAGGTCACCGAGGTCGTCGACTTCTTGAGCCATCCCGAGCGCTATGCCGCAGCGGGGGCGATCGGCCCCAGGGGTGTCCTCATGGTCGGACCTCCCGGGACCGGCAAGACACTCATGGCCCGCGCGGTTGCCGGCGAGGCCGGAGTTCCGTTCCTGGCCCTGACCGGCTCCAGCTTTGTCGAGCTGTTCGTCGGCGTGGGTGCGTCACGGGTGCGCGACCTCTTCGCCGACGCACGCAAGCGGGCCCCCTCCATCATCTTCATCGACGAGATCGACGCCATCGGCCAACGGCGCGGCGGGTCCATCGTCTCCAACGACGAGCGGGAACAGACGCTCAACCAACTCCTCGCCGAAATGGACGGGTTCGAACCCGGCACCGGAGTGGTGGTCATGGCGGCCACCAACCGTCCCGAGGTCCTCGACCCCGCCCTTCTCCGACCTGGTCGCTTCGACCGGGAAGTCGAGATCCCATTGCCCAACCAGGCCGAACGGTCGGCCATTCTGGCGGTCCACGCGACGAGTAAGCACCTAAGCGACGACGTGGACTTCGATGCCGTGGCCCGCGCGACCCCCGGCTTTTCGGGCGCCGACCTCGCCAACCTGATCAACGAGGCGGCGATCGTGGCCGTCCGCGACGGCCGTGACGTCATCTTTGCCCGCGACATCGACGAGGCCAGGGACCGCATCATCCTCGGGCGCCGCGACGCATCCAACGCGCTGCTCCCCGAGGAGAAGCATTCGGTCGCGGTGCACGAGGCCGGACATGCCCTCGTCGCGCTCCTCTCGGCGCACGCCGACCCGGTGGCCAAGATCACCATCCTCCCGGCCGGACGGGCGCTGGGTGTCACCGAGCAACTGCCGCTCGACGAACGCCACTTGTACTCGCAGAGCTACCTACTCGACTCGCTGGCCATCCGTCTCGGTGGCCGGGCCTCGGAGATCCTCGTGCTGGGGGAAGCGTCGACGGGGGCAGCCAACGATCTCGCCGGCGCAACGGACCTCGCGATCAAGATGGTGCGGGAGTGGGGGCTCTCCCCGCGCCTCGGCCCGATCGGCTACGGATCGGACCAACCCTCGTACCTGAGCGGGACCCCGTTCGGCCAGGAGCGCCCCTATGCCGAGGGCACCCAAGAGGTGATCGACCAGGAAGTGAGCCGCCTGCTCAGCGAAGCAGAAGATCGGGCTCGCACGCTGCTGAGCGACAACCGGCCCGCGCTCGACGCGGTTGTCGCCGCGCTCCTCGAAAAGGAGACCATCTCCGGAGACGAGCTCGCGGACATCGTGCGCCGCACGCAGGCTGCGACTGACGGGCTGGGACCCGAACGACCTTCTCCGGCACGCTCGCCTTCAGCGACGTAAGGAGCCCTGCACCGACCAGGAACAACAGTGCCCGCTCCGGAAACCCCGCCTCATGACGCGACGAAAACGCCGCCGGCCCGGGAGGGGGGAGACCCGGAACCAGCGGCGTTCTCGCTTTGTCACCGACGCCGCCGCGTCGGCATGTCACGCGGCGTCAGTCGCCGGCGGCGTCCCCGCACACGGTCTCGACCAACAACCGGCTCACCACGTAGGGGTCCATGTTCGCGTTGGGCCGGCGGTCCTCGATCCAGCCCTTCTTGTCCTTGGCCGTCTGCCACGGGATACGGATCGACGCCCCACGGTCCGACGTCCCGTAAGTGAACTTGGTGTAGTGGGCGGTCTCGTGCGCGCCGGTCAGCCGCGTCTCGATACCGATGCCGTAGTTCGACACGTGCTCGTCGACACGCTTTCCGAGCGCCTCACAGCCCGCGATGATCGCCTCCCAGCCTCCCTCTTCACGCATGGCCTTGATGGAGAAGTTCGTGTGGGCGCCGGCGCCGTTCCAGTCACCGAGGATCGGCTTCGGCTCCAACGTCGCGTAGGTGCCGAAGTCCTCTGCGATTCGGAAGAGGAGCCACCGGGCCACCCACAGCTGGTCGGCGATGACCGGCGGCGGCAAGATCCCGATCTGGAACTCCCACTGCCCCATCATCACCTCGGCGTTCGTCCCCTCGATCGCCAACCCGGCGTCGAGGCACGCCTGCGTGTGACGCTCGACGATCTCGCGGCCGGGCATCTTGTCGCCGCCGACGCCGCAGTAGTAGGGGCCCTGCGGCGCGGGGAACCCCGCCTCGGGCCAGCCCAGCGGACGGCCGTACTGGAAGAAGGTGTACTCCTGCTCGATGCCGAACCACGGCTCGAACGAGGCGTACTTCTCCGCCATTTCGGCGCACGCGCGCCGCGTGTTGGTCGGGTGTGGCGACATGTCGGTGTGCAGCACCTCGCACATGACGAGCTTGTTGTCGCCGCCGCGCAGCGGGTCCGCACACGTGAAGACCGGCTGGAGGACACAGTCCGAATCGCTGCCCTCGGCCTGGTTCGTGCTCGACCCGTCGAAGCCCCAGATCGGGGGCTCCTTGCCGTCGGCGACGATCTTGGTCTTGCTCCGGAGCAACGGGCTCGGCTCCGTCCCGTCGATCCAGATGTACTCGGCCTGGTAGCTCATGAACTCTCCTGTGATGCCCTTCTCGTGTCGTGTTTGCCGGCCCCGCCACGACGCGCCACACCGGAGCGGGGGTAGGACCCAGTGTCGCCGGACCCTATTTCCTCGCCGTATCGGTTATGTGAACCGACGATGAAATCGTCCTAGGCGGCGCCGTCACCCCATGGTGCCTTGAACGCGTCCATCCGCACCATTCCGTGCATCACCTGGAGCATCACGGTGCGGAAGCGCTCCTGCTCCCGCTTCGGATCGTCGGCCCGGGCCATGGCCAGGACGCCGGCCGTCACCGCCCCGAACAGCACGTGGGCCAGCATGTCGATGTCTTCGACGAGCAGTGCGCCGGCTCCGGCGACCCGGTCCAGCTGGCGACGGATGAGGTCGATCTCGGTGCGCTCCCCCCAGGCCCACCAGTCCTCGAACCCGAGGGCCGCGGGCCCCTCGACGAAACAAAGCCGCTGGTAGACGGGGTCGGCGATCGTCCCGAGAAAGGCGTCGAACGCCGCCACGATGGCGCTCCAGGGGTCGGAGGCGGCGGTGGCCGCCTCGTCCACCGTCCGGGCGTTGATCTCCTCCTGGCGTTCCATCACGGCGAGGAAGAGGTCTCGCTTCGAGGCGAAGTGGTGGTAGATGGCGCCCTTGGTCACCCGGGCCCGTTTGGCCACGGCATCGAGCGAGGTGGCGGCGAAGCCGCTCTCCAAGAAACACGCCGCCGCGCTCTCGAGGAGCGCCTCGTAGGTGGCCTCGGCGTACTCCTCGCGGCGGGTGCGTGCCGTCTCCATCCCGCGCATCGTACCGATCCTCCTCGTCCCCGACCTGGTCACGGCGATTCCTTGACAGATCGGGAGACCATCAGAATACTACATACCGTGAGTAGGTACCGGCGGTATGTGGAAGGCACTGAACTCAGGGCGGACGCCGACGACGCGTCGGGGACCAGCGCATACCCGACGCAGACGTCGCTCCTCGAGCGGGCACTGCGGCGGCTCGCCCGCGGGGTGCTCGCCCATCGCGTCGCCATCCTCGTCGTGAGTGGCCTCTTCGTCGTGGTTGCAGCCGTGCTCGGGGGCAACGTGGCGTCGCGCCTCTCCCAGGGCGGCTTCGACGCCAACTCGGAGCAGTCGGTCCAGGCGGCCGATGTGCTGGCCTCGAAGTTCCACGACGGCGCGGACAACATCGTCCTGCTCGTCCACGCCCGGCACGGAACGGTCGACAGCCCCGAGGTCGCCGCGGCCGGCCGCGCGCTGACTCGCCGTCTGGCCGCGCAGCCGCACATGGCCAACGTCCAGTCGTACTGGAGCCTCGACGGCCTCCCGGTGCTGCGCACCCATGACGGGACCAGCGCGCTCCTCGTGGGCCGCATCCTCGGCGATCAGGACCAGATCACCACCCGCGAACCGGCGATCGCCGCCGCGCTCGAGCGTGCACCCGGCCCGGTCACCGTCCAGGTCGGTGGGTTCGCCACTGCCTTCCACGAGGTGAACAGCGTGGTGGAGCGCGATCTGCTGCGGGCCGAGGCGTTCGCCGTACCCCTGACGCTCATCCTGCTGCTCTTCGTCTTCGGTTCCCTCGTGGCGGCCGCCATGCCCCTCACGATCGGCGGCGTGGCGGTGATCGGGACCCTCTTGGCGCTTCGCGTCCTCGACGGCATCACGCCGGTGTCGGTCTTCGCCGTCAACCTGACGACCGTCATGGGCCTCGGGCTCGCGATCGACTACAGCCTCTTCGTCGTCAGTCGCTTCCGCGAAGAGCTCGCCGGCGGGCGCTCGGTGGCCGAGGCGCTCGAGGAGACGCTGGCGCACGCCGGGCGGACCGTCGCCGGTAGCGCCCTGACGGTTGCGGCGGCAGTGAGCGCGCTCCTCGTCTTCCCGGTCATGTTCCTGCGCTCCTTCGCCTACGCCGGCATCGCCGTGGCTCTGCTGGCCGGGCTCGCGGCGCTGGTCGTGCTGCCCGCTGCGCTGGCCGTCATCGGCCCACGCATCAACGCGCTCACCGTGTGGCACCGCTCTGTCCGCCCTCCCGCCGATGGGCTCTGGTCGAGGGTGGTGCGGCGGGTCATGCGCCGCCCCGTCGTTGTCCTCGTCACCGTGACGGCCGTCCTGCTCGTCGTGGCGTCGCCGTTCCTGCACCTGCACCTCGGCTACTTCGACGACCGCGTGCTCGGACCCTCGGACCAGGTCCGGCAGGTCGACGACACGCTGCGCACCGAGTTCGGCCAGGGCCAGACGGATGCCTTGCAAGTCGTCGCGCCCCATACAGGAACCGCGGGACCGGGCGCGCAAGCGGCGTACGCGGCGCGTCTCTCCCGTTTGCCCGACGTCGAACGAGTCGACACAGCGTCCGGCGTCTATTTCCGTGGCGTCCGCCTGACCGCGCCGAGCGCGTACCTCGCCCAGTTCGGCGGCAACAGTGGGACGTGGTATTCCGTCGTCCCGCAAGGGAACGCGCTCTCTGCATCGGGCACCCAACTCGTCCAGGCCATCCGTCACGACCCCGCACCCTTCCCGGTCCTCGTGGGTGGACTCCCCGCCTCGCTCACCGACTCGACATCGGTGATCAACCACTACCTGCCGTTCGCCATTCTCCTGGTCGCAGCGTTCACCTTCTTATTGCTCCTCTTCCTCTTCCGGAGCATCTTCATCCCGATCAAGGCGCTCGTCCTCAACGCACTCAGCCTCGGGGCGATGTTCGGCGCCATGGTCTGGATCTTCCAGGACGGTCATTTCTCGGGACTGCTCGGCTTCACGCCGACGGGCACGCTGGTCGACACCATGCCGGTTCTGATGTTCTGCGTCGCGTTCGGCCTCTCCATGGACTACGAGGTGTTCCTCGTCTCGCGCATGAAAGAACGTCACGACGCCGGTGCCGCAAACGAGGAGGCGGTGGCCGGAGGGCTGCAATCGACGGGCCGCATCATCACTGCAGCCGCGCTGCTCATGAGCATCGTGTTCTTCGGCCTCGTGACGAGTGACATCGCGTTCATGAAGCTCTTCGCGGTCGGCTTGACCTTCGCAGTGTTGCTCGATGCCTTCGTGATCCGGGGAATGCTCGTCCCCAGCGCCATGAAGCTCGCGGGCGAGGCCGCCTGGTGGCTCCCGCGCCGGCGCCGTGGATCCTCCCCCACCTCCGGCGACCGTGCCGACCGCTACCCGATCGATCCCGAGTTCCGCTCGAGGGTCCTCGAACCGCTGCCCTGAGGCGCGACGGAGGGCTGGAACGATTTCGTCCCAGCCCTCCACGTTGCCCCCCGGCAACAGGACTCCCTCAAAGAGGCAGCCTCGTCGTTCTGTGTAACTTCCGGCGGTGTCCCGCCGGTTCAACTAGCAGTTGGTTGCGTTCAGACCACCGACGCAGGTGTTGGCGTTGCTGAACAGGCCGGAGATTCCTCCGCCCAAAGCAGCGATCGCAACAACGGCGACGACGGCGATCAGACCCACAAGCAGCGCGTACTCCACCATGGAGGCGCCCCGCTCCGTGCGGGCACGCTGCAAGAGCGCGCCGTGTGCGCTACGGACCGCGACAAACGCGTTGATGAAGTATCCGAGCATTACTGTCCCCCTCTTTACCCCGATGAGAGTCGACGGAATGTCGCTCCCGTCTACAAATATCGTCATTTGCCAGGTCGAATTCCATAGGCTTTTTGACCCAAAGACCCTGGGTTCCCTCTGTGTGATTGTCCACGGCTTGCACCACGGACAACTCCCCAGAATGAACAGAGGGCTGGGCCGGCAATGCCGGCCCAGCCCTACCGTTATCCCTTTGGGGAAGGGGGAATATTCCCTTAGGGAAATGCTTTGCAGCTCGATGCGGCCTTAGCCGCTCGAACTAGCAGTTGGTTGCGTTGAGGCCACCAACACAGGTGTTGGCGTTGCTGAACAGGTGCGAGATGCCCCCACCAAGCGCGGCGATCGCCACAACGGCGACGACGGCGATGAGGCCAACGAGCAGTGCGTACTCCACCATGGAGGCGCCACGCTCGGTCCGCGCACGCTCAAGCAAGTTGCCGTGGAAACCACGGACCGCGAAGAACGCGTTCAGAAACAGCTCAGTCATTTGAATATTCCCCTCTCTCACCCCAAAGAGGCCCCGGACGGTTGTCCGAAGACTCGTTTGAAGTCCCGTGCTCATTGTCGACACAGCCCACTCTCATTTCCATAGGCTGAAAGGACCAAATATCGGCCCGCGACAAGGCGTCCTTATTCGATGGTGACCAGGCCCATCACGACGGCGCGCACCAGCGCGTGCGTGCGGTTGGTGACATCGAGCTTTTGGAAGATGGCCGCCAGGTGGTTCTTGGTGGTCTTCGGACTGATGTACAACCGCTGCGAGATCTCACTATTGGTCGCGCCTTCGGCGAGCAGCTGCAGCACCTCGAGCTCGCGCTGGGTCAGCGACCACGGGCCCCATTGACGGTCGTCGTCGACGACCCGCCGGTTGGTCGTGTGCGGTTCCCGATAGTCATCGGCGCCCGACCTGAGAACGGTGTCGTCACGGGTAAGGGTCGCGATGGCACCCTGCACTTCGCGGCCACGATGCACTGTCGTCGAGACTGCCGGCCCGGACACGGAAACCTGCGAATAGAACGTCCATTCGCCCTGGCTCCCGACCGTCTCCGCCGCTGTAGCGCTCGGCCACAGGATTGAGGCTGTGTTCGTCATGGATCCCCCTCATGTCCGCTCCGGGTCAACCGGTGCGGAACCTCCTCCCCACCGGCTCCGGTGAGGATTTCCCCCAGGTCATTGTACGACTCGCTCGTCAAACCACAGGTGCGTGAACATTGCGAATTGGGTGCAATGGGCCGAAATTCCCACTCCCTCCACGCAGGTTGTTCGTCTGTTGTCAGTGCCCGGCGAAGGCGTGCTTGATCGGCCCGACGATCGGACCCAGCACGATGATCAGGATGGCGGGCAGGAAGCACAGCGCCAGCGGGAAGAGGATCTTCACGGGCACTTTCGCCGCCTTCTCACGCGCACGCTGCCGGCGCTTGTCGCGCATCTCGTCGGCCTGCGCTTGCAGCACACGACCGATGGGCAAGCCGAGAGCGTCGGCCTGTGAGAGCACGACCGCGAATGTGACGAGGTCATCGATGTCGGTACGGAGCTTCATGTTCTCGAGCGCGTCGTGCCGGGAAAGACCGAGCTCCATTTCGCGCAAGGTCAGCCGAAGCTCCTCGCAGACGGGCGACTCGAACCGCGCGCAGGAGACCTGCATCGCCTGCTCCAGACCGAGACCTGCGGCCACCGAAATCGTCATGAGGTCGAGAAGGTCAGGCAGGTCGTTGGTTACCCGCTCGCGCCGGCCCTTAATGCGAAAGCGCAGCCAATAGCTGGGGACCAGGCCGCCGAGCATGGGCAGAAAAAGCATGAGCCCCAGGCCGATCTTCACCTTGACGAAGCCGGTCACGAGCATGATCAGGCCGATGGCGAACCCCGCCATAACGGAGCCCACCTGAATCGCGACGAACTCTTCCGCTCGCACAGAGCCGGTGAGCCCTGCCTTCAGCAGGTCAGCGTGGACGCGGTCGATGTCCTGCGACGGGTAGAGGCGGGACAGGCCGTGACGGAGCCCCCGCACCAAGGGGCCGAAGACCCGGCTGACCAGCGGCGTCTGCACCCGGTCGGGCAGTTGGACCGGTTCGGCATAGACCTCGGCCTCGGTCCCCAATGAGCGGATGAAGTCGAGGCGGTTTTGCGACCGGTGGGTTCGCCACGCCGCCATGCCGACGCCGGCGAGACCGAACACCATGAGCGTGATGCCGACCAACGGAACGAAGTACGTCGCGTTCACGAGAACAGTCCCCCTTTCGTTCTCAGACCTTGATGTTGACCATGCGGCGCACGATCCAGAACCCGAGCGCCATGAGCCCCGCTGTGCCGATCAGCACGATCAGACCGGCGCCGTGGAGCATCGGATCGAGGTAGCTCGGATCCTTCATCTCCAGCGCGAAGACAAGGAACAGCGGGATGGCGAAGAGCACGTACCCCGACATGCGGCCTTCCGCTGACAGTGTCTGCACCTCGCGACGGACCTCCTGCCTGGTGCGCATGAAGGAGGCGAGCGTGTGGAGGATCGGCGCCAGCCGGCCACCGGTCGATTGCTGGATACGCACGGCCTCGACGGCCCACTTGAGGTCTTCGACGCCTGAGCGCTCCGCCATGTTCTCGAGCGCGACGACCAGGTCGGAACCGACGGCGACCTCGGCCATGACCCGGTCGAGTTCTTCGGACATAGGTGCCCGGGCGTCCCGGCGGTACATGTCGATGGAACGTTGGAACGTTTGACCACCCTCGACGGACGCCGCCATGAGCGACAGCGCGTCGGGCAGCTGTTCCTGCATCTTCTTGATCCGCTTGTTGGCCCGGCGGCTCGGTATGTACCACGCGACGATGGCCACCAGCAGGATCGCTGCCACCGAACCAATGACGTTCCCGACCAGAAAACCGGCCAGAACGGCCAGCAACAGCGCTGCGCCGGCGCTGATCACGAGGTACTCACCCGCGCGCAACGGAATCGAAGCCCGGTCGAGACGCTGTTCCAGCGCGCCAGTGGTGTCGATCCGGCCGAAGATCCCGGCGAGTCGGACCGTGAGCGCCGAGAGCTCGCCGTGCTCGGGCGACTCGCTGACCACCTCGACCGGCACCGAAGCCGTGCCCATGGTGTCGTCGAGGATCTGTGCGAGCGTGCGCTGACGGGTCCGGACCCGCATGATGATCGCGACCACCGCGATGGCCAAGCCGGCACCCACGAGAACAGCGGCTAAAAGGGCCCCCGACTGCGAACCGAATTGCAGTGCACCCAGCATGGTCGGCGTCACCTCCCGTCGCGACGGCGCGCGAGCATTTCGTAGAGCTCCTCGGAGGGAGGCTCGACCGCTCGTCCCGGCCGCGCCGGGCGATGGCGACGCCCCTCGGACCGAGACGAAAGCAGCGACGCATCCCCTTCGTTGCGGAAGATGTGCGGCGGCACCTCGACCCCGCCGAGCGCGAGCTCGTCGAGGATCTTCGGACGCAGGCCCGTCGGGACAAGTCTTCCCGTTCCCTCGTGCATGTCCACCCGGTGGAAGATGTCCTGCAGGAGCACCGTGTCGCCTTCCATGCCCTGGATCTCGGTGATGGAGTGCACGACGCGGGGCCCGGCGGGCGTCCGCTGGAGCTGCACCAAGATGCCGACGGCCATGACGATCTGGTCGCGAATGGCCTTCTGGGGCAGCTCGATGCCACCCATCATGACCATCGTTTCCATCCGGCCCAGGAGCTCGCGTGGCGAGTTGGCGTGGACCGTCGTCATCGAGCCGGCGTGACCGGTGTTCATGGCCTGGAGCATGTCCAGGGTCTCGGCGCCACGGCACTCACCGACGATGATGCGGTCGGGCCGCATACGCAGGGAGTTGCGGACGAGGTCGCGGATGCGAACCTCCCCCGAGCCCTCGGCGTTGGCCGGCCGGGTCTCGAGCGTCACGACATGAGCACCCTGGATCTGGAGTTCCGCCGACTCCTCGATCGTGATGAGACGCTCCCCTTCGGGGATGAAGTTCGAGAGGACGTTCAACATCGTGGTCTTACCGGTGCCGGTTCCGCCGACGACGACCATGCTGATCTTGCCGCGCACGAGCGCCTCGAGGAACACCGCGGCGTCCATGCTGAGCGAACCGAGTCCGATCAGGTCCTGCATGACGAGCGGTTCCTCGGGGAACTTCCGGATGGTCAGGACCGGGCCGTGCAGCGCGAGCGGCGGCACGATGGCGTTGATACGGGAGCCGTCGGCCAGTCTGGCGTCGACCATTGGCGAGGACTCGTCGACCCGACGGCCCACGGCGTGCACCATCCGGTCGATGATCCGCCGGTACTGCTGCGGCGAGTTGAAGACGACGTCGGTCCGCTCGATACGCCCTTCGCGCTCGATCCAGATCTCGTCGAACCGGTTGCACATGACTTCGGTGATGTTCTTGTCCGAGAGCAGGACCTCGAGCGGCCCGAAGCCCAGGGAGTCCTCGAGCATCTCCTCGACGAAGCGCTGCCGCTCGATGGGCGAGATGCCGATGTCCTCGCGCTCGAGAATCTCGTTCACCGTCGTGCGGACCTTGGCCCGCAACTCGTCCGGCGACAGGTCAGCGGCCGTGGGCGCGATCTCCGCCAGGACCTTGGCCTGGACGACCGCCTTGGACTGGAGCCACGCCTCCTCGGAGGAGGCGGTGCGGTCCGTGCTCCGCCGCCTCGGCGCATCCTTGGGAGGCGGCCCTCCGGAGCGCCGGTCGGTGCCGCCCGTGCGTCGATCGCCGGTCGCCGGGGCCGGTGCGGACGACTCAACGGCCCCGTCTGCGGCGGCCAGCTTCTCTGACAGGTTCATGGCTCTTAGGCCCTCTCGAGCTCAGGCACCTTTTGGGTGCGACCCTTCCGCCGCAGTTTCCAGAAGCCGCTCCGCCCAGCACCGAGTTCGGCGCTGTTGCTGCTCGTGCCCAAGATGGGCGTCACTTCGCCGGACAGGAACTGGTGCATGCCGCCTGAGAGCTTCTTGCTGATGTCCGAGTTGACGGCCGACACGATGGCCGGCTGGCCCTTGTTGATCGACCTCATCACCTCCCGCGAGTACGGGAGAATCGAGACGATCTTGTTGTCCAGGACCTCCTGAACGTCCGTGATGTCGATACCGATATCCTCTTCGACCTTGTTCAGGACGACACCGATCGACTCGCTGCTGATCTTGAGCTTTTCGAGCGTTGTGAGGAACACCCTCATGTTGCGGATGCTCGGCAGGTCCAGGGTCACCATGCACAAGACGTGAGTCGAGTGATCGAAGGCAGCCAGGACGATCTCGGACAGCTGGGCCGGCGTGTCGACGACGATGTAATCGAAGTGCCGGCGCAGCGCGCCCATCACCTTGTAGACGTCCTTGGGTGCGATCATGTCCGCGTCGGCCGGGCTGAACGGCGCCGCAAGCACCGAGAACCCGAGCTCGTGGTCCTCGAGGTACTCCTCGACGTGCTCGTCGATGTCGTCATCGTCGACCGGCTCTCGCGAGAGCAGGTCCGAGATGGTGAACCGAGGCCGCAGATGCAGTGCCGTCGAGACCTCGCCGAACTGCAGGTCGAGGTCGACGAGGCACACGCGCTGACCCGTCTGGGAAGCCAGGTAGCAGGCCAGGTTCGTGGCATAGAAGGTCTTGCCGCAGCCACCGCTCGACGAGGCCACAGTGAACACTTCGGCGAACTGCGGCCGCTCGGCGACGACGACGCCGTGGGCGACGACGGGCAGCGTCGGAGCGGCGCCCGACTGCGAGACATCTGCGATGTCGAAGGCCCGCTTCAGTGCGGTCGAGAGCTGGCGCTTGCTCGTCGGGTACTCGACGAGCTCCACCGCTCCCGTGCGCACGATGTCGCTCAGGTTGGCCTTCGGCTTGGGGCCGAGCGCCAGGACGACCGCCGGCACCGCGGAGGTCGCTCGCAGGCTGGCCAACCGGGCCATGCCTGCGTGGCTGTCGAAGACCGGACCGGCGACGAGGACGTCGAACGGTCCCTGCTCGCGCACCTCGTCTTCGACGTCGATGACGTTGGTGCTGGTGACGACCTGGTAGCCCGGTCCGAGCGAGGACTGAATAGCGCGGCTGAGCGCCGGCGACCGGCTGATGACGAGAATCCGGCGGGCGATCATGCGCCCGGGGAGATCGAGGTCTGGCCGGTGCCGATGCACTCGCCGACTGCCGGCGGTACGGCGCCCTGCTGAGGTTGGACCACAGAGATCTGCTCGTTCTGTGACAGGAAGGACAGCGTGCGGGCTTGCCCCGGTGTCAGCGCCAGCAGCAACGTCTCACTCGAGGGGACCGATCGTCCCGACGAGGGGGCGGCCGGGGTGGCTCCCTTCGTATTGGCCAGGTTCGGGCTCGTCTGCGAGACGTCCAGCACCTCGATATTGGCCATGGCGAGCTCGGTGCACGGAATCGGGATGTTCGCGTTGGCCGGCAAGGGAGGCCCGCCCGCCGACGGCTTCGTGATGTCGGCGTAGACGTCGACGTGGGCGCCCGGCTGCAGGTAGCCCGCCAGGTCTCCGGCTCCGCTGATGGAGACGGCCATGGCGTCCTGGTTCTGCGGGATGGAGATAGCCGCCGTGCTGACGTTCAGCTGAGTCGAGCTGATGGCGTGACCCTTCTGGACCGCCGTCGTGAGATCCTCACCCAACAGGGCCTGTGTCGAGGTCAGGTCGGTGGCCAGAAACGACTTGCTCGGAATCGGCTGCAGTGACACCAGATTCTGCGAGATCATCTGCTGCCCCGTCGTGCCCGCCGGGATGTTCGCCTTGGCGACCACCGCAGTCACGTTCACCGGAGCGCCGGCGACGGATGAATTCGTATTCTTCTTCGCCCCTTGCACGCTTGCGTAGGCGATGGCGCTGCCGGCGATGAACAGGATCACGCCGATCATGACCAACATGAGCGTCTGCTTCTTCACAAAACCTTCCCCCTCTCACCGACCGGCGACGTGCGGCGGCCCCGTCACGCATCGCTTGATGGCCGGCTCCGAAGGAATGTACGACGAGAACTAGCCCAGGTACATAGGACCTTTTGACCATTCTTTGTTGAAGCGCCCCAGGTCGCGGACCCAAATGGTCCTTATGTCCTATGTACCGGTGGTGCGGCACTCCCCAGAATCATGCCGGGAGGTATCGCAGCCACATTCCATTGCCGTTGCAGCTCAAGGCAATGGAAGTGTCGGCCGAGATACAGAAGGGGGGGTCACCACCTTGGGACCGCGCACGGGGAATTTCGCGAAGCGACTGAGGCGGCGACACGGAGAGGACGAGCGCGGCGCGGAGCTGCTCGAATTCGCGCTCGTCGTCGTCCTGCTCATCACGCTCTTGTACGGCATCATCACCTACGGAGTGATCCTGGCCGCCCAGGCCACGGTCACCCAGGCCGCGGCCGACGGCGCGCGCTCCGGCATCGTCCAGGGCACTGGTACCGCGAGCATTAACAGCAACACCGTTTCGGCCGCCGGGTTGGCCGCCGTCCAACAAGCGTCCACCGACCTCGGGTGGATGAACAAGGGCACCTGTTACCAGACCGTCAACGGCACGGCCGTCGGGGGCAGCAGCAGCAACCCGATCAGCTGCGCCGCCACGACCGTGGCCTGCCCGTCGAACGCAGTGAACACCTGCCTGTCCCTCACTGTCTCGTACAACTACGCCTCGGCGCCGCTCTTCCCCGAGCTGCCCGGCCTGAGTGTGATCACGCCGTCGACCATCTCGTCGACGAACGTCCTGCAGCTCTCGACCCCGAGCGGGTCGTAGGTGCGCGGGGTGAAGATGTTCAAGCGGCTGTTCCGTCGTCGGGACGACGACGAGCGGGGCGCCGCCTTCGTCCTGACCGCGATGAGCATGGTGCTGCTCCTCTGGGCCGGCGCCACCGGTGTTGACGTCGGGTTCACCGTCTACGGCAGCAGGCAGGCGCAGGCGCTGGCCGATACGGCGGCGCTCGATCTTGCCCGCTACATCAACTACGCCGACTCCGCCTATTCGACGATCCCCGGCGTGCAGAGCTACCTCAACGACAAGCTGGCCCAGGTCCTCGCGGACAACGGATCCAACGCCCATCTCTCGGTCATTCCCGGTTACTACAACACCTCGACCAAGGTGTTCACCGCGTACGGGTTCACCGGCGCGGGCTGTCAGCCGGTCGTCCTGCCGCCGATCCCCCACCCAGGCTGTAATGCCATCGAGGTGACGGCCAATCAGTCGGTACCGCAGATCTTCTTCGGCGGCTTCAACATGCTGCCGGGACACGCCGGCAACACGGTGACGGGATCAGTGTCCGGCTCGTCGATCGCGACACAGAACCCGTTGGCTGGGTTTTCGATCGGCACCTATCTCGCCAACCTGAACACCTCCCAGAGCGCCGTCCTCAACCCGCTGCTCTCAGTGCTCGGTTCGTCGGTCAACCTGACGGCCGTGGGCTACCAGGGCCTGGTCACCGCCAACGTGACGATCGCCCAGTTGATCACCGCCTCGGGCGGTTTGCTCTCGGCGACCAACATCATGACGGCCCAATTGACGGCTGCGCAGTGGTTGAGCATCTACGAGAGCGCCGTCGGCAGTGACTATGGGACGGGGAGCACTGCGTACACCTCGCTGCAGGGACTCGGCTCCTTCTCAGCTTCACAGAGCACCGATGTGAAACTCTGCCAGATGGTCAACATCAACGTCGGCGGCTCTACCTCGTACAGCTGCTCGAACTCCTCGCTCTCGCAGCAGGGCCTCAACGCCAGCGTGAACGTCCTCCAGATGCTGACGACGGAAGCCGAATTGGCCAACGGCACGAACGGGATCAACCTGACCTCTGCCCTCAACCTCAACTCGGCTCTGGCGGGAGTTCCGGGACTCTCTGTCGGCAACGTCATGCTCTCGACCCAGGTCATCCAGCCGGCGCAGGTGGCCTATGGACCCGTGGGCACAACGGCGAGCAACCAGCAGGTTCAGGCCACGTTGTCCATGAACCTGACCCTTCTCGGCATCTCGCTCGGATCGCTGAACGTTCCCCTGTCCGCTGCCACCGGCACGGCCACCTTGAGCAACGTGACCTGCAGCAACGACTCGCTCAGCAGAATGGTGATCTCCCCGGTGAACACCGGCGCCGTGAGCACCGGCACCAACGGCGTCACGCTGACCCTTCTGGGCGTGGCGACGGCCCAAGGCACGCTCTCGATCGCCGGCGTGACGAACGGGACGACCTCGTTCTCCGGACCGGCACTTCCTCCGGCAACCGTCCCTCCGACCGCGGCGACTGCCACGGCCGGTACCAACCCGGAAACGGTTGGATCGCACACGCCGACGATGACGTTCTCGGCGGCCGGCGGCGCCAATGCCAGCGCCACCGCCACAATGGGCGTGCTGGCAACGGTCCTCGGTCCCGACTTGCAGGCGCTCGGCCTGACCATCGGCGGTGCAGACATCGAGGCTCTTTCTGCCAACTGCGGCACCGTGTCGCTCGTCCAATGAGCGCGCCGCTGACGGTCCTCGGCGGCGCCGCCATCGGCATGGCGGCCGGGTCGCTGATCGTGCCGTTCACGAGGCGCTCGCTGGCCGCGTCCGTCGCACGGGCCTCGGTTACTGGTCCGGCCTCGTCCCCGGCCCCCGCATTCGCAGCGACTGATGTCGCCGAGCCTCCTCGCATCACAACGCGGCAGTGGGCGCTGCTCGCGGTTATCTCAGGGCTGCTGCCGGCCTACGTCTTGCACAAGGTCGGTTGGTCGATCATCGCCTTCCCGCCGCTGCTGCTGCTCGTCGGCCTGGTACAGCTCGCGTACTGCGACCTCGTGCAGCGCCTGCTGCCCAAGGCACTCGTGTGGGCGCTGAGCGCCGCGGTGATCGTGAGCGGCATTGCGATCGCAGGCGTCATGCACGAGTGGGAGCGCCTCGTCGTCGCCTCCATCGGCGGCCTGGCCTTCTTCGCGCTCTTCTTCGTGATCAACCTCATGAACCCGCGCTGGATGGCCTTCGGCGACGTTCGCCTCTCCCTCGTCGTGGGCTTCGGCCTGGCCTGGGTCAGCTGGATCGCCCTCATCGAGGGGCTCTTCTTCGCCAACCTGCTGGCCGTGATCGTCGGGGTCTCCCTCATCGCAGCGCACAAGGCAGAGCGCCGTTCCGCCGTGCCTTTTGGCCTCTATCTGGCTCTCGGCACCGCATTGGTCCTCGTCACCTGGAGCTGACGACCCGGGACCGGCCAAGCCCGGTTCAGCGCCCAGGGATCTTGAAGTGGCGCTCGATCTCGTTGGCGTAGCTGCGCCCGAGTGTGTCCGCATGGTCCCGGATCCACGCACTGACCGAGGTCGTCCCGGTTGTCGGACCCTCGGTATCGGCCATCCCTTCGGCCATGGCCCGGAACTCGTCACCCGTGAGCAATACGTCCCTCAGCACGAGTCCCAACACCGAGGCCAACGCTGGCACGGCGAAGCCCGGCACGCGAACGACGAGGGAGCGGCTCCCGACGGCCTCTCGGATGAGCCCGACCAGCTCGAGGAACGTCGGTCTGTCCGGACCTACCGCGTCGACCACCGTGTCGGTGCGCTCCGCGCCCATCTTGACCGCGAGTGCGGCCAGGTCGTCAATGTGCACCGGGCGGATCCGGTAGTCGCCCTTGCCGCCCACGCCGAAGACGGGCAGGTGGCGCAGGAGCCACGCGATGTTGTTGATGAGGACGCCGTCCGCACCGAAGAGGATCGCCGGTCGTAGCACGGCAAAGGGCACCCCCACTTCCGCCAGGGCGCGCTCGACCTGCGCTTTGCCCCGGAAGTAGCCATACGGCGACGAGATACTCGGATGCGTGATCGAGACGTGCACGATCCGCTCGATGCCGGCCTGCCGAGCAGCGTGGAACAAGGTACGGGAGTTGGCAACCGCACGTTCGTGGTCGTCGTGGCCGTGCGGGAAGCGCACCCAGTAGGTGTTGTAAAGCGTGGTCGCGCCCTGAAGAGAAGCGGACAACCCGAGAACGTCGTCGAACTCGAGCGGACGCACGTCGATCGCCGTGTCCGGTTCGGCCCGCCCGGGATGCCCTGTGAGGGTGCGCACCCGCCGCCCCGACCGTTGGAGCGCGCGGGCGATGGCGGCGCCCGAGTAGCTGAATGCCCCCGTGACGACGTCGAAACCCTGGTCAGGAAAGTCGGGCGTGCGCACGTCCTGTCCGTGCACCCCCAGATCGGTCGCTCCGTTCATGGCTGCTCCTTTCGTGCCGGCTCTCCGACCGGAGCGCCGCTCATCGCCTGAACGAGCTCGGCCAGCTGCCGGGCGCGCGCGAACAGTGCCAAGGCGGCGGTGCGGTCCCCGTCGAGATGCGCGAGCATCTCGAGCCCCAGATACAGGGCAACGATCGCATGGGCCGCGACGTCCGGCTCGACGACCGCCGAGAGCGGCGTGTCGGAAAGGGCGCCACCGAGCGCGTCGGCGGCAAACTGGCGCCACGGGGCGATGCGCGCCGCCACCTCGGGTGCCAAGCCGGGGGTCGCCGACGCGCCGGCGATCATCTCCGCCAGCACCGCGATGTGGCCAGCGTCGAGATCCTCTTCGAACACCTGCTCTGCCGCGTCCACCAATGCACCGAGTCCTTCCGCCCGGTCGACAGCCGCCTGGTAGTGGAGATGACGCGTCGCGCTGACTTCGTCGAGCGCGGCCAACAACAGGTTGGTGACCGACCCGAAGTGATAGAAGACGAGGCCCTGGTTGCAGCCCGCCCGACGAGCGATCTCCCGTGCACTCGCACCCGCGAACCCTTGCTCCTTGAGAGCGTCGATCGCCCCTCTGACCAACGCGTCCCTGGTCTCCTGCGCGCCGGCGGCAGCTGGACGACCAACCGCTGCCTTCGTGCCCGACTTGGCCACTTCGCTCACTCCTTCAGCGATCGTTTTGAGCAACTGCTCAATACCCTAAGCCGGACCGCCGCGTGGGGCAAGAGGGCAGGCCAGGGCGGTGCAGACGGGAGAGAGGGCCCGCTCACGGGGCGGGGCATCGCTAACGTTCGCTCCGTGTCGCCTCTCGCGCTCGACCCGCAGCTCAAGGCGCGATGGGACAGCGACGGCTGGTGCGTCGTCCCTGACGCCATCCCGCCCGACGAGCTGGCGGCCGCCCAGGACGCGGTGCACCGCTACTTCCCCACCCCGGCCGAGATGGCCGAACGGGGCGGCGCCGAGGCGGGCGAGTGGCACACATGGGATGCCCCGTGGCCCGAGTTCCCGTTCCACAGCAGACGCCTCAACGCCCTCGTCCTCCACGACAACGTCATCGATCTCGCCGAGGCCTTCCTCGGCACCGCGGACCTCGCCTGCTACATGGGCATGGTCACCGCCAAGTACGCGCAGCAGGCGTCCGGCTACAACCAATTGCTCCACGCCGACTACCCCAACCACATGCTCGTCGTGCCCCGCCACGAACTCGGCTTCCAACAGGTCGAGTTCTTCGTGTACCTGACCGACGTCACCACCGAGGACGGCGCCACACGCTTCGTCTCGTGGCAGAGGACGAAGGACATCCCCGTCGAGCGTCACACGCTGAACTATGTCGACTACGCCGCGCTGTACGACAACCCGTCGGACGCGGCGGCGCCGGCCGGTTCCGTCGTGGCCTATCGGCCCGACGTCTACCACCGCTCGGTCGATCACACCGATCCCACCCGTTACCGCGTGATGATCCATGTCTCGTTCCGCCACCGTGACGCGGGATGGGGCGGCTACCAGGCGTGGCCCTTCCGGGGGTTCTCGCCCGAACTCACGAAGTACGTCCAGGGTGCGACGCCGCGGCAGCTTGCACTGCTCGGTGTCCCGCTGCCGGGCCATCCCTATTGGGATCAGGCCACGATTGCCGGCATGCAGGCGCGCTATCCCGGCCTCGACATGACCCCTTGGCGGGAGGCCCTCACCGCCAGCTAGCCCGAGGACTCGGGGCGCGCCCGAGCTCTCTACGCGCGGTGTGGAGAGTCGGGCGCCACCAGCGGCCACGGCATCTCCCGCTCTGCCACGAGCGCCAGATCGAGCAGCAGCTGCTCTCGGTGGTGACCGGCCAGGACCTGCAACCCGACCGGCAAGCCATCCACCACGCCGGCTGGGATGCTGATCGCCGGGCTGCCGTTGAGGTTCGACGGGGCCGTCAGCGCAGCATTGTTCATGATGGCCCGGGTAAACCCGACCTCGGCGATGAGATCGCGGCCCGGCAGCGTCGAGGGCGGCGGTCCCTCCGCGCTGAACGCCACGTCCGGATGGGTCGAGCAGAAGACGAAGTCGGCCTGGTCGAACAGCGCCGCCATGGCCTCGTTGAGCTGGCGCCGGTACAGCTCGATCGAGGCCGCCCGCTCCAGGGTGTAGCGCTCCTGCGCGGCGCGGAGTCCCATGAGCATCTCGGGCGACATTGCTTCGATCTGGTCTGGATAGGCATCACCGAGGTCCACGACCATGGGCGGCATGTTCGCCATCGCCCAGGCGCCGCGCAGGGGCGGCAGCGTCGGCTCCGCCGCGACGACGCGCAAACCTGCGGCCCTGGTCAAACGTGTCGCCGCCTCGACGACGACATCGGCCACCTCGTCGCGGACCTGCGCGATGCCGAGATCCACGATAATTGCCGCTGTCATCCCCGAGAGCTCGTGGCTGCCGAGTGCGGCTTCCCATCCTTCGACCCTCGGAAGACTGAGCGGATCCCGTTGGTCGAAGCCGTTGCACGCGTCGAAGTAGCGGGCCGTGTCGCGTACCGAACGGGTCAGACAGCCGAGCACGGTCGTCATGGGCTCGATGGTCCCGTCGGGCCCCTTGGGGATCCGCCCGTACGTCGCCTTGAGCCCGAAGAGGCCGCTGAAGCCCGCTGGTCCGCGGATGGATCCGCCGCCGTCGCTGCCGGTCGCGATGGGCAACAGTCCGCCGGCAACGGCGGCCGCGGTCCCGCCCGACGACCCGCCCGGTGTCCGCTCCTGGTTCCACGGATTGCGTGTGGTGCCGTGCAGCACCGTCGACGTGCAGTTGATGCCGCCGAACTCGGGCGCCGTTGTCTGCGCCGCCAGCACCGCTCCTCTCGCGCGCAGCCGCACCACCGAGGTGTCGTCATGGCCGGCGACGCGGTCCTTGAAGAGGACGGACGCCTCCGTGTAGGGCCATCCTGCGACCTTCTCGAGCTCTTTGACGCCGAAGGGCACGCCGCCGAACGGCAGGCTGACGTCGGCCCGGGCCGCCGCATCCCGGGCCCGTTCGAAGTTCGTGAAGCTGAACGCGTTGAGTGGCGACTTGGCGATGGCGGCGATGCAGTCGTCGAGCGCCTCGAGTGGCGAGAGCTCCCCCGCCCGGAACGCGTCCACCAGGCTGCAGGCGTCCCCCAACCAGGGCGTGCTCACGAGGGCGGACAGTACCCGAGCGTGCGAGCGCGCGCCGTGCCAGGGTTGCAGCCTGCTGCTCCCAGTAGCCTCGGCCGCCGTGAAGGTCACGGAGCTGACGACGCCGGCGTTGGTGGTCGAGGCTGCCCTCCTCGAGGCCAACCTGCGCACGATGGCCGAGGCGTTGCCGCAGACGAAGCTGCGTCCCCACGTCAAGGCGCACAAGTGCACCGCGTTGGCCGCGCGCCAGACCGCGCTCGGGAACACAGCGTTCACGTGCGCCACGATCCGGGAGATGGAAGGCATGGCTGCGGCCGGCCTCGGGGACGACCTGCTCTTGGCCAACGAGGTGGTCGACGCCACTCGGCTCGGCGCGTTGGCGAGAAATGGGGCACGCGTCACGGTGGCCGTGGACTCGGACACGACGGTCGACGCGGCGGCGGAGGGGGGCGTGGCCGAGGTGCTCATCGACGTGAACGTGGGACTCCCCCGCTGCGGGTGCGCGCCCGAGGACGCCGGGCGGCTGGCCGACCGGGCCCGGGCGGCCGGGCTCGCCGTGCGCGGGGTGATGGGGTACGAGGGGCACATCGTCGGGCTCGAGGACCGGGCGACACGGGAGGAGATGATCGAGGTCTCGATGGGGATGCTGGTGCGCGCCCACGAGGATGTCGGCGGCGACGTCGTCTCGGGTGGTGGCACGGGGACGTACGACATGAACACGTGGGTCACCGAGATCCAGGCGGGGTCGTATGCATTGATGGACACGGCGTACGCCAAGCTCGGACTGCCCTTCGCCCACGCGCTGAGCGTGCTCTCCACCGTCATCTCGGTGTCGAGGGACTACGTGGTGGCCGACTGCGGGTTGAAGGCGCTCGGCATGGACCACGGCAACCCCTCCGTCGAGGGGTCGGAAGTGTGGTTCTGCTCCGACGAGCACCTCACGATGGCGCCGGGCGCGCCCATGCGGGTCGGCGAGCGCATCCGGGTGTTGCCGGCGCACATCGACCCGACGGTCGCGTATCACGAACACCTGCACATCGTCGACGGCGACGATGTGGTCGACCGCTGGGACGTCGACCTGCGCGGTTGGTGACCCGTTCGGTGGGTACTCGTCAGGCCGGCTCGTCGGGGAAGTCGCGCATCGTGCGCATCGGTGACGCGAAGAGCCAGATGCTGGCGAGCGCTTCGCCGATGTAGCCGATCCACAACGTCGATCGCAGGCCGACGACCGCGCCTAGGACACCGCCGAGGAGGCCCCCGAGAGGGAGCACACCCCACACCACGAAGCGCATGCTGGCGTTCATCCGGCCGAGGAGGCGATCGGGGCACAGTCGCTGACGGAAGCTCACCTGGTTGACGTTGTAGACCACCGCCGAAAGGCTCACGAAGAACAGCCCGGCACCGAAGAGGAGCAGGCCGGGACCGGGCATGGTGAGGGGGACCAACAGGCCGCCGACGTTGCCAACGATTCCGATGATCGTGGCTCGGGCACCGCCGAAGCGACGTGCGAGCGGGCCCGCGGCCAAGGCACCGAGTACGCCGCCGACGCCACCCATCGTGAACAAGAGACCGATGACGCCAGGTGTCGCATGCACCTCGCGCACAAGGAAGACCACTTCCACCGCGGCCGCCACGCCGCTGAAGAAGTTCGCTGTTGCCGTTGTCGCGGCAATGGCCCGCAACAGGGCGTTTCCGAACACGAACCGGAGCCCTTCGGCGATGTCGTGTCGCAGTTTGGGGTGCCCGGAGTCGGGAACCACCGGCACCGGTTCGGGCGCGCGGATCGCCGCAACGGCGCCGGCGGAGACGAGGAAGCTGACCGAATCGACGAGGACCGCGGCAGACCCGCCGACGGCTTGGACGAGGCCGCCCGCGACGCTCGGTCCCGCAACCGCCGCGACCTGCTCGCTGCCCGTAAGCTTGGCGTTGCCTTCGACCAAGTTTTCGCGCCCGACGAGCGTCGGCAGGTACGACTGGTAGGCGACGTCGAAGAACACGGTGAGGATGCCGCTCACAAGGGTGACGACGAAGAGCTGAGCCAACGTCAGCCAGCCGACGGCATACGCGACGGGCACCGAGCCGATGGCGACGACCCGCCCCAGGTCGGCGGCGATCATCACCCAGCGGCGGCGGGTGCGATCGATCCAGACGCCGGCGGGGAGCCCGACGACGAGGAAGGCGGCGGTGGACGCCGCCGTCAACAGGCCCATCTGGAACGGCGTTGCGTGCAACGTCCGCACTGCAAGCAGCGGAATGGCTAACAAGCTGACCTGCGAGCCCAACTCGCTGATCGTCTCCCCACCCCAGAGCAAGCGGAAGTCGCGATGTCGCCAGAGGACACCCCTTGCCATGGGCGGGGACCCTAACGCGGCACGTCGAGTGCTTCGAGCCCTTCGGTGCAGCGAAGACTGCGCTAGACCGGTTCCGTGCGCAGCCGTCGCATCCCTTTTTTCGTGGCTGGTGTCGCGCTCTGCGCGTGGTGCGGCTGGGTCAGCGGCTTCCACCGCAGCAGCACGCCCGCCGAGATCACCTGGGTCGTGTCGGTGGCGACCGTCGTCGTGCTCGCCGTCCTGTTCCGACGAGGGCGGAGTGGCGCCGCGTTCGGCCTGAACATCGGGGCGGCGGCCGAGTCATGGCCACGGCCGGGACGAGGCGGCGCCGGCGAGGCGTGGCGCGGGGTCGCGCCCTGGTTGCTCGTCATCGTCGTCGCGGCGGTGTGGGACGGGTTGGGCAACGACACCGGCCCGCACGAGTACCACTTGACGATCAGCGCGCTGTCGCAGACGTATCGGGCGTTGAACGCACTTCTCCTCCTGGTGTGGATGTCCGTGGGGATCGGCTACTCGGCCGCCCGGGCGCGTGCGCCGTTCGGATCGCTGCCCGTGGACGGTGCAACGGGGCGCACCGGCGAGGCGGAGCGCCGGGGTGGCGCAGTGCTCTGTGGAGCGGGCCTGGCCCCGGGCGCCGGCGATGGGCATGCACTGACGCCAGCGCTCCTGTTGCCGTCAAACCGCCCCGTCGGCCTCGCGTTCTGGGTTGGGCTCCTCGTCGTGGCCGTCGCCGTGGACCTCGTGGCACGGCGGTCGGCCGGACAGCTCGCGACCGCCGAGGAATTCGCCCGTTTCATCTCGACGGCGGCCGTGGCGAACGTCGTGTTGATCGCGGCGTGGGCCTTTGCCGGCTACCACCTCTTCGCCCGCTGACCTCGGTGCCTCCTTTTGGAGCCGGCGCTGCTGACTGATCGCGTAGAGGCGGTCAGCTCCGAGGCCGAGCCACACCGAGCAATCCGCTGGGGTACATAGGACTTTTTGATCATTCTCGAATGCGCACGCACGGTCGCGGCGACATCGAATTGCAATTGCGACTCAAGCCAATGGGTGTGTCAGCCGAGATTTCTCTTTGACGGTCACCATCTTGGGGCCGCGTACGAAGGTGGGGGTCGCCAATCTTGGGACCGCGTACGAGGAACGGCGCGACGCGACTGGGGCGAGGACGGCAAGAGGACGAACGTGGCGCGGAGCTGCTCGAGTTCGCGCTCGTCGTCGTCCTGCTCATCACATTGTTGTACGGCATCATCACGTACGGCGTGATCCTGGCCGCCCAGACCACGGTGACCCAGGCCGCAGCCGACGCGGCCCGGGCGGGCATCGTCCAAGGAACCGGCACGACGAGCTGCAACGGCAACGCCGTTCCGGCCGCGGCGTGCGCGGCAGTGCAACAGGCCGCCTCCGACCTGGGGTGGATGAACAAGGGCGCCTGCACGGAGATCGTCAACGGCACGACCATCGTCACGGGAGCCGGAGCGATCACCTGCAGCGCGTCCACGGAGTCGTGCCCGTCCAACGCAACGGTCACCTGCCTGTCCACCACCATCTCCTACAACTACAGCTCGTCGCCGCTGTTCCCGGAGCTCCCCGGCCTCGGTCTGATCACGCCGTCGACCCTCTCGTCGACCGACGTGCT
>DASXBZ010000196.1:0-34078 GCA_036491435.1 Acidimicrobiales bacterium
GCCCCCAAATTTTGGACCACTCGATATGGCAACTTGGCCCTGTCTGACAGGAGCCAGATATGCCCAGACACCACCCCGTTGCCCTTCGACGAGAGGCCTGTAAGCGCATGCTCGGCGGCACCCCCGTCAAGGAGGTGGCCCAGGAGTTCGGCGTCTCGGAGAACACCCTCTACAAATGGCGGCGCCAGGCCCTGATCGATGTGGGCCGACGGCCCGGGATCAAGAGCTATGAAGCCGACCCCCTCGCCCAAGCCCGGCGGCGCATCAAAGAGCTCGAGGCGGAACTCGAGGTCACCAAGTTGGCCAGCGCTCTCTTCGAGGAGGGCGCCGCGGACCCAAAAGGAAGTACCAGGTTGTCCGACGACTGAACAACCTGGGCTATTCGGAGCGCCGGGGCTGCGCGGTCGTGGGGCTCGACCGCTCGACCTACTACGACATGAAGTTCCACAAGCCAACCGATCGTGAGATCCGCCACCTGCTCTTGACCGACGCCATCGCCGACATCCACGCCCGGTCCCGTGGCACCTATGGCCGGCTGCGGATCCGGGCTGCCCTCGAGATCGAACAGGGGCTCATCGTCAACAAGAAACTCATCGCTCGGATCATGGGCGAACTCGGTATTCAGGGCCTGCCTGGGCCAAAGAAGGGGGTGAAGAACCTCAAGAACATCGCCACCTGCGAAGACCTCGTCCAGCGCAACTTCAGCGCCAGTGCCCCCAACGAGCTGTGGCTCACCGATATCACCGAGCATCCGACACGAGAGGGCAAGCTCTACTGCTGCGTCGTCTTGGATCTCTACTCACGCAAGGTGGTCGGCTGGTCCGCTGACCGACACTGTGACACTGAACTCGTCAACGCCGCGCTGAGGAAGGCCGGTTCGTCTCGCACGACATCACCAGCGACGATCATTCACTCGGACCACGGCAGCCAGTTCACCTCGTGGGCCTTCACAGAGAACGTCCGGCGACGCCAGCTCATCGGCTCCATGGGGACCACCGGGGACTGCTACGACAATGCGCCCATGGAGTCATTCTGGGGGACGATGCAGATCGAGCTCCTCAATCGGCAGAAATGGAGGACCATCCTCGAGCTGACCGAGGCTATTGCCGACTTCATAGAGAACTTCTACAACCCGGCCCGGCGGCACAGCTCGCTGGATTACCTCACACCAGGAGAATTCGAAGATCTACACTCAACCCAAACCCAGGCCACGTTGTCATAACCGTGGTCCACTGAATGGGGTTCAGGCCTTGCAGTGGGCGCTGAGGGACTCGAACCCCCGGCCTGCTGGTTGTAAGCCAGCTGCTCTAACCAACTGAGCTAAGCGCCCGAGCGCCCTGAGATGCCGACCTGGTTGGTGGCGATCCGCGGGCGGCCAACAACGCTACCCCTCGGGAAATGGGCCGGCGGTACTGCGCGGTCGCCGTCTCGATTCGATACTCAGATGTGATCGCCGCTCAGTACGCGTCGGGCCACGAAGGCGATCGGCCTCAGCGCAAGTGCTCGGCGAAGACCTTGCTCCACGGCCGCACCAGGGCACGGAGCTCGGTGCATCCCTCATCGCCAAGGGCTTGATAGGGCGCCGATGACAGTGCGTCCGTCCCGTCCTCGATCTCCTTGCGGTGTCGCGCACCCGACGCAGTAAAACGGAGTTCGTCGCCGGGCTCGAGCCAGCCGCGCTGGCGGAGGCCGTCCGCAGCGCGTTGCCAGGCTTCCTGGGACCAGGCCCGGGTAGCGATGAGGATGCGTGCGGGGACGTCACCGGCAGCCGCGTGGGTCACGAGCGCTTCCAGCCCCGAGAGGCCATGGATGACAAGGAGCGCGATGTGTCCATCGCCCCGAAACTCCCGCAGGATCGATTGCGCGTGCCAGAGCTGGAGGTGGGGCTCGGAAGGCCAATCGAGCTCTGCATGGCCCGCGGCCAATGGGCGGCCCTCGACGTGACGCGCCGCCTCCTCCGCAGCAGTACGGGCGAGTGCGGCAGCGCGGCTCATCTCCGGCGACGCGACGACGTCGTTGCCGAGGATCCGGCGGCACGCGGCGTCGGCGGCGGCGAAGCGAGCAGTGACCAGATCGCGAGGGGTCGCCCGATCCCACGCGTCCGGGATGGCGCTGTGGACGAGTTCCGGATTGAAGTTGAAGAACGTCGCGATCACCACGTCCGCGCTGACCGCGCCCATCGGCGCCGCGCGCGACGCGAAGTAGCCGGCGGTGCCGGTGATGCCGAGGCGGGCGTACGCCTCTGCGGCCTCGGGAACGAAGTAGATCATCCCGTGCAGCGGCTCGACCGTCCGCCACGTCTTGTGAGCGACGAGCGCTGCCGACGCCTGCGCGCCGTCGTCGGTCACAGGATTGCGTCCTGTGCGAGTTGCGCGGCGAGCGAAGCGGTCGCGGCGACGATTGGACGCCGACTCGCGTCGTCCCGCACGATCAGTTCGCGGCCGTCGCGTTCGGTCGCAGCAACGCCCGCCTCCCGGCAGACGAGGAGACCGGCCAGGTAGTCCCAGCTATAGAGGGTGCTGCGGCCCACGGTCAGATAGGCATCGAGGACGCCCTCCGCGACGGCGCAGCACTCGAGAGACGCCGCACCGAGCGCCCGGAATTGAGCCCAGCCGGGATGACGTCCCGGAAAGCCCGAGATGCCCACGATCGCCCGCCCGAGCTCGTCGCACCCTGACGGTTTGATCGACTGGCCGTCACGCTCGGCGCCGCCGCCCCGCGTTGCGGCATACCGGGTGCCGATGTCCTGGTTCACCACGAGGCCTGCGAGCGGTCCTTCGGCGTCGAGCACGCAGATGCTCGTCGAATAGAACGGCACACCCCGGTGCGCGTTGGTCGATCCGTCGACGGGATCGATCACCGCCAGGAGCCCCAAGTCTGCGTCGCCCGTCAGCCCCGACTCCTCCGAGAGCACGGCGAATCCGGCACCGTGCAGGATCGGCAGCGCGGCGTCGTCGGCTGCCACGTCCAGGCGGTACTGGCCCGGCCTCGTGCCAGAGGGACCCCAATCCTCGAGCTCGTCGAGCGCCGCCCGGACGGCGACCACGGCGTCGTCCAGCACTTCGAGCAGGCGGATCTCGTCCATCCGCTCACCATAGAGGGACACACCCGGGGCGGACCGTCCTCGTGTGTGTATGGATGTGTGTAACAACGCCGTGTGGGAGTGCCTGCCTCGGCGCCCCTAAGCTCGGCACGCTGTGGCTGCCATCGATGTCGCCGGCTACGTGGCCGACCTGAAGGATCACTCGGTCGACCATGGGTTTCACGTGCACGACGAACGTCATTTCGTCGAGACGTACTCGTTGCGCCAGGTCTGGGAGGTCGACCTGCACCCCGAAGAGGGGTGTGGCGGGCCGCTCGATCTGCATCTCGCGCTCGACGTCGACCCCCGCGTGCTCCTCTCCTTCGAGGACGCCGTCGTGCTCCTCTCGGAGGAGGAGGAGCCGCCCGACGAATTCCACTTCCCCCTGACGTTCACCTGGGCCCTCCCGCCGCTGCCCAGTGGGCCCGACCTCTTGCGGCTGGCAATCGACCTGGCCGGGGTCGGTGGGATCGAGCTGCCGCTGGAGGTCTCGGCGATCGACTCGTTCGCCAACGCCACCGACGGCTCGGAGCGGCGCCTCAGCATCGTGGCACGCCACCCCGTGTCGCTCGCTCGCGTGCTGAGCGGCGAGGAGCTCCTGTGCGACGTGTTCGACCGCGCCCTCGCGGTGAGCCGGTTCCTCCTCGAATCTGCCGAAGGCTGGCTGTCCTGACGTGACGCCGGCCCGCCGCCGCCGGGTCTTGGCCGGGGCGGTACTGCTCTTGATCGTCCCTGCCGGCTTGGCGGCCTGCACGTCGGCCGGGGACGCGCAGGCGTTGGCGCGACAGGCCTGCGTCCACGTCAACCGCTCGGTGACCGAATGGGTGGCCTCCCAGCGCGTCGGCACCCCGGCAACGACGGTGGCCGCCCTCCAGCAGCGCGCCGAGCAGCAGCTGCGCCTGGCGCTACCGCTGGCCGCAGCGGCGAACTCTGACGACGGCACGTGGAACTCGCTTATGACCACGATCTCGGAGATCGAGACGGTCGACGAGGGCCACCTCGTCCCGGGGCTGCGGGCGCAGTGCGACGTGGCTAACTCCAACCAGAACGTCAACCCCCAGAACCCGAACGGCAACAGTGGCGTCGGTGGAAGCGGCAACACTCCACCGACTGCGAACGTGAACCCGAAGCCCGCCTCGGGTTAGGGCGCCCGAGCGTCGGTCGATCGGCCGCTCAGCTGCCCGTCGCCGCCGCTTGGGCCTTTCCCGCCGCGACGATCGGCGGCATGATCAAAGGCGCGAGGTATGGACCGGCTCCGAGGGCGAAGTGGACCCCGTCGCTCCACCGGACCGTGATGCCGTGAATCTTGGTCGTGTAGCGGCCGTGTGGGCATATGGCGCCATTGAGGTCGACAACCGAGTCGGTTGTGGGGTGCTCGGCGGCGACCTCGCGGACCAGTTGGTTGTAGACGTCGAGGCGCTGCGTACTGTCCTCGGGCCAGGGTGCGCCATCGGGCTGCTCCCCTTCGTTGGTGCAGGGCGCGGTCAGGAACACCATGCGCGCGCCGGTCGCCGTGACGACCTGCGAGGCGCGGTTGAGCTGCTGCTTCACGTACGCGGCGAACACCGGGTTCAGGATGTTCGTCCACCGTCCCTGGTACAGCCGGTCGGCAACCTCCCAGCGGCCCGCCAGGAGCGCCACCACGTTCGGCTTCACCACGTTCATGGCCCCCAACCATTGATAGGGCCAGGGCTTATCGGTGTCGGGCTCTCCTGGCGTCAACGGGGAGCCGTCGCAGGCGGACGGTGTCGTGTCGCGAGCACCGAGCACTTCGACCTCAGACCCGTCGACGACGCCACAACCCAGAATGCCCTTGTCGGAAAGCACGTAGCCGTAGTTGCTCTGATCGGCCTGGTTGGCCAACGCGATGCCCAGAGTCAGCGCGATCGAGTCGCCGAAGAGCAGAACGCGTACCGGCTGCGCGAACGTGGGCGCGCCGGGCGACGTCGTCGTGGTTGCCTCGGTGGTGCCGAGGCTCGAGGCCGGGATGCCGGCGGTGGCTGGGGTGGTCGTGGTCGCCGCAACGAGGGCGACGATGACGGCTCCTACGCCCGCGGGTACCACGAGCCACCCCCGCCACTGACTGACGAACGTGCCCATTCGGATGGGCCGTTCGACCAAGTGGAACGAGACCACGGACACGGCGAGGGTGACAGCCACCCGAACCGCGAAGAGTTGCCAACCGTTCAGGCCGATCCTCTCGTGGTTGAGCCAGATGAAGATCGGCCAGTGCCAGATGTAGAGGCCGTAGGAGATGCGCCCGACGTAGCGGATCGGCGCCAGAGCGAGGAAACGGGGCACGACGCTGCGCGGCGCGGCAACGGCAGAGACGATTACGGCGCCGACGGAGAGGCCGATGAGGAAGAAGCCGCCCGAATAGGGGAAGGACGACAGCGACGTCGTGAACAGCCAGATCGACACGGCGCCGGCTGCGCCAATGATCCCGAGAGCGCCACAGGCCGTGAGGCCGGCGCGGGTGTTGGGACGCCACAACTCTCCCTCGGCCAACCGGCCCCGCTCGTGGCTCCGTTGGCCGAGGAGCACGAGGCCGACCGCGATCGCACACCCGATGAACAGGCACTGCGAGCGGGTGTCGGTGCCCAGATACGCCCGGTTCGTGTTCAGGCCGCTGTCGTAGAGCGTGTACATCCAGACCGCGGAGGCGATGGCGGCCGCCACGCACAACCCGAAGAGGACCTTGAGGTTGCGCGTGAAATGCATCACGCCGAGGACCACTAAAGGCCAGATCAGGTAGAACTGCTCCTCCACCGCCAGCGACCAGGTGTGCAACAACGGGGAGGCGGTTGCGCTGTTCTCGGCGAAATAGTTCGAGTTGATGAGGATGAAGTGCCAGTTGCTCACGTAGAGCAGCGTGGAGAGCGCGTCGAGGCGCAGTGCGCCGTAGGTCCCCTTCGGCACTATGACCGCTGCGAAGAACGCGACGAAGAGCAGCATCAGTAGGAGTGCGGGCAGCAACCGTCGAGCCCTCCGGGCCCAGAACGCACCCAGTTTGATCGTCAACGTCTGGCGCCACTCGCCGATCAGCAGCGAGGTGATCAGGAATCCGGAAAGGACGAAAAAGGCGTCGACACCCATGAACCCGCCGTCCATGTGCGGAATGCCGCCGTGGAACATCATCACCGCGACCACGGCGAACGCCCGCACCCCGTCGAGGCCGGGCAGGTAAGCCAGACGCGTGTGCGAGACGGCGCTCTCGTCGTCCTGCATCCGGCCCTGCCCTCCCGGTTCGGTCATCGTGGACGCCACCCGCCTGGTGCCCAAGGAGTCGCCATTGTCGCAGACTCCTGGGCGGGCTCCGAGGCGCCACCGCGTCCGGGGGGGCGGTCGCTACCCTGAGTCCCCCTGAGCCCTCCCAGGCCGCTGGTTGCCCCCCTGCCCCGCCGGAAACCTCCGGCTCGACGACGTGGATTGGCCGCGTTCCTCCTGGTGGCGGTCGTTGTCGGCGCGAGTGCTGCCCTGGCGTACCAGCACTTCGCGAGCGGATCGAACCTGAGCCCGTTGCGGGCGCGCATCGTGTCGATCGCCCAGGGACAACTCGGTTATGCCACAGATCCCTCGAATACCTACTGCAACAAATTCAGCGCGTATTGGGGCGCCGGCGTCGACGACTGTGGCGGCAACGGCAACCGCGACGAGGAGTGGTGTGCCGACTTCGCCGCCTGGGTGTGGAAGGAGGCCGGAGCCGTCGTCGCGTACGAGTTGGCGCCGGGCTATCTCAACGCAGCCTCGGCCAGCTTCTACGTGTGGGGGACGAACCATGGCACCTGGCACCCGGTCGGCTCGGGCTATGTGCCCGAGCCGGGCGACGTCGCGGTCTACGGCCACGACGCCGGTGCGGTGACAGCGGTCCACGTGGCAATCGTGGTCGCTACCACCGGCGACAACGCTGCTCCCGACGTCGTCAACGGCGACGGCGACCGCACCGGTTACAGCGTTGTCGAGTCCGGGTCCAGTCAGGCGTACGCCGACGTGAAGGGCAAGGGCGCGCCGCTCTCGGGCTACGTTTCGCCTTCGTCAGCGTCCGGTCCGACGACCTCGTCCTGACCGCCCGTGGCATAGGCGGCCTCCTCGGCCTGGTTCGCCGCCATGGCCGTCACGACGGCCTCGAACACCTTGGCGGTGTCCTTCTCGATGTGACGGCGCGCCAACAGCAGACAGGCGGCCCCGACGAACGCAATGGGCATCACGATCAGGAACGCCGTCCGATAGTCGTTGTCGAACTGCGCGGCCACCGCGGCGGTGACCAGCGGCGCCGCGGCGGCTCCGAAGACCACGGAGGCAAGGTTGAACGCGGCGAACCCGGCACCGCGCACCTGGGCCGGGGACACGTCCGAGAGGCCGGCCCGGAGCGCCGGCACCGAGGCTGTGGCCGCCAACAGGCCGAACAGCTGGAGCAGGTAGACGAGCCCATGGGGGATGTGGGCCAGTGACAAAACGATGAGGGTGGCGCTCACCAGCATGCAGACGGCGGGGATGACGACCCGCGCCCCGAGCACCTTGTTGACCCAGCGGTCGGCGATCCGGCCGCCCCAGATCGTGCCGGGAATCCCGCCGAGGACGAGCAGGAGACCGAAAACGGTGGTGGACTTGGCCTGGGTGAGGCCTAGTTGGTTCTGATAGAAGCTCGGCATCCACGTCCCCACCGCGGTCACGACGAAGCCGACCGTGGACACGCCCACCAGCGCAAAGCGCAGCGTCGGGATGTTGATGATCACCCGCATGTCGCGGTTGAGGCCCGAGACCATCTCCTTGGTGAACACCCTGATGCCGTGCGGGAACAGCGGCTCGAGCGGTTGGTCGGAGATCTCCGTCTCACCGGTCTGCGTCACGTGCGCCCGATCGGCGGTGCCGCGGCTCGGCTCAGGCAGACGCCAGCACATCCAGGCCACGAGGAGCCCGGGGATGATGGTGACGAAGAAGGCGACCCGCCAGCCCTGACCGTGGAACAGCGGGCCGAGCGCGCCGCCGATGACCAGGCCGACGCCGAGACCCACGTAGTTGAGGCACTGCTGGACTGAGTACGCCTTGCCGCGTTTTTCGATCCCGTAGAAGTCGGCGATGACGCTGCTCCCCGAGGGGTCGGTGATGGCCTGGCCGAAGCCGAGCGAGCCGCGGATGATCACGAGCAGAACGAAGGCGGACGTCGGCACCAGTCCGCCCATAGCGCTGATGATCGACCAGGCCACGATCGTTACCGCCATGGCCTTGGTGCGGTTCCAGCGGTCTGCCAGGTAGCCCGAGGGCAGGGTGGCGATGCCGTTCACGAGGATAAACGCCGAGAACAGGACCGCTATCTCGACGTCGCTGACGTGGAAGGCGATCTTCAGCTGTTTGGTGTCGCCCCGCGGGATGTACTGGTCGAGTCCGTCGATGAAGAGCGTGAAGCCGACGACCCACATGGGCCAGTCGGTGACGCGCACGGTTCGGACGGCGCGTCCTGACTTGCCGTTCACCGGCCCCGCCCCCGCCACACTCATGTCCGCCGCCCGCCTCTTCCTCTCGGAGTGCGGTTACGACCCCGTTCCCGGCGTGTAGTCGGCCGGCAGGCCGATGGATTTCTTCTCCAGGAAACTTTCGAGGCCCTCGGGCCCGAATTCACGGCCGACGCCCGATTCCTTGAACCCGCCGAAGGGCGTCGCGAAGTCGATCGGAGCGAATGTGTTGAGCATGTACGTGCCCGTGCGCACCTGGCGGGCGATTCCGAGACCGCGGTCGTTGTCGTTCGTCCAGACCGATCCGCACAGGCCGTAGTTCGAGTCGTTGGCGATCTCGACCGCGTTGTCGTCGCCGTCGTAGGGGATCACGACGAGCACGGGCCCGAAGATCTCCTCTTGCGCGATCTTCATCTTGTTGTCGACGTCGGAGAAGACCGTCGGCTCGACGTACCAGCCCTTGGCGAAGTCGCCGCCGCTCGGCCGGCCACCGCCGAGGGCCACCGTCGCGCCCTCCTCGCGCCCGCTTTCGAGGTACCCCTCGATACGCGTCCGCTGCCGCTCGGCCACCACCGGCCCGACCTCGGTCGCCGGGTCCATCGGGTCGCCGACCTTCATGGCCGAGACGCCCGAGACCACGGCGTCGACGACCTCCGCGTAGCGGGCACGCGGGGCAAGGATCCGCGTCTGCGCGATGCAGGCCTGCCCGTTGTTCATGATCGCGTTGGGCAGCAGAGTGGGGATCGTCGTCGCCAGATCGGCGTCGTCGAGAATGATGGCCGCGGACTTGCCGCCGAGCTCGAGCGTGCAGCGCTTCAGGCGCTCGCCGCACAGGCCGCCGATGCGCTTGCCGCCGACACCGGAGCCGGTGAAGCTGACCTTGTCCACGCCGGGGTGCGTCACCAGGTGCTCGGACACCTCGCGGCCCGCCGGGACCACCGAGAGCACGCCCTTCGGCAGACCGCATCCTTCGAAGATCTCCGCCAGACGGAAGGCGTCGAGCGGCGTCTCGGGCGCCGGCTTGTAGACGACCGTGCAACCGGCGGCCAACGACGGGGCCAGCTTGGCCGCGGCGATGAAGAGCGGGACGTTCCAGGGTGCAATCGCTCCGACGACGCCGACCGGTTCCTTTGTCACCAGGACCTTGGGGTTCAACAGCCCGTCGCGCACCTCGTCGAACGCGAACGACCCGGCCAGGTCGGCGTAATAGTTGAAGATCATCATGGGTGCCATCACCTGGCCCAGGTTGGAGAAGGTGATGGGCGCCCCCATCTCCCGCGTGATGATCTCGGCCAGGTCGGCCATTTCCGCCATGATTTGCGCGCCGGCCTGGCGCAGGATCTCGCCGCGCTCTGCCGGCGCCATACGAGGCCAGGGCCCCCGGTCGAAAGCAATCCTCGCGGCGGCGACCGCCTTGTCGATGTCTGCCTCGGTGCCGTCCGGCACTCGGGCGATCACCTCTTCGCTCACCGGCGAGACGACGCCGATGGTGTCAGACCCTTCCGGCGCCACCCAGTCGCCGCCGATGAACAAGCGGTCGTAGTCCCGAATCGCCATGCGTCCCTCCCGGGGTCAGGGGGCCTTTCGCCCCCGCCGCCGGTCTCACCCCGCGGCGCACCAAGGGTAGCGGCGCCTCCGCCAGCCGGGACAGTCGGTGCGCCGGCTCAGCCGGCCTCCTCGCGGGGCTCGATGTGGGCGACGATCCCGCCGTCCGTCTCGACCCAGCCCTTGCCGGCGGCGTAGTTGCACATCCCGGCGAACCCCTCGTCCCACTCATCGGTCGCGGCCGACCCGGCCAAAGCCCTCAGAGCGACCGGGTCGACGACGACGTGCTCGCCGTCGTCCTTCAGACGCCCGAGTCCGGACTGGCGCACCACCTCGGCCAGCTCGCCGTGGCCCTCCGTGACCACGGAGAACCGGGCGAAGTCCGCCGGATCTTGGAGTAGCACCCGCGACTCGGAGAGGTCGATGACGATGATCATCGCCCGCTCGCGGCCATCCACCGGTCGAAGTCGTCGTCGTCCTCTTGGATCGCTCGGGCGATGGCGGCAATCGCTGGCGCCCGTGTCCGTTCCTTGCTCGCGGCGTGCGCATGCGCGTTGAGGGAGAGCGCAGCGCGGGCGACAGCGGTGGCCTTCTCCACGACATCGTCCGGAGGCACCAATTCGTCAAAGTACCCGGAGGCAATGGCATCCGACGGCCCGAACTGGTGCGACAGGGCGACGGCCTTGTCGACCGCTGCGGGCGTCAGTCGCACACGGAGCAACTCGATCGCGGTGCGCGGCATGACCAATCCGATTGCGACCTCGTTCGCCATCCACTTGTAGGAGCCCGCATCCGGACCGATCCGGTAGTCACCGGTGAGCATGAGGAACGTCCCCATCGCGATCGCATGGCCCGTGCACCCGACCACGACCGGGCGCGGATACGTCAGGATCCGCTCGGCGAGCCGGAACCCTCCGATCACCATCGCCCTCGTCGCCTCACCCCCCTCGTTGATGGTGGCGAGGTCGAACCCTGCCGAGAACATCCCGGGCCGGCCAGTGAGCACGATTGCCGCGTCGTCCGCATCGGCGCGGCCGATCGCGGCCCCGATCTCTGCCTGCATCTCGAGGCCCAGGGCGTTGACCTTCCCGTCGTCCAGTCTGATGGTGGCGATGCCGTCGTTGAGCTGGTAGTCGAGAAGGGTCATCGGTTCGTTCTCCGCCGATTCGGGGCGTGTGGGTCGGCAACTTAGCTCCGAGGACCCGACGGGGTGCCGCCGTCGGTAAAGTGCCGCCTCGTGCCCGACATCGCCCATCGCGACCCTGACCACGTGGCCGAGGTGCTCACCCGCTGGCTCGCCACCAGGTCGCCCGGGGGGAAGGGGCCTGAAGTCTTCGACGTGCAGGCACCGGCATCCAACGGCTTCTCCAACGAGACGATTCTCTGCCGGACCCGGGAACCCGACGGCGGGGAGCGTCGCTTGGTCGTGCGGGTGGCGCCCACCAAGCACCTTCTCTTCATGGACGCCGAATTCTCGACGCAGTACCGGGTGATGAAGGCGCTGGCGGACGGAGGCTCGGCGGTGCCACTCCCCCCGCTCGGCGACTACGAGGAGGACCCGCAGTATCTCGGCGTGCCCTTCTTCACGATGCAGCACGTGGAGGGAAAGGTTCCGTCGGACAACATCCCCTACACCATCGAGGGGTGGGTGATCGAGGCGACGGCCGAAGAGCAGGCCCGCATGTGGTGGAGCGGCCTCGACGCGCTCGCCGCGGTGCACAGGACCGATTGGCGCGCCCTCGGCCTCGACTGGCTCGGTATGGCGGGGCGCGGCAAGCCGGGCATCGAGCAGCAGATGTCGTACTACCGCGACTTCCTCGATTGGGCCGCAAAGGGCCTCCGGGTGCCGGTCCTCGAGGCGACGTGGCAGTGGATGGTCGACCACCAGCCGGCGGAGGAGGGCGAGGTCGTCCTCAGCTGGGGCGACAGCCGGCTCGGCAACATCATCTGGGACGACTTCCGTGCGGCGGCGGTGCTCGACTGGGAGATGGCATCACTCGGCCAGCCGGAGATGGATCTCGGCTGGTACCTCTACTTCAACCGCCAGTTCGCCGATCCGCTGGGCGTGCCACGCCCGCCGGGGTTCGGCTCCCACGAGGAGACCATCGGGCGCTACGAGGAGTTGTTGGCACGCCCGATGAAGGACGTCTTCTTCTACGAGGTCTTCTCGGGTTTCCGCTTCGCCGTCGTCATGTTGCGGCTGGCCGACCTGCTGGTCGACGACAGCATCTTGCCGATGGAGTCCGACATGGGGACCAACAACATCGCGACGCAGCTCCTGACGACGATGCTGGAGCTGGAACTGCCGGGCTGATCAGGGATCCGGGATCAGGGGTCAGGGGTCAGGGGTCAGGGATCAGGCGTTCAGGTCGGGCCCGTCGTCGGCGATGGCGTCATCGCCTGGAGGGACGACCGCGACGCCGGCGGCGCGCAGCTGATCACCGAGCCATTGGCCGCCCTCGGGGGTGAGCATGTGGTCCTGCCAGCCCGCGAGGATCTGGTGGACTTGGTCCTTCGTCGGGATGTTGGCAATGACGTGCACCGTCATCTTCTTGTCGTAGCCGGGTGGCTCAGAGAAGTGGAGGCCGCCGAAGGGATCTTCCCTGATGTGGGGTGACGGCTCGCGCAGCACGTAGAGCTCGCCGGTGTCCTCCACGTAGTTGAGCTCGTGGCGGACGTTGTCCTCATCGAGCCACTCGGCGCCCAGCTCGAGTTCGGCCGACTGCCGGCGCCGAGGGTCGGCCTCGTAGAACTCATCGATATCCATGCGGCGGCACACTACTGCCGACCTGGGCCGTCGTCGGGGGGAGCGATCGGGGGAGCAAGCGTCGCGACCGTGGCGCGATGACGACCCCCACTCCGGCTTCCGCCGCCCGCACACGCACCCTCACACGTACGACCACCGGGACGACGACCCGGGCGAAACGTCCCCGAACCCGCACGGTCGTGATCGACCAGATGGATGTCGAGTGGCGGTCCCTCGGGCGGACCCGGTACGCGGTCCGCGCCCTCCACGAGATGGCGCGACGGGACCCGGGGCTGGGCCGGCTCGTCTTCGGCGACGGCGACGGCGATGTCGAGGCAGAGGGGCGACCCGCCCGGTGCCCTACGCCGTGTGACCTGGTCACCTACATGCGGCGCGCGTCGGGCCGGGAGCAGCGTGAGGAGGCGGCGCGCCTGGTGCGGGTGCTCCTCCGGGAGGCCGGGAGAGACCCGTTCATCCCGCGGCTGCTGGTCCAGGCGCTGTTGCCCGGCCTGATCACTGTCGCCGGGAAGCTGCGGTGGGGCCGGGGTGGCGACTGGCAGGACGGCGAGGAGTTCTTTTGCGAACTGCTGACGACGACCTGGTGCGTGATCGAGGAGTGGGCCGGCCAAGATCGTGCGTACGCGGTGCGTGACCTGCTCTCGGCGATCCGATGCCGAATCCGGCGGCAGCTCTTCCGGGCCAAGGAGATGGCATCGCGCATCGTGGTGATCGGCGAGGAGGACGTGATCGACCGCGGGACGACCGCCGAGTCCCTGCTCGACGAGCTGGCTCGCGCCGTGATCGACGAGCGCGGGCAAGGCATGCCGCTCGATGAGGCCCAGGTGCTGTACGGCCACAACGTCCTCGGTTATTCGATCGCCGAGCTCGCAGCCCTGACGGGACGGGACCGCCGCGGCCTCTACACGCGGCGTGCCCGCGCCCGGCGTCGCCTCTGCGCGTGAATCCCTCTGTACGGACGGGATGACTCGTGCATATCGTGGGATCCCAGTGGCTCAGGGGACCGGGTCCACCGACGGTCGGCGTACGAGAGTGGCTCGCGCCCGCCCGAATTGGTGGGTCATCCTCGCCGTGTCTCTGGCCCTGATGGCGCTCCTGGTCGCCACCGCCGGCAATCCGAGACACGCGGCGCGCGGCGCGCACGGGATCGCCAACGCGCAGTCGAGCGATTCGCACGGTGCGCGTGCTGCTGGTGCAGGTGGTTCCACCCATTCCCCGTCGAAGGCGCCGTCGACGACCACGACGGTGCCCGCCCGTCCAGGCGCGAGCACTGCCGCGACGGCGCTCACGTCGACGCAGGGCGCGACCGTTCCGACGACGACCGGACCGCCGGCCGCGGCGCCGGTCACGACGACGACCGCCCCGGTCGTCGTGCCCACGACGACCACCGTCCCGTCGCCTGCTCTGGGTGCCGGCAGCCATCAGGGTGTGATCGAGCCACCGGCTCAGCGTTCGAGCAGTGTCGGCTTCACCGGCACCGGTGCGATGCAGGTCTCGGTGGTCTGGTCCGGATCCACCTACCTGACCATGCAGGTCAGCTGCCCTAGCGGCAACCAGAACGTCGGCGGGTCGTCTGCCATGGCAGCGTCGTTGCCCGACGCCAGCGGGAGCTGTCTCGCCACGGTCAGCGAGCCATCGTCGGAGTCGACGGCTCTCACCTACACGATCACGATCGGTCCCGCCGGTGGCTGAGACCGGCGGGGCGGGAAGGCGGCAGCGCTCGCAGCGGGTGGCCGACGTCGTCGGCGGGCTGGTGGCGGCCCTGCTCGCCTTCACCGCAGTGCCGGTCGTCCTCGTGTTCGTGGTGGGCAACCCCTTGTCAGGCGGTCTGGGGCACACCTGGCAACCCGCGCCGCGCGACGCGCTCGTCGCCCTGGCTCTCGCCGCCTGGATCGCGTGGGCGGCCTGCACCTCACAACTCGTCCGCGGCGTAGCGGCGCACGTCCGCCGTGGTGAGGTGCGGCCGATGGGCATCGTGACGCCGCTCGACCGGATCGCAGCGCGCATCGCCGTGGGCGTGTTGGCCCTGACCACCGCCGGCACTCCCCTGGTGCTGGCGACCGGCGCCGGCGCAGCCACCACGTCCACACACTCCGTCGTTGCCGTCGCGACGCAACCGGCACCGCCCGCCGCTTCGTCGCCCGCGGCGCTTCCCGTCCACACGGTCCAGCCGGGCGAAGGCCTGTGGCGGATCGCGGACGAACAGCTCGGTGACGGGGCCGACTGGATGCAGATCGCAGCGCTCAACCTGGGCCGCGACATGGGCGGCGGCCAGCACTTCGTCGATCCCGGCCACGTCGTGACCGGGTGGCGTCTCCGCCTGCCGACCGAGGCCGGGGGGGCTGCGGACAACCGGGCCGATCGCGTGGACCCGCGTCCGGCTCGGTCCCGGCCGTCCGGCGCCCCCGACCGCTTGCCCGAACTGGTCGCGCTGGGATGCGGCTCCTTGGCCTGCGCCGCCCTGGCCCGGCGCGCCCGACGGCGCCACCGTCCCGCGCCGTTCTCGGGCGACCTCGACCTGCCTCTCGGGCGAGGACGTGGGGACAAGCAGCTGTCCGATGCGGCCGTCGACACCGACGCGCTGTTGCAGCGCTTCCGCTCGGTGCCGGCGCTCGACGCCTTCGAGGCGGCCAATTGCCTCCTCGCCCGCTCGCTCGAGCTCGCCGACGAAGCCGGTGGCCCCCGCGTCCGGACCGTCTGTGTCTCGCCGGCCGGCGTGACGTTCTCGATGACCGGCGAGCGCGCCGACGTCCCTGACGGCTTCGTCGAGGTCGAGACGCAGGGCGGCACCGGCTGGCGCGTCGGTCATGACGATCTCTGCCTCGACGTCGAGGCAGCCTTCCCGTACGCGCCGATCGTCTTCCCGGTGGGCGACGACGACGAAGGCACTTGGCTCGTGGCCCTCGCTCCCGGCGACGTATTCCCCGTCCTGGGCGAGTCGGCTCCGTCGCTGCTGCGCGCCGCGCGGGGTGCAGCCCAGTCGTGGGCCTGGTCGGAGTTCGTGCTGGTGACGGACGACGCCGACGACCCTGGGCTCCAGCGGCGCTCCGGCCCCGCGCTCTTCTTCGGCGACCCGGGCGCGCTGCGGCCCGACGTCGCCCGGCACATCGCCGTCGTCACCACTGCACCCGTTGCCGCTACCGACCTCACGGTGCTCGTCGACCGGCAAGCGGCGACGCTGCACCCCGTTGGCCGCGTCCTGCGGCCACATCTGCAGTCGGCGGACACCGCCCAGGTCGTCGCCGAGCTCGTCGACCCGACGGACCCCTTCGGCGTGCCGGCGCTCGAACTCGAACTCGAGCCCGAACTCGAGCCGGAGCCCGCCGAAGAGTTAGCGGCGCCGACGCCCGAGTCGGCCCCCGACCGCGCAGGTGGCTTTGTCCAGACGTCCACGACGGGCGTCACGTCCGCCCTCACCCCTGGCCCGGTCGACGTCCGGTTGTTGACAGTCACGCCCCGCCTCGACGGACTGGCGGAAGAGCTGCCACCCAATCGCGCCCGGCGCGCCGTCGAGCTGGTCGCCTACCTCGCTCTCCACCAGCCCGACGTGATCACCAGCGACCGGTTGCGCACCCGCGTCCTCGGTTCGTCGGACGCCGACGCGGCGGCCAAGACACTCTTCAACACCGCCTACGCCGCTCGACGCGCCATGGGCGCCGGCGAGGACGGCACGCCACTGTTCCCCGGGGCCACCCGCAACGGCCTGTACCAGGTGTCGCCCGAGGTGACCGTCGACGTGCAGCGCGCCGCGACGTTGGCCACCGAGGCGAAGGCCCACGATGATGCCCAGCTGGCCATGGCGCACTACCGGGCCGCGCTGGACCTCGTCGAGGGGGAGCCACTGGCCAACGCGCTCTCCGGGTATTCGTGGTGGGAGGCGGAGGGGCACGGCGCCCGCATTGCGGCCGTGCTGGTCGACGCCGGCTGTCGCCTGGCGGCGTTCGCCGCCGAGGCCGGGCTGTTCGACCTCGGGCGCTGGGGCCTCGAGCGCGCCCGGCTCGTCGAGCCGTACAGCGAAGCGCTCTCCCGCGCCGCCATGGAGCTGGCCGCCGCCGAGGGTGACGCGGACCGCCTCCGGCTCGAGTGGCGCGAGTGCCAACGCCGCGTCGATGCGCTCGACCCGGGCTCCTCGCCCTCGTCGCGCACCGAGACGCTCTACGGCGAGCTCAGCCGGCGGGTGCTCGTCGGCGCACGCCGCGACGACGCCTGATCAGGCCGGCTCAGCCAGGTCAGCCGGCGGGTCACTCCCCCTCTTCGTACGCCCGCACCACGTCCTCGAGCCGCGCCACCCGGCTGCCCTTCACCAGGACCGCGTCGCCCGGACCGACGCCACGCAACAGCGCCACCGCGGCGTCGACACCGTCGACCCTGGCCGCGCCGTAGAGGTCGGTCTCGTAGCCGACCACCTCGATCCCGAGCTCCTCCGCCAACCCGGCCAGCCGCCGGTGCTCGCTGTCGGTCGCCCCACCCAGTTCCGCCATGAGCCCGAGGAGCGCGACCCGCCGGTCCGCCGCCAGCGCAGCGAGCGACCGCAACGCCGCCTCGGTCGACGCCGGGTTCGCGTTGTAGCAGTCGACGATCAGGGCCGGCCCGTGTTCGAGCCGCCGGACCTCCATCCGCAGCGCGGGCGCCTCCACGGCGGCCAGCGCCTCCACCACCTGGTCGAACCCGACGCCACACCACAAGGCGACGGCGGCCGCCGCCAGCGCGTTGGACACCTGTTGCACGCCGGCCAACGACAGACGCACGTCGCCCTCCCCCCACGGCGTGACCAGGTGGAAGCGCGGCCGGAGCCCGTCGGAGAGCGTGACGTCTTCGGCGCGCACCTCGGCCTCGTCGACGCCGGCCACCGAATAGCCCAGGACCGGGCTCCCGCACTGCGACCCCATGGCCGCCACACGCGGGTCGTCGAAGTTGAGCACCGCCACGCCGGAGTCCGGCAGCGCGGCTACCAGCTCGCTCTTCGCCCGCGCCACCCCGTCGAGATCCCCGAGATACTCGACGTGCGCCATCGCCACGCTCGTGACCACGCCCACGTCGGGTCGCGCCACCTCCGCCAGCCGCGCGATGTGGCCGAAACCCCGAGCCCCCATCTCCAGCACCACCCAGCGCACGTCGTCCGCCGCACCGAACAGCGTCAAAGGCACCCCGAGCTCGTTGTTGTAGGACCGCTCGCTCGCCGCCGTCGCGAACGCCGCTGCCAGGCACGCCCGCACCAGATCCTTCGTCGTCGTCTTCCCGACGGAACCCGTGATGCCGACCACCCCACCCCCGGAGTCCCCGATCCGGGCCCGCGCCATCCTCCCCAGCTCGAGCAGCGCGGCCGACGTGTCCGCCACCTCCACCGCCGTAACCGTCTCCGCGCCGGCCACGGTCCCCTCCGCCGTCAGGTACGCCGCCGCCCCCGCGTCCACCGCGGCCCTCACGAAGTCGTGCCCGTCCCGCGCCGCCACGATAGGAACGAACAGTTGTCCGGGAACCAACGACCGCGAGTCGATCGACGCGCCGTCGACCGGGACGTCGGGTCCGATGCGCGTGCCGCCGAGCCGGTCCGCGAGCTCAGATGTCGTGAAGCGCACGCAATCGTCCTCGGCGGGGGATTGTATAGCTGTATAGCCTCGGTCGATGCCTGAACCGGGCCAGGGCGAGCTGGCGGTCGTCTACGGGGGCCCGTCAGCCGAGCACGAGGTGTCGTGCGTCTCGGCACGTCGCATCGTGCAAACGGCGTTGGACAGCGGCTGGTCCGTCACCCCGATCGGCCTGACCCACGACAAGCAGTGGGTCGACGCCCGCGGCGTGCTCGTCGACATCGCGGCCGGCGACGCCGACGCACTCACCTCGCCCGACGACCTCCTCCGCGACTTCCCCGACCTCAGGCTCGACGGGCTCGCCGCCGGCCTCCCGCCCACCACCACCGACCGCGTCGTTGTCTTCCCCGTCTTGCACGGCCCGTTCGGCGAGGACGGCGTCATCCAGGGGCACCTCGAGGCCCTCGGCCTCCCCTACGTCGGCGCCGGCGTGCTGTCATCGGCCATATGCATGGACAAGGGCATCGCCAAGTCGGTCCTCCACGATCACGGCCTCCCCGTCGCCGCCTGGCGCGTCGCCCACCGCCACACGTGGTCCCGCGACCTTCTCGATGAGGCCGCCGCCGCCCTCGGCCTCCCCCTCTTCGTCAAGCCCGCCAACCTCGGGTCGTCCATCGGCGTCGTGAAGGCCGCCGACACGGCTGCTATCGGCGACGCCGTCACCGCGGCGTTCGAGTTCGACGACCACGTCGTGCTCGAGGAGTTCATCCGCGGCCGCGAACTCGAGCTCGGCGCCCTCGGCAACGAGGACGTCCGCGTCACCAAGGCCGGCGAGATCCTCGCCTCCCGCGACTTCTACGACTACGACGACAAGTACGTCCTCGGCACCGCCGAGACCGTCGCGCCCACCGACCTCACGCCCACCCAGCTCGCCCACGCGCAACGCGTCGCCACCGCCGCCTACCTCGCCCTCCGCGTCGAGGGCCTCGCCCGGGTCGACCTCTTCCTCCAACCCGACGACGAGATCGTCGTCAACGAGGTCAACACCATGCCGGGCTTCACCCCCATCTCGATGTTCCCCATGCTCTGGGAGGCCGAAGGCCTCTCCTTCGCCGCCGTCCTCGACGAGCTCGTCCGCCTCGCCCGGGCCCGCCACGCCCGCCGCAACGCCCTCCGCACCCACCGTCTCGTTTGACGCGCGCGTTCTCTTTCCACCGGCCCCGCCTCAGCCGCCGGACCCCCTGCCCGGGGCCTCCGATCCCGTCCGCCGGACGCGCTGGGCGTCGACCGACCCGGTCGGCCACCATAGGCGCAGGTACGAGCACCCCTTCTGTACCGTTCGGAGCGTGGTGATGACGTTCGAGGGCTTCGAGAACGACACCAGGGAAGCCCTCCCCGGTGCCCGCCGCCTCACCGTGGCCCAGCGTGAGGCGATCGAGTCGGACGAACCCCTCCTCTGCGTCGTCGCCGGTGCCGGCGCCGGGAAGACCAGGGTCCTCACCCTCCGGGTCGCCCGCCGGGTCCGTGAAGGCACCATCGAGGCCGACCGCACCCTGGTCACCACGTTCAGCCGCAAGGCCGCGGAGGAGCTGCGCACCCGCCTGTGGTCCCTCGGCGTCGCCGGCGTGAAGGCCGGCACCTTCCACCGCACCGCTCTCGGTCTCCTGCGCGAGCACCGCGAGCTGCGCGGACGGCCGGCGCCCCAACTGATGACCGACCGCCGGCGCCTGCTCGCCGACGTCACCAACGGCGACACCCGCCGCACCCGCGCCCTGGACAGCGAGATCGGTTGGGCCAAGGCGCGCCTCGTCTCGCCCGACCACTACGAGGACGAGGCCCGCCGCCACCGTCGTCGCAGCGGCCTGCGGCCCGAACAGGTCGCCGAGGCATACACGCGCTACGAGACCGAGCGCAGCCGGCGCCGGCTGCTCGACTTCGACGACCTCATCGTCGCCTGTGCCGACGCGCTCGCCGGCGACGCCGAGTTCGCCGCTTCCATCCGCTGGCGCACCCGCCACCTCTTCGTCGACGAGATGCAGGACGTGAACCCCGCCCAGTTCCGCCTCCTCACGGCGATGCTCGCCGACGAGCCCGACCTCTTCGTCGTCGGCGACCCCAACCAGTCCGTCTACGGCTTCAACGGCGCCGATCCCACCTTGCTGGACCGCCTTCCCGAGCTCTTGCGCGGCACCAAGGTCATCCGCCTCGACGAGAACCATCGCTGCACCCCCCAGGTCGTGGCCGTCGCCACCGCCGTCCTGCAAGACGGCGGCTCGTCCTCGGGCGGCGGCGAGGTGGTACCGCCGCGCACCACCCGCGTCGACGGGCCCGTGCCCCAGGTCATCGCACACCCGACCGACGACGACGAGGCGGTCTGGGCGGCCACCCGGGCGAAGATGTCCCGGACGCCCGGACGTCGCTGGTCCAGCATCGCCGTGCTCACGCGCACCAACGCGCAACTCGTCGCGGTGAAGGCGGCGATGGACGCGGCCCTCGTGCCGAGCCGGGTCGCCGGATCGGATCTCGGGCCGGCGAGTGACCTGCGCTCCGAGGCCGACCGCGACAGCGCCGAACGGATCCCCAGCTCCCGGACCGGCCGTGGCGCCACGGGCGTCGCCGCGGACGACGTCCTCGACGACCGCAATACGTCGTTCGTGGACGATCCGGCCACCCAGGACCACGTCGTCCTGACGACGTTCCACCGTGCCAAGGGCTTGCAGTGGCCGACGGTCTTGGTCCTCGGCCTGGGCGCGGGCTTGATGCCGATCGCCTCGGCGCAGACGGAGGCCGCAATCGACGAGGAGCGCCGCCTGCTCTACGTCGCGCTCACCCGCTCCGAGGACGAGCTGTACTGCAGCTGGTTCGAGCGGGCCGGCGACGACCTGGGGGGGCTGGCCCGCAAGCCGAGCCCGTGGCTGGCCCCGATCGAGGAGACGGTCGCCCGGCTGGAAAAGGAGGCCGCGCCGACGTCGGCCTCCGAGGTGTCGGCCCGGGTCGCCGAGCTGCGACAACGACTGGTGGACGGGTCCGAAGGCGCTGACGTCACCCGGTAAGGTCGGTCCGCCGATCGACCCGAGGTGGTGGTGGTCTTCACATGTCGGATCTCCTGGAACAGCTGCGCAAGGCCGTTGGTGAGAGCCACGTCCTCGTAGGCGACGCGATCCACCCGGACTACACCCACGACGAGACCCTGACCCTCACGCCGGTCGTGCCGCGCGCGCTCGTGCAGCCCGGCTCGACGGACGAGGTCTCCGAGGTCCTGCGGATCGCCACCGAGCACCGGGTGCCCGTCATCGCCCGTGGCAGTGGGACCGGCCTGTCCGGCGCCGCGTTCCCCGTGGCCGACGGGATCCTCCTTGCGTTCGACCGGATGAATCGCATCCGAGAGATCGACACGGAGAACCAGGTCGCCGTGGTGGAGCCGGGCGTCACGCTGGAACAGCTCAACGCGGCGCTCCGCCCGCTCGGGTTGATCTATCCGGTCTCGCCCGGCGAGCAGACCGCCTCGCTCGGCGGCAACGTCGGGACCAACGCCGGCGGCATGCGCGCCGTCCGCTACGGCGTCACCCGCCAACACGTCCTCGGCCTCGAGGTCGTGCTGGCTGACGGCCGGGTTCTGCGCACCGGCGGCAAGTTCGTGAAGTCCTCCACCGGCTACGACCTGACGCAGCTCCTCGTCGGCTCCGAGGGCACGCTCGCGGTGACGACCGAGGTGACGGTCAAGGTGCAGCCCCGCCTCACCGAGACCACGACCGTGCTCGTCCCGTTCGCGACGCTGGCCGAGGTCACGCACGCGGTGCCTCGGATCGTCGCCAGCGGGGTCAACCCGACGATCCTCGAGTACGCCGACGCCCTGGTGTTGGGCAGCATCACCCGATCGGCAGGCCTGGACCTCGGCATCCCCGAGGAGGTGCAGGAGCGTGCGCAGGCGTACCTCATCGTCGTGCTGGAGGAGCCGTCGGAGTCCCGCCTCGACGAGGACGTGGAGCAGCTGGGCACGTTGCTCGGCGACCTCGGTGCGATCGACGTCTACGTCCTGCCGCCGCAAGCCGGGGCGTCGTTGATCACCGCTCGAGAGCGACTGTTCTTCGTGAGCAAGGCGGCGGGCTGCGACGACATCATCGACGCGGTGATCCCCCGCGCCGCCATCCCCGACTACTTGGCCAAGGTCGCCGAGGTGGCGGCCGCACACGAGACCTTCGTGAGCGGCTGCGGCCACGTGGGAGACGGCAACGTCCACCTCGCGGTCTTCCAGCCGGACGCCGAGAAGCGTAAGCAACTGACCCATGAGATCTTCCGGATCGCGGTGGACGCGGGCGGCGCGGTCTCGGGCGAGCACGGCCTCGGCACGGAGAAGATGCCGTACTTTCTGGAGATGGCCGATCCCACCGCCGTCGAGTTGATGCGGGCGATCAAAAAGGACTTCGACCCGCTCGGCATCCTCGGCCCGGACCGCGTGCTCGGCGTGGGTGAGACTGGGACAGGAGCGACGTCATGAACGGTGCTCGTGCGCTCCTCTCGACGCTCGTCGACGCTGGCGTCGACGTCTGCTTTGCCAACCCCGGCACTTCGGAGATGCACTTCGTCGCCGCACTCGACGACGTGCCCGCGATGCGCGGGGTCCTGTGTTTGTTCGAGGGAGTGGTGACCGGCGCGGCGGACGGGTACGGCCGGATCGCCGGACGTCCCGCGACGACGTTGTTGCATCTCGGACCCGGGCTCGGCAACGGGCTGGCGAACCTGCACAACGCCCGTCGGGCGCGCACGCCCGTGGTCAACGTCGTGGGCGACCAAGCCACGTACCACGCTCGCTACGACGCGCCGCTGCAGTCGGACATCGCATCGATCGCGAGCGCCGTGTCCGGCTGGTACCGCTCGACAGCGCGGGCCGACGACGTGGCCGTCGACGCCGCCGACGCGGTGGAGGCTGCGATGGGGCCGCCCGGGTGTGTTGCCACCCTGGTCTTGCCGGCCGATGCCTCCTGGTCCGAGTCTTCGACCGGTCCGTGCCCGCCGCGGCCGGTCGGGCGGCGGACCGTGGTGCCGGCCGACACCGTGGAGGAGGTGGCCAAGTCGCTGCGATCGGGCGAGCGGACCGCGCTCCTCCTCGGCGGCAGCGCGCTCCGCGCTGACGGGTTGGACGCCGCGAGCCGGGTGGCCGTCGCGACCGGTGCCGCGCTCCTGGGAGAGACGTTTCCTGCGAACTTGGAGCGAGGCGCCGGCATCCCGGCGGTCGAGCGGCTCGCCTACTTCGCCGAGATGGCGCAAGCGCAGCTCGAAGGCGTCCGTCACCTGATCCTCGTCGACACCACGCGACCGGTTTCCTTCTTCGCCTACCCCGGCAAGGCAAGCGACCTCGTGCCGGAAGGCTGCACCGTGCACACGCTGGCCCGGCCGGGCGAGGATGCCGCCGGTGCGCTCGAGCTCCTGGCCGAGGCGATCGGTGCCCCGGCCGACGCCGCCGCACCTGCGCCGGCACTGCGACCGGATCGCCCGACGGGTGCACTGACCACCGAATCGTTGGCGGCCGCTGTCGGTGCGGTGCTGCCGGAGGGGACCATCGTCGTGGACGAGGGCAACACGTCGGGCCTGTTCATCTCGGGCGCGACGGCGGGGGCGCCGCGGCATGACTGGCTGACGCTGACGGGCGGCGCTATCGGCATCGGGCTCCCGATGGCGACGGGCGCGGCCGTCGCCGCGCCGGATCGACCGGTGCTCTGCCTCCAGGCCGACGGCAGTGCGATGTACACCATCCAGGCGCTGTGGACCCAGGCCCGCGAGGGACTCAACGTGACGACCGTCGTGCTGTCGAATCGGAGCTACGCGATCCTCAACATCGAACTGCACCGCGTCGGCGCTGACGCCGGCGGACCCCAGGCCCGGAGGCTCTTGGATCTGACCGAACCGGACCTCGACTTCTGCGCGCTGGCCCAAGGGATGGGTGTGCCCGCGCGGCGCGCGGAAAGCGCGGACGATCTCGCGTCGGCGCTCGAAGCGGGCTTCACCGAAGCGGGTCCCTCGCTCATCGAAGTGCTGCTCTGACACGCGCCCCCAGGTGGCTCAACGGCACGACAACGGATCGATCAATCGGCCGACAACTCAACTCCCAATAGAGCCGAACGGCTCTAAGGAGCCTGCACACCTGCTGTCAAGATGCGACCAATGGCGGTGCTCCCCAGTACTTGCGTCGCCGGGCGGAGGGTGAAGATGCAGAGGCAGGCCGACGACGCGCACCGCATAAAGCGGCGTGCCGAGTTGATCGAGAAGGGCATCGAACAACTCCGCCGCGATCTGGATGACGTGCCGCCCAAAGAGAAGGGGCTCGAACAGCTCCAACGGGATTTGCGCGACATTGAGGGCGACGGGGGCGACGGGGACGAAGAAGAGGCAGACTTTTCGGACACTCCTCCCATCGACTACGAGAACTTTGCGTCCGAGGTTGAGCGCCTGCGCAAGCGACTGGCGATTTGGGAGATCTTTCTCCGCTACGTCAAGGATGGAGCACGGACGTGGCCCGAGGTCCAACGCGCCGTCACGCCCGAAGACCTTGACGAAATCACCCGTATCTGCGACGGCACGCCGCTGCGTGACCTGTTGCTGAACCTCGGGTAGTCCGCTTGTGATTCGGAGATGCCGCTTGGCCGATCAGCGCTCCGGCGCTGACTCTTGGCGACGGCCAAGCGCAGTCCCCATCACGAATTGGCGAAGTCAACCACCACGGGCGCGTGATCCGAAGGTTTCTTTCCCTTTCTGGCGTCACGGTCGCGATAGGCGCCAGTGGCACGCTCGACCAAGTCATTACTCACCAATACGAGGTCGATGCGCATACCTCGACCACTGTGAAAATCCCCCGCCCGGTAATCCCACCACGTAAAAGTCCCCGGCTCGTTGAAGCGGCGGAAAATGTCGTCGAGTCCCCAGTCTTCGATCTTGCGCAGCGCGGCCCGCTCGGGCTCGCTGACATGGGTGGCACCGACGTAGGCAGCCGGGTCCCAGACGTCGCCGTCGTCCGGCGCCACGTTGAAGTCACCGGCCACCGCGAGCGACGAGCCGGGCGGACATGTCTTGTCGAGCGTCGCACGCAGCTGCGCCAGCCAGGCCAGCTTGACTTGGTAGAACTCGTTGTCCAGGGCGCGGCCGTTGGGCACGTACACCGAGAAGATCCGTGTGCCGGCGCACTCCGCCGAGATGACTCGACGCCCATGTTCGTCGTCGGGGGTACCGAAGCCCCGTGTGACGTCGTCGAGACCGACCTTGCTGGCGATGGCGACCCCGTTCCAACGACCATCGCCATTGGACGCCGTCTCGTACCCCAGCTCAGCGAACTCCTTTTCGGGGAACTTGTCGTCGGCCAGCTTGGTCTCCTGCATGCAGAGCACGTCCGGCTGGTTTGCCTCGACCCACTCGGTGACCCTCGGCAGGCGAGCGGTGAGGGAGTTGACGTTCCACGTCGCGAGCCGCATCAGCCTGCACCCCCATCACCGTCGACGATGACGAAGAGCAGATCGGCTTCACAGGCCTTCTGACCACCGACCGTCGCGGTGCCGTGCCCCTTTCCCGCGCGCGCAGACAGCCGGTCCATGGAGACCTCGAGCTCGAGCCTCTCGCCCGGCAGGACCTGGCGCCGGAAGCGGGCACGCTCGATCCCGCCGAAGAGGGGCAGCTTGCCGGCGTAGCGCTCGTCGAGCAGCACGGCGATCCCACCGAGCTGCGCCAGCGACTCGACCATGAGCACTCCTGGCAATGTGGGACGCCCGGGAAAGTGGCCGGCGAAGAACGCCTCCTCCCCTGTCAGCTCCCAGAAGCCCTGCGCCGAGACGCCGGGCTCGACCGAGGTCACCTCGGTGACGAAGAGGAACGGCGCCCGGTGCGGGAGCACGTCGTCGGGTCGTGGCAGCGTCATGCAGCGAGGGTAGCCACCAGCCGCGACATCACGCCCTGGCCCGGGGTGTCTTCTTTGCCGGTGCTTTTTTCGCCGAGGCGGACCGCTTCCCCGGGGTTTTGGCGGACTCCCGGGCCGGCGCCTTCGCGGCGGTCTTGGCCACCTTCTTTTTGGCTGCCTTCTTCGCTGGTGCGGCCGTTGCCGGCGCCTTCGCCTTCTTCGACGGCGCCTTCTTCGCCTGCTTCTTGGCCGCGGCCTTCTTGACCGTTGGTGGCCCCTTCTTGGCTGCGGCCGTCTTGACCGGTGGTGGCCCCTTCTTGGTCGCGGCCCTCTTGACCGTTGGTGGCCCCTTCTTGGCTCCTGCCTTCTTGCCGGGTGCCGGTCCCCTCTTGGCTGGGGCCTGGCCAGTCCCTGACGCGCGCGCCTGCTTCTTGCCGGCGCTCTTGGCCGGGACGGGCGGGGCTTGTGCCGTGGCCTCGGCGCGCTGTTGCTTCTTCGGTGTCCTCTGTGTCGGCAGGGCGAGCTCGGCAACTCTCCGGGGCGGGTCGAGGCCCGCAAGCACGAACGGGCGCACCTCCCCCTTCTTGAGCACCTTGCGCGCCTTTGTCGGCGGCGGATTGCCCATCGCGGTCAGCGGGATGTAGCAGTGCAAAACGCCGCCACTGGGCAGCGGCACGTCCACCATCGCGCCATGCGAGGTGAACGAGACCACCTCGCCGTCAATTCTGCTGCCCACCGGGAAGGCGGCGACGAAGTTGATGAAGGACAGCGGCTCGTTGACCGCCGGAGGTGGTACGGCCCGTTGTTTGCGCTGTTTGGCGTTTCCTTGCTGCGGCTTGGTTTCGACCTCCGCCTTGGCCTTGGCCTTGCCACTCTGCGCATCCTTCTTCACCTTTGCGCTCTTTTGCGGTGGCGCCTTCTTCGCTGCGGCTTGCTTTCTTGACGATCCTCGCGGCTTCTCGGGCGTCGGTGGGTGCAAAGCCTCCTCGAGGGCTTCCTCGATCGCGCTCGAGACGACAGGATCCACTTTGGCCCGACCCGGTGGCGGCCTGGTCGGGGTGATGGGCCATGAGGAGCCGACCGTGCTCGCCGCCGCCTTCGTCGACGCCTTCCTGGACTTGCCGCCACGTTTGGCCGCCTTCTTGGCCGCTCGCGCCAACTCGGCGGCCTTGGCCGGTGCCGAAGCAGGGTCACCCATCTTGGTTTTCGCCTCGGCCGTGGCGGCCCGGCTCTTCGGGCCGCGGATCGGCACCCGGGGCGTGAAGATCCATCCGACGCCCGGAACGGGTTTGCCACCGATCAACCGGCCATCGTCGAAGAGCCACGGGTGCTCGCCGTGGAACTCCTGGAACGAGTCGTTGGAGAGCACCGTCGCGCCCGTTCGCTCCGCAATACGCAGCACGAACGCATCGCCACGGCCGATTGCGCCAGCCGGTGGGGATATGACCTCCCCGTTGAGCATCGCGTTGCGTACCTCGTCGCGCTCGGCCTCGGAGACGCGGTGCTCGAACGTGGCGTCGACGACCACGATGATGTTGGCGCCCGGATCTTCGCTGGCGTAGGCACGAACGGCTTCGTCGAGTTGCTTGAGACTCGGGGAGCTTCTGCCTTCCGTGGCGAGGTTCGACCCGTCCACGACGACGTGGTGTGCGTTAGCCAATGGCACGCCGCAATAGGTCTGCCTGCTCCAGCTGGTGCAGGGCTGCGCTCCCGATGGCGGGGCTGGCCGACTCGGGACGGCTGACATGGCGGAGCTTCAGCCGCTCGGGCAGGCAGGCGTGGAGGCGGGCATGCACGAAGGACCAACCGCCCATGTTCTCGGGCTCCTCTTGCAGCCACACGACCTCGTTCGCCTCGCCGTAGCGTTCGAAGATTGCGATGAGTTGTTCGACCGGCCAGGGATAGATCTGCTCGACCTTTACCAGTGCGATCTGGGCCGCGTCCTCGGGCGAAATGTCGGCCCGATGTGCGTTGGCCTCGTGCGCGATCTTCCCGCTGGCCAGAACGATGCGGCGAACCGCCGAGGGGTCGTCGATCTTCGGGTCGTCGATGACGTGTTGGAACGAGCCCTGCTCCAGCTCCTCGAAGCTCGAACGTGACGCGTGCGCGCGCAGCATCGACTTCGGCGTCACGATGACGAGAGGCCGTTTGGGCGTGGCCAACCCCTGCGAGCGCAACAAGTGGAAGTACTGCGCCGCAGTCGATGGGACCGTCACGCGGATGTTGCCCCTCGCCGCTGAGGAAAGGAACCGCTCGAACCGGGCCGAGGAGTGTTCGGGCCCTTGCCCCTCATAGCCGTGCGGCAAAAGAAGGGTGAGGCCCGAGTACTGGCCCCACTTGTCCTCGGCGGCGACCAGGAAGTTGTCGATGATGATCTGTGCACCGTTGACGAAGTCGCCGAACTGGGCCTCCCAGGCGACCAATGCATCCGGCGCTTCGACCGAGTAGCCGTACTCGAAGCCCACTGCCGCGTACTCGGAGAGCAGCGAGTCGCGAACGGTGAAGTTGCCCATCTCCCCCGAAGGCGCCAGTGACGTGGCGCCGATGCGACGAAAGCCGTCGCGGATGTGCGCGAGGGGGACGTACTCTTCGCCGTTCGTATAGTCGACCAAGACGTCATGGCGCTGGCTGAAGGTCCCCCGCCGGGTGTCCTGCCCGGTGAGACGGACGTTCACACCCTGGTACATCAACGAGCCGATGGCGAGCGACTCGGCCAGCGCCCAATCGACCTCACCAGTCGCCACGAGCTCGTCGCGCTGGGCGAACTGACGCACCAGTTTCGGGTGGACCGTGAAGCCGTCGGGGACCGACCGGACCACAGAGGACAGCGCGCGCAGCACGTCGGGCGCGACGCCGGTAGCGGGAGACGCTGTGTCGACAGGAAGGGCCCTCGGTGCCGGCAGCTCGGTCGGGGCGAGCGACGGCTCGCTGCGCACCTCGTCGAGCACGCCCTGGAGCTTGGCGTTGAAGTCGTCGAGGGCCGACTCGGCCTCTTCGAGCGTGATGTCGCCCCGACGCACCAGTGTCTCGGTGTAGAGCTTGCGCACGGAGCGCTTCGCCTCGATGCGCTGGTACATGAGCGGCTGGGTGTAGCTCGGGTCGTCTCCCTCGTTGTGCCCGTGCTTCCGGTAGCAGACGAGATCGATGACCACGTCTTTGTGGAAGGTCTGCCGGAAGACGAAGGCGAGCCGAGCGGCACGGACGGCCGCTTCGGGGTCGTCACCGTTGACGTGGAAGATGGGTGCCTGGACCATTTTGGCCACATCGGTCGGGTAGACGGACGTGCGGGCGGATGTCGGCGCAGTCGTGAAACCGAGTTGGTTGTTGATGACGACGTGCACCGTGCCGCCCGTGCGATACCCCGAGAGCCCGGAGAGGTTGAGCGTCTCCGCGACGACGCCCTGACCCGCGAAGGCCGCGTCGCCGTGCAGGAGGACCGACATGCAGGGAAAGCCGTCGGCACCCTCGGCGGCGGCGGCCGGCGTGCCGTCGGTCGGCGGAGAGATCCGGTCTTGCTTCGCCCGGGTCATGCCCTCCACGACCGGGTCGACGGCTTCGAGATGGGAAGGGTTCGACGCCATCGTGATCGGCAGCTCTTCGCCCGCACTCCCGTGAAAGACGCCATGCGCGCCCTTGTGGTATTTCACGTCGCCGGAGCCCTGGACCGACTCGGGGTCGAGGTTGCCCTCGAACTCTTCGAAGATCTCCTGATACGACTTCCCTACGATGTTGGCCAACACGTTGAGGCGGCCACGGTGCGCCATGCCCATGACGACTTCGGCGACGCCGGCGCCCGCGGCAGCGTCGAGCAAGGCGTCGAGGAGGACAATGGTCGACTCGGCGCCCTCGAGTCCGAAGCGCTTCTGTCCGACGTAGCGCGTGTGGAGGAAACGCTCGAAGACCTCCGCGGCGTTGAGACGGTCGAGGATGTGTCGCTGCTCGTCGAGGTTGAGTGTCGTGGGCTGGCCTTCGACATGCTCTTGGATCCAGCGCTTCTGCTCCGGATCCTGAATGTGCATGTACTCGATCCCGAGCGTGCGGCAGTACGCGTCGCGCAGGACGTGAAGGATCTCGTCGAGGCTGGCGACGTCACGACCGGCCAGTCCGTCGGCGACGAACTCGCGCGGCAGGTCCCAAATGGTGAGGCCGTAAGTCAACGGGTCGAGCTCGGGATGGATGTGCGGCGGCTCGGCGTCGAGCGGGTCGAGGTGTGCGATCAGGTGCCCGCGGACCCGGTACATGTTGATCAGGGTCTGGACGTGCACCTGCTTGACCAGGTGCTGCTGGCCGCCCTCGCCGATGTCGGCGTTGGAGTCCACCTGCCAGCGCACCGGCTCGTAGGGCACAGCCATCGACTCGAAGAGGTCCTCGTAGAAGCCCTCGGAGCCGGTGAGGAGTGCGGCCACCCGACCGAGGAAGAGGCCGGACTCTGCGCCCTGGATGATCCGGTGGTCATAGGTGGAGGTGAGCGTGACGACCTTGCCCAGACCGAGTTGGGCGACGACCCGCGGGTCCGCGGCTTCGAAGCCGGGGGGATAACCCAGCGCACCCACGCCGATGATGGCGCCTTGACCGGGCATCAGGCGCGGCACCGACTGCATGGTGCCGAGGGTGCCCGGGTTCGTCAGTGACACGGTGGTGCCGGCGAAGTCGTCGGGGCTGATCTTGCCGGTGCTGATCTTGCGGATCAGCTCCTCGTAGGCGAGGACGAAGGAACGAAAGTCGAGGGTGTCGGCCTCTTTGATGCACGGCACGAGCAGCGTGCGTGTCCCGTCGCTCTTCTCCTGGTCGACGGCCAACCCGAGCCCGACGTGCTTGTGGTGGATGACGCCGGGCTTCCCGGTGCCGCCGACGTCGGGCACAAAGGCCGAGTTGAGCGCGGGCACATCGTGCAGCGCGCGCACGACGGCGAAGCCGATGATGTGGGTGAAGCTGACCTTGGCCCCGGTGGTCCGGGCCAGTTGGTTGTTGAGGATCAGCCGGTTCACCTCGAGGAGGCGGGCCGGGACCGTGCGCACGCTGGTCGCCGTCGGGACGGCGAGGCTGGCCTCCATGTTGGCGACGATGCGGGAGGCCGCGCCGCGCAGCGGGGTGGCCTCCTCGGTGACCGCCGGGACAGTGGGGCTCGGAGCCGGGGCGGTGACCGCCGCCGGGGCGGCGGCGGCGGCAGAAGGCGCGGGCGCAGCAGGTTGGGCCGGCGCGGCAGGCTGCGGCGGGGCGGGGACGGAACCGGGCTTGTAGTCGGCGAAGAACTCCCGCCAGCTCTCCGAGACGGACTCGGGATCGGCGAGGAACCGGTCGTACATGTCGTCGACCAGCCAGGCGTTCGGCCCGAATGAGCCTCCTGATCCGCCGAATTGGGCCATGGGCCGACTCTACCGGCGGAGGTCGGGGATGGGAGGCGGGTTGCTAGCGTCTGGCCTGCTCATGAGCTACCCGGCCGCCCTTCACGTCACGGCGCGGCCGGCCCCCGAGGCGGCGGCGACGGTCGTGTTCGTGCACGGCTCGCTCGACCGGGGCGACAGCTTCCGCCGTGTGATGCGGCGGCTGCCCGACGTGACGGCCGTTGCATACGACCGGCGGGGGTACCAGGGGTCGAGGGGCGGTGGCGTCGTGGGGTTGGGCGGGCATATCGAGGACCTGTTGGCCGTGATGGAGGAGGCCCGGACGTGGCCTGGGGCGGATCGGCGTGGACCGGTGGTGGCGATCGGGCACAGCCTGGGGGGCGACGTCGTGATCGGCGCCGCGATGGCCGAGCCGACGCTGTTCGACGCGATCGGGGCCTTCGAGCCGCCGATGCCGTGGTTGGGATTCAGACGCGACACGGGTGGGGGTGCGGGACGTGCCGCGGCGCGCCCGTGGCCGGCGATGGCCGAAGATCCGGGCGTCGAGGTCGAGCGTTTCTTCTCCCGCATGGTGGGTGCTTCATCGTGGGCGCGTCTGACGGAGGCCGAGCGCGAGTCGCGGCGGGCTGACGGGCCGGCTCTGGTGGCGGACCTGCGCAGTCTGCGGGGCGAAGGCGGGCCCTTCGACGTGACGGCGCTCGAGGTGCCCGCGGTGTTCGGGATGGGTGGTCCGACGACCCAGCCGCATCACCGCCGCACGGTGCAGTGGTTGGGCGCCAACGTCGCGTCAGGAGTCGTCTACGAGATAGAGGGCGCGCAACACGGCGCCCACCTTTCGCATCCGGACCACTTCGCGTCGATGACGCGGCTGGTGATCGAGCGGGCGAGCTGACGCGGTCGGATCAGGTGAGGGGCTGGGCGCCGGCGTGCGTACTCCTGGGGTGTTTGAGCCGGCGCGAGAGCATCTCGTCGTACTCGACGCCCTTACCTTCGCTCTTCATGCCGGTGATGAGCGGCGAGTTGGAGAGGAAGACGGCTCCCATGAACATGACGAGGAGGGACAGCGCCTCCAGGGGCCCATAGGCCCCGCCGGTGCGGAGGGTGTCGCCGTAGAGCGCGATGCCCAGGCAGATGCTGACCAGGGGGTCGACGAGGACCAGCGTCGATTGGGACGCGGCGAGGGGGCCGGCGTGGAATGCGTTCTGGGTGAGGAAGAGCCCGAGGAGCCCGAAGACGACGACGGCGTAGGTCTCCCAGTGCTCGAACAGGGTGACCCAATCGTTGGCCGCATAATCACTGACTGTCTTAATAAGGGCGGCCGTGAAGGCGTAGGCGATGGCCGCGGAACTGCCGAACATCGCCGCCTTCCACCAGCGAGGGCCCCAGCGCGTGGCGACCACGGTCACGCAGATGAGGGCCACCGACGCACTGCCGACGACGATCCAGCCGAGGTTGGTGGGGACCTCGTCGCCGCCACCCGGAGCAGCGAAGTAGAGGAATCCCGAAAGCCCGAAGGCGATGGCCCCAGCCCCGACCCACTCACGTATGGAGATGGAAAAGCGGAAGTAGGTGCCGAGGATGGCAACGAGGAACAGCAGCTCCATGGTGAGGATGGGCTGGACGACTGAGAGCCGGCCTATGTGCAGGGCGAACGACTGCAACAGGAATGAGGCGATCATGAACGCGAAGCCGAGGAGCCAGATGCCCCGCCGGATGGCATGCGTCAAGAGACTCAGGCGCATGGTGGACTCCTCGGGGGCGTCTTCGACGCCCATGCGCTGAAACACGCTGGTCAGCGCGTTGGACAGCGCAGCCGCTATCGCAAGGACATAGACCATCGCCTCGACTGCAAATGTTAATTGGGCGGCGTCACAGGGCACGCAGTCGAGACACAGCTCGCACACAGGTTCTGTTCGATGCGCCGGTTTGGGGGCGAGGCGCAGGAATCATGTGCCAGTCGTGACGAAACAGGGAATCAGAACTCTCGTTTGGACGATCCTGCAGAATTTCTTCGGCGATGACCACCATCCAATGTGGCAGTTCGGTTACGTTTATGAACAACTTTCACCACCGGGAGGTGCGAAGGGGAGTAACGGTCGTCACCGGGGCGACCGACTCATCGAGGGGAGTAGTCCATGGGACTGAAGGGCTTTTTGAAGCGGTCGGCCGTCGCCGCCATGGCAGTGGGGGCACTCAGTATCTCGGTGGTGGGGGCAATGCCCGCCACCAGCGGTGCGGCCGTCCATCAATCGTCTTCTTCAGGCGGCACCGCCACCATGGCACTCGACGAGAACCTGGCTGGCTTCAACATCAACACAACGGCCGCGGCCCAGTTCGTCCTGCAGGAGATCATGAACATGGTCTGGCCGCAGGTCTTCATCGTGAACGACAAGCTCAAGCCCGTTCTCAACACGCAGCTGATGGAAAGCGCCGTGGAGACCAACACCAATCCACAGACCATCGTCTACAAGCTGAATCC
>DASXBZ010000197.1:0-2619 GCA_036491435.1 Acidimicrobiales bacterium
CAGCGAGGCGGCCATCGCGGCGGCGAAGGTCAGCTGGTCGCCGCCGCCGTCGTCTGCCGCCCGCGCCGCGTCCCACACGGCCGCGGTCGCCAACTCGGACGCCACGGCCATGTTGGCGCAGTGGTGCTTGACCGCCTGGAACGTGGCGATGGGTCGCCCGAATTGCACCCGCGCCTTGGCGTACGCCGCCGCCTGCTCGGTGCACTCGGTGGCGACGCCGGCGGCCTCGGCCGCCACGAGCAACCGCCCCAGATCGACGAGCACCCGCCTCCCGCCCGGGATCACCTCGACGGCTGCGCCGTCCAACGTGACCCGCGCGCAGCGCCGCGTCGGGTCGAGGTTCGCCGGCACCTCGACCTTGACCCCGCCGGCCGATGCCTCGACCACGATGGCGTCGTCGCCCGCCGGCAGCACGAGCACATTGGCGAGCCCACCGCCCAGTACCGCCGGCGCCGTCCCGGCGGCGGTGCCCCCCGACACCGTCACGTCCGCAGAGAGCCCGACGCCGCCCGACACCGAGCCGTCGGCCAGACCGGGCAGCCACTTCGCCTTCAACTCGTCCGAGCCGGCGGCGTTGATCACCGCGCTCGCGATGACGGTCGGCACGAAGGGCCCGGGCGCCACGGTGCGGCCGAGCTCCTCGACGACGACCACGAGCTCGGACATGCCGTATCCCGAACCGCCCACCGACTCGGGCAGGTGCAGGCCCAGCCAGCCCAGCGCCGCCAGGTCGCCCCAGAACGGTGGGAGCTCTTCCTTCTCGGCCTCGAGCAGCGCACGGGCGGCGCCGCGGGCGTCGTGCTTGGCCAGGAAGTCAGAGGCCGTTTCGGCCAGGGCGCGGTGGTCATCGGTGATTGCGATTGCCATTTTCAAACTGTAGGCCCGGTCCTGCTGAGCGGGCCAAATCGCCTTCCTGAGGAACCCGAAGTTCTGGTGTGGCCGTATATGCGGCGAACAGGCTTGTCCGCGCGCAGCCGTATATGTCCAGAACCCGGCTATTCGCGCGTCGCCGTATACGCGCCATGAACCCGCCATATACATCTGAGCGAAAGCCACCGATCTCGGCCCATAACAACGCCACGAAGAAACGGCCGACCTTTCCGGCCAGCCCCGCCTCAGCGCCCCGCCGGGTGCTCCCGCTGCGCCTTTTGCAGCTCCTCGAGGTCTCGGGCCGTCCGGCCCTCCTGGGCCGCCGCCTCGGCTTCGTGCTGCAGGACCTGTGCGGCGACCTCGGACAAGGCGCCGGGCAACAGCAGGTGCTCTTGATACAGCGTCCCCCCTAGCGTGCCGTCGGGCCCGCGTAACGAACCCTCGTAGCAGCCCCGCGCGCTCCGGGCCTTCACCGGCTTCAGATCGACCAGGACCCAGTCGTCGGCGCGGATGTGCTCCTGGAACCACATGGAGTGGTCGATCGAGGGCCCGCCCCGGCCGACCAGGGCCGGCGGCTTTTGGCCGAACCCGGTGCCGATGTCCGAGATGTAGGTGAGCCCCGCTCGATGCACCAACGGGTCGTCGGGCAGACGCATCAGTGAACGCGCCCATACGCAGTCCGTGAAGACACCCTTCAGGAAGTCCGTCCGGGTGACCTCGCGCACCTCGAGCAATGGGTTCCACCCTGCCCGCGGCGTGGCCTCGGGCGCGGGCACCTCCCGCCGGGGCGCATCGTCGAACGCATCGTCGACGTCGGCCGACTCGCTCTCCGCGTGGAACGACGTGATCATGGAGAAAATGACCTCGCCCTCCTGCACCGCGTTGACGTGGCGTGCCGAGAACGAGCGGCCGTCACGGTCGCGGTCCACTTCCAGGATCACCGGCAGGTCGCTCCGGCCCGCTCGCAGGAAGTAGCCGTGCAACGAGTGGGGGAGGCGGCCGTCCTCCACCGTCGCCGCGGCCGCGATGAGACACTGAGCCGCCACCTGCCCGCCGTAGAGCGTCCGCCGCGGCCCGAAGTTGGCGTTGCGGCCCCGGAAGAGGTCCCGATCGACCCGCTCCAAATCCAGCAACGACCCCAGGTCGTTCGCCAGCTCGAGTTCGTTCACCGGTTCCATCGCACCCGCCTCACCAGGTTCATCCGCCCGCAGACTCCGCAGCCTGTACGTCCCGCAACGCACGCACCCAGTCGCCCCACGTCTCGATACGGGCCCAGAACTCCTCCCGAGTCCCCGCAAAGTTGTGCATGTGCGCCATTCTCGGGCACACATAGAAGTCGACGCTCGGCGACGATGCGTACGCCCGCACTTCGCCCCGAGGGTCGACCAGCACGTCGCGCTCACCCATCGCCACCAACACGGGGGCCGTGATCGCCGCGGCTTCCGCGAGCACCGCGCCCGGCGCCACGCACCAGAGCACCAGCGGGCTCGGGATCGTTGCCGACCCCCACGGCGGCACCTCACCCTTCCGGGCCGGATAGTCCTCCATGTCTCGCGCCACCACCGCCAGGTCGATGTCGTCGAAATGGAAACCCCACGACAGGTCTCCGACCGTCTCGGCCCATGCTGCGTCCACTGCAGGCCTGTTCGTGACGACCGCCTCCCCCGCCGCCGATGTCCGCGGCATCCACGGCAGCACGAGATCCGGTGTCCCCGGCGCGGTCGGCGGCAGTGTGCCGAGCACCCCGTA
>DASXBZ010000198.1:0-80015 GCA_036491435.1 Acidimicrobiales bacterium
AGGACAAGGTGGCCGTCGTGACCGGCGGCGCCAGCGGCATCGGGTTGGCCCTGGTGCGGGCGCTTCTGGGTGAGGGGATGCGGGTCGCTGTGGCGGACGTCGACGAGCCGGCGCTCGAGAGCGTGGGCAAGGAGTTCGCCGGCGAGGCCCGCGTGTTCGCGCACAAGACGGACGTGACGAGTGCCGAATCGGTGGCTTCGTTGGCCGAGGCCGTCTACGACGGGTTCGGCGCGTGCCACGTCCTGTGCAACAACGCCGGCGTCGGCGCGCCCAGCGCCAAGGTCTGGCAGACCACGCCGAACGACTGGGCCTGGGTGTTCGGCGTCAACGTGACGGGCGTGGTCAACGGCACCCTCACCTTCGTGCCCCGCATGCTCGAGTCGGGCGAGGAGGGACACATCGTGAACACGTCCTCGTCCGACGGCCCGATCTCGCCGTTGCCGTCCGCCTCGGTGTACGCCGCCAGCAAGGCGGCGGTGAGCGTGCTCACCGAGTGCCTGGCCGCACAGCTAGCCGAGGAGAGCGCGCCCATCGGGGCGTCGGTGTTCTACCCCTCCGGGGGGCTCCTTCGGACGGGCTTGTGGACCTCGGATCGCACACGGCCGGCGGATCTGGCCCGGGAGCGGCCCCGGGAGACCGAGGCGATGACGCCGGAAAAGCTGGAGGAGATGGCGGCTTCGGCTGGGCGCGAGCTGCACTGGCAGCCGCTCGACGAGCTCGCCGCGCTCGTCGTCGAGGGCATCCGCGCCGGCCGGTTCGTGATCATGAAGGACGCGGTCGACGCTGCCGGCACGCTGCGCCAGCGCGCCGACGCGTTCGCCGCGGGGGCGCTCCCGACGCCGGCACACTTCGGATGAACCGGCTCGCCGCCGTCTCCAGGAATAAGAACTAGACTCCGGTTCTAACTTCTGGTATGGTGGTGGCATGGCGACATCTGCATCGACCGCGCCCCTGACCCTCATCTCCGCCGACTGCCACGCCGGGGGGAGCCACGAGCAGTACCGGGAGTACCTCGACCCGGCGTATCGCGACGAGTTCGACGCCTGGCGGGGCAAGTACAAGAACCCCTGGAAGGACCTGCGCGATACCGACCTACGCGTCCGTAATTGGGACGACGACCGTCGCGCCGCCGACGAGCTCGCCGACGGCGTAGTGGGGGAGGTCGTCTATCCCAACACCGTGCCGCCATTCTTCCCCGGTTTCGTCCTCTTCGCGGGCCCGCCGAAGCCCGAGGACTACGAGCACCGGCGGGCCGGGATCAGAGCGCACAACCGGTGGCTGGTGGACTTCTGTGCGCGCCGGCCGGCGCAGCGGGCCGGGGTGGGGCAGATCTTCCTCAACGACATCGACGACACGATCGAGGATGTCACCTGGATCAAGGAGCACGGACTGCGCGGCGGTGTGCTCCTGCCGGTGGTTCCCCCGGACGTGACGTGGGTCAAGCCGTTGTACGACCCCGAGTATGACCGCCTGTGGGCCGTGCTCCAGGACATGGAGATCCCGGTCAACGTGCATGCCGGCACCGGTTTCCCGAACTACGGCCGATACCAGGCGGCTCCGATGCTGATGATCGCCGAGGTCGGGTTCTACGGCATGCGGCCCTTGGTCCACCTGATCCTGTCGGGCGTGTTCGAGCGTTTCCCTCGCCTGAAGTTCTCCTTCACCGAAGGGGGTGCGTCATGGCTGCCCGAGACGCTCCGCCACCTGGACTACGTGATCACGAACGTGCAGAAAGGCTCCATCGGCGAGCTCAAGTACACGAAGGACCAGGCCCTGCCGCACACGGCGACCGAGTACTTCAACCAGAACGTGTGGATGGGCGTCAGCTTCCCCAAGCCGGCCGACATGGACGTGCGCAGCCTGATCGCGACCGACCGGTTCATGTGGGGGAGCGACTACCCGCACGACGAGGGCACCGAGCCCTACACGCGTGAGCACCTGCGGCAGGTGACCCAGGACGTCCCCGAGGAGGACCTGCGCCGGATCCTCGGGCTCAATGCGGCGGCGCTCTACGACTTCGATCTCGACGCGCTGGCGCCCCTTGTGGACCAGTACGGCCCGACGCTCGAAGAGGTGCGCCAGCCGCTGCTCGAGTTGCCCGAGCAGCCGAATCGCGCGCTGATTCAGGGCCAGCGCAGCTATTGGGCGGCCAAGCCCGCCTGACGAGGGCGGCGCTATCCGCCTACACCTAGGCCGTGGCGCGCGCCGCCAGCCGGCCGAGGTCGGCGCCCGCCCCCTGCCGCTCGAAGCGGCCTTTGTCGAAGGATCGGACGGAGACGTCGTGGCCCGCTGCCTCGGCACGGAGCGCCGCCACCGTGCAGCGCTCCTTGCTCCGGTGTGCGAACGGGTCGAACGAGTACCAGCGGCACGCGTTCTCGTAGGTGATGCGGGCGAGCTCGTCGTCGGGCACGTCCGCCGCCACGCGGGCCAGCTCCTCGGGCGCCTCGGGCCACGAGGAGTCCGAGTGCGGGTAGTCGCACTCCCATGCGATGTTGTCGAGACCGATGGCGTGGCGCAGTGTGATCCCGACCGGGTCGGCGATGAAGCAGGTCAAGAAGTGCTGGCGGAACACGTCACTGGGCAACCGGTCGCCGAAGTCCTGCCCCGTCCAGGCGCGGTGCATGTCGTAGGTGCGGTCGAGCCGGTCGAGGAAGTACGGGATCCAGCCCGTGCCGCCCTCGGAGAGCGCGAAGCGGATGTCGGGGTACTGCTTGAGGACCCGTGACCACAGCAGGTCCGCCGCGGCCTGGCAGATGTTCATGGGCTGCAACGTGATCATGACGTCGACCGGCGCATCCGGCGCGGTGACCGACAGCTGCCCCGACGAGCCAAGGTGGATGGAGACCACCACGCCCTCGTCGCAGGCCGCGGTCCACAACGGGTCCCAGTGCTCGGAGTGGAAGCTCGGGTACCCGAGCGTCGCCGGGTTCTCCGTGAAGGTGACCGAGTGGCAGCCCTTGGCGGCCACGCGGCGGATCTCGGTGGCGGCCAGCTCGGGGTCCCAGAGCACCGGCAATGCCATCGGGATGAAACGCCCGGGGTAGGTGCCACACCACTCGTCGATGTGCCAGTCGTTGTAGGCCTGCAGCACCGCGAGTGCGAGGCCCTTGTCCTCGCAGGCGGCGAAGAGCCGTCCGCTGAAGCCGGGGAAGGAAGGGAAGTTCATGGAACCGAGCACGCCGCCGGCGTCCATGTCCTTGATGCGCTCGTGGACGTCGTAACAGCCCGGGCGCATCTCGTCGAAGGCCGTGGGCTCGACGCCGTACTCCTCCTTGGGCCGCCCGGCCACCGCGTTGAGGCCGATGTTGGGGATCACCGCGCCGTTGAAGACCCAGGCGTCCGAACCGTCGGGCCGTCGTTCCACCCTGGGTGCCTCGTCCCGGTAGCGCCCGCGCAGGTGGCCCTCGAAGAGGTCCGGCGGTTCCACCACGTGGTCGTCGACGCTGACGAGGATCATGTCCTCCGCTCTCATGGCACCTCCTTCCGGTCCGCAACAGGGACCGATTGCACGAACCATACGGCTGACCCTGAGCCGGGCCGGTCGCCGGCTCTATCTCTTCTCGTACTCGATCCCCGCAGACTCGGCGTCCCACGTGGCCGGCGTGACACCCTCTTCGCGCAGCTCGCGCTTGAGCACGCGGCCCACCGGACTGCGCGGCAGCGCGGGGCGGAACTCGATGTAGCGCGGCAGGCAGAAGTAGGGGAGCTGGTCGATGCACCAGCGGAAGAGATCCTCTTCGCTGAGGTCCGCGCCGTCCTTGACCGTGGCGGTGATCTTGAGGTCGTCCTCGGTTAAGGGGCTGGGGACGGCGTGGACGGCGACGTCGGCCAGCGCCCCATGGCCCATGAGCACCGACTCCACCTCGTAGCTGGCGATGTTCTCGCCGCGGCGCCGGAGGTAGTCCGCTTTGCGGTCGACGAAGTAGAGGTAGCGGTCCTCGTCGATCCGGCCGATGTCGCCCGTGTGGTACCAGAGGTTGCGCATCGTCTCGACGGTGACCTCGGGCCGGCCCCAGTAACCCTCGAACATGACGTGGGGGCGCTTCGGCCGGATCACGATCTCGCCGTCTGCCCCCGGCCCGAGCTCGTGGTCGTCATCGTCGAAGATGCGGACGTCGAAGTACTCGTCGTTGACGACGCCGGCGGCGTTCGGGCGGTTCTCCACGCCGGGCGGCTGCCAGGAGACCAGGCTGGCCTCGGTGACGCCGTACGCGCCGCTGAAGGTCTCGATACCGAAGCGCGAACGGAGGATGCCGTCCACCTCGGGCGGGAGAGGAACGGCGCCCATCAGGCGCAGGCTGTGGTTGGCCTCCGGCTTGCCGGACCCCGGCATCTCGGGGCGGTCGACGTCGTGGGCCAACAGGTACGCCATCGTCCCCAGCGTCGATGTGACGGTGGCCCCAACCCGGTTCATCTCGGGCCAGAACTGGGACACCGAGAAGCGGCGGAAAATGGCACCGCGCCCGCCGAAGAGGAGGGTGCCCACGATGGCGGTCACCAGCGCGTTGAAGTGGTACATGGGCAACGGCGTCCAAGCGACGTCGTCGGCCGTGCGCTTCCAGCAGAGCCCGATCTGGCGGGCCAGGGCCTCGTGGTAGTTGTGGCTGAGCATGCAGCCCTTGGACAGGCCGGTCGTGCCGCCGGTGTAGATGAAGGTGGCCAGATCGGAGGGCCGTACGTCGACCGAGGGGAGGCCGCCCGCCGCCTTCATGATCTCGTCCCAGCGGTGCACCGCCACGCCGCCCAGCGTCGGCGACTTCCCGCCGGGACCACCTGCCCCTGCGAGCCCATCCTGTTCGTCGGGACCGGCGTCGGCATCGTCGACGACGATGACGTGCTCGAGCGTCGGGACATCGTGTGCGATGGCCGCCACGCGGTCGAGGTAGCTGGCTGCGACCACCATCACGCGGGCGCCGGAGTCGGCGAGCTGGTGGGTCAGGTAGGCGCCCTTGTACGCGGTGTTGATGGGCACCGCAACGCGGCCGGCGCAGACGGTGCCGGCCCAGCTGAGGAGCGCCGGCGCGGAGTTCTCGAGCAGCGAGGCCACGCGGTCGTGCTGGGCCGTCCCGAGCTCGTGCAGCGCCCCGCCGAACCGGTCGGCGGCCGTCATGACCTCGCCAGCCGACAACTTCGCGCCGCCCAGGTCGAGGTACTCGCTGTCCGGGTCGCTCTCCAAGCGCCGAGCGAAGAGCTGGGGGACCGTGTGCTGCTCCCCTCCGGTCCAGACGCGGTCGACCACTGATACTCCCTCCCGTCTTGTCGGAGCCGGCCCGGGCGGCCCGATTCTAGCAATCGGATATTGTATGTAAATCGCTGAGAACCTCGGCAATCTCCTGATCGACCACCCCTTCGCCGACGGCCGCGACCTGCTGTGCACCATCGATGGGGCGCAGAGCGCCGGGGCGGCCCGGGCCTCGGCCCGCGCCACGGCCGAGCAGCTGCGGGCAGCCGGCGTCGAGCCCGGACAGGGCGTGGCGGTCCGCCTGCCCAGCGGTCCGGAGCTGGTCACGACCATGGCGGGCATCTGGCTGGCCGATGCGGTCTTCGTGCCCGTGAACGACCGCTCCCCTCAGGCCGAGGTCGACCACGTACTGACCACTGTCCGTCCTGCGGCGCTGCTCGACGAGCGCGGCATCGCCACACTGGCCGACCCGATGTCCCACGACCCCGACGTGGCGTTCGTCACCTGGACGTCGGGGACGACCGGCGCCCCGAAGGCCATCCTCCAGACACACAGCGGCTACCTCGAGCTGCTCGACCGCGTGCTCGCGCCGCTGCGCGGTGACGGCGGTGGCAAGCCCAAGGAGGCACGCGAGCCGACGCCGAACCTGGTGCCGGTGTCGATCGCATTGAACGCCGGCATCTACAACGTGTGCTTCGGGCTGCGCGCCGGTGCCGCCATCGTGCTCATGCCGCGGTTCAGCACGCGCGAGTTCGCCGCGCTTGTGCAGCGCCATCAGATCCGCTCGACCGTGTTGCCGCCGGCGGCCATGGTGATGCTGGCGACGGATCCCGACGTCACCGACCTGGCCCCGTTGCGCTACGTCCGTAGCATCACAGCGCCGCTCTCACCGCCGGCCGCTCGCCGCTTCATGGAGCGCTTCGGGACCGTCGTACTGAACAGCTACGGGCAGGCGGAGGTGGGCGAGGTCGTCGGCTGGACCGCGGCCGACGCCCGGGAGCACCCCGACAAGCTCGGCGCGGCGGGGCGGCCGCACAAAGGTGTCGACATCCGCGTCGTCGACGACGCCGGGCGCGAGGTCGAGCTGGGCACCGTGGGCGAGCTCCTGGTGCGCCCGCCGCGCATGGCCGCGGGCTACGCCGGCGGCGCGTCACTCGCGGACCGCATCGATCCCGACGGGTTCGTCCGTACCGGGGACCACGCACGCGTCGACGCCGAGGGTTTCGTCTGGATAGAGGGTCGGACGTCGGACCTCATCAACCGCGGCGGCAACAAGGTCTTCCCCGAACAGGTGGAAGAGGTGCTGCGGCTGGTCCCCGGCGTCGACGACGTGGCGGTCGTCGCCCGCCGCGACGAGCGGCTGGGCGAGGTGCCGGTCGCCGTAGTCGTCGGCTCGGCCCGCGACGAGGATCTCGAAGCGGCCTGCCGGGCCGAGCTCGCGCCCTACAAGGTGCCGGTCGCCTTCGCACGCGCCGAGTCGTTGCCGCGCAACGAGATCGGTAAGTTGCTGCGCAAAGAGCTGGCGGGCGACGTCGCCGCGCCGTCCGGCTGAGCGCCGCTAGCCCTCCGACCAGCTGTCGTCGCGGTCACTGCGCGCCGGCTGACGTCCGATGCGCAAGGGACTGAGCGGCGCGTCGACGAGCAGGATGCGGCGCAGGTCGATCACCGCCTCCCGCTGGAGGTCCCGCCAGGAATGCCCGGCGCGCAGCGCGGCCTCCGCGGCGCCCCAGCGCTCCCAACTCGGGATCGACCACAACAGGAAGGCTTCGTCGTCGTTGCGCATCGCCGTCTCAAAGGCGCCGATGAGGCGCCAGCCGTGCTCGGCATAGAACGCGCCACCCGCCTCGCGGGCGAGCTCGAGGAAGTCTCCGGCCGCACCGGCCGGCACCGTCACCTGGTCGTGGGCGTAGGCGACACCGCCGGCGCCCTGCGCGCATAGCTCATCGATGCTCGGTGACCACGGCGCGGGAACGAGGATGCGGTCGAACCCGCCCGAACGGAACTCCGCCGCCCGCGCCCACCAGCGGGCGAGCTTGGGGTCCTGCAGGTGCGCGTGGCCGAGCTCGTGGCCGAAGGACGACGCCAGGCCGTCCCATCCGTCCTCCTCCCACATGTTGACGACGGAGGGCCACGGCCCGGTGGAGCCCACGATGCCCCACACCCCATAACAGAGCTGGTGGCGTTCCTCCTGGGCGATAGGGCTCCAGTTCGCCGTCATGTGGTGCATGTAGTCGGCGCGGTGGTGGCCGGTGATGTCGATGAACTCGTGGATGTAGACCTTGTCGTTCGCCACGGTGGTCCCGTCTCGGAGGGTGCGCGCGGTCGCCCGCCAGAGGCGGCGTCCCGCGAACTTCATATAATATGCGACTTCGTGTCCGAGGGCACCATCACAGAAGAGGGCGTCGCCCGATTGCGTGCCCGCATCGGCATCCCCGAGCCGCACACCGTGCCCGTGCCGCGCTACGTGCGCCCGGGCGTCGACGCGTTTCGGCACGTCGCGGAGGCCTACGGCGACGACAACCCGCTGTGGTCCGACGAGGCCTACGCGGTGGGGACCTGCTGGGGCGGGGTGATCGCCCCGCCACCCCTGGTGGGCGGCGACTCGCTCGTCGGCTTCGACGAGGTGCGCGAGGTGCCCGAGGAGCACCGCGACCTCATGAAGGGCGACCCCCTGCGCGGCGTCCATGCGTTCTATTCGGCGAGCGCGCGCGAGTGGTGGTCGCCGCTGCGCCCAGACCGGCAGGTCAGCCGGCGCAACGCGCTTGTCGGTGTGCTGGAGAAGCCGAGCGAGTTCGCCGGCCGCGCCGTCCACGAGTGGATGGCCCAGGTGTTTCGCGAGGTCGATGGCCCCGCGCTGTCGGCGCAGTACCGGCTGATGATCCGGACCGAGCGCACGCAGGCCCGCGCCCGCAAGAAGAACGACGCGCTGGAGCTGCGCCCCTACGCCGACGAGGAGATCGACGCGATCGAGGCGCAGTACGCCGCCGAGGGACCACGCGGCGCCGAGACCCGATGGTGGGAGGACGTCGAGGTAGGCGACACCGTCGGCCCCATGGTGAAGGGCCCGATGACCGTCACCGACATGGTCTGCTGGCACGCGGGCGTCGGCATGGGGCTCTACGGCGTGAAGGCCCTGCGCCTCGGCTACCAGAACCGGACCCGCATTCCGCGCTTCTACCAGCGCGACGAGCTCAACGTGCCCGACGTGATGCAGCGGGTGCACTGGGACCCCGAGTTCGCGCGCCGCGCCGGCAACCCGACCACGTTCGACTACGGGCGCATGCGCGAGACCTGGTTGATCCACCTGTGCACGGACTGGATGGGTGACGAGGCGTGGCTCTGGAAGCTCGACTGCGAGTTCCGGAAGTTCAACTTCGTCGGCGACACGCAGTGGCTGTCGGGGACGGTGACGGACCACTACCTGGCCGAGGGCGGGCGACCTGCGGTGGACCTCGAGCTCTCCGCCGTCAACCAGCGCGGGGAGCAGACGACACCCGGCCACGCCACCGTCCTACTGCCCAGCCGCGCGCACGGCCCGGTCCGTGTGCCCGACGCGCCGGGCGGCGCCCGCGACCTGCAGGACGTGCTCAGCGCCATCAGTGAGAGGTACGACGACCGATGAGCGACGCGACCTCGGCGAGTCCCTACCAATCGGTCGAGGGGCTTCATGTACAGCGCGACGGCCCGGTGCTCGCGTTCGAGATCGATCGGCCGAAGAAGCGCAACGCGCTGACCGACCCGATCGTCGCTGCCATGATCGAGGCCCTCTCGGCGGCCGGGCCGGACGAGTCCGTGCGCGTCGTCCTCATCCGCGGGGCGGGCGACCACTTCTGCGCCGGGTTCGACATCGTCGGGCGCAACGCCGGCGACGAGCGGCCGCGGGTTGGCAGCATCCAGCGGCGCCTGCCCACCGAGGCCCACCGCCTCATCGAGCTGCTCTTGACCACACAGACGCCGGTGGTCTGCCAGGTCCAGGGCTGGGCGGCCGGCATCGGCCTGCACGTCGCCCTCGCCGCGGACTTCGCTGTGGTCGACGAGACGGCGCGGCTGTGGGAGCCCTACGCCCAGCGCGGCTTCACGCCCGACACCGGCGGCACCTGGCTGCTGCCGCGCCGCATCGGCGAGGTGCGGGCCCGCGAGATGCTGTTGCTCGGAGAAGCCGTGTCCGGCGCTGACGCCGCGGCGTGGGGCATGGTCCACCGCGCCGTGCCGGGCAACGCGCTCTCCGCCGAGGTGGATTCCCTCGTGAGCCGGCTGGCCGAGGCGCCCACCGTGACGATCGGGCTCACGAAGTGGCTGCTGCACGCGGGCGACACCGCGCCCTTGCGCGAGCATCTGCAGAACGAGGCGCTCGCCATGGAGCTCTCCTCGCGCAGCGAAGACTTCAAGGAGGGGCTCGGCGCCTTCGTCGAGAAACGCCCGCCACAGTTCAAGGGCCGATGACCGCCGGCCCCGCAGAGCGTGCCACGGTGGACGGTCGGTTGGCCGTCGGTCCCGACACCCCGCTCGAAGACGCGCTTGCCGCCGTGCGGGACTGGGTCGAGGCATGTGTCCCCGGGGAGTGGGTGAAGGCGGGCCGCCGCGGCGGGCCGGCCGAGGTGCGCACCGTCCGCACAAGGGCGGAGTACGAGGAGTGGTATCCCGTCTACGGGGCGTCGGGGCTGGTCGTCTCCACCTGGCCGGTCGAGTACGGCGGCCTGGACCTCGCACCCGGGACCGCTCGCCGCCTCGACGAGGAGTTGCGCCCGTTCAATCTCGGCCGGCTGAACCCGCTCGGCCTCAACCTGGCCGCGCCGGCGCTCTTCGCGCACGGCACGGAGGAACAACGGCTCCGCTATTTCCCGCCCATCGTGCGCAACGAGGAGCGGTGGTGCCAACTCTTCAGCGAGCCGGGCTCGGGCTCGGACCTGGCGTCGCTCGCCACCCGGGCCGAACGCGACGGCGACGAGTGGGTCGTCACGGGCCAAAAGGTGTGGACGACGTGGGCGCACCTCTCTACCCACGCGGTGCTGCTCGCTCGGACCGACCTCGACGCGCCCAAGCGCGACGGCATCACCTACTTCCTGATCGATCTGCGCCAGCCGGGGGTCGACGTCCGGCCGCTGCGCCACATCGGCGGCGAGGTCGACTTCAACGAGGTCTTCCTCGATAACGCGCGCGTGCCCGACGCACAGCGGGTCGGCGCGGTCGGGGAGGGCTGGAAGGTGGCCAACGCCACGCTGTCGGGCGAGCGCCAGATGGTCTCCGGGGCGGGCTCGGGCGGGGTCGACCGGATCGGCGGCGGCGGGGCGGACGCGCTGGTGCGGCTGGCAAAGCGCCTTGCCTCGGAGGGGCGGCCCGGCGGGTGGGCCAACCCGGTGCAGCGCGACCAGGTGGTCCGGCTCTGGTGCGAGGAGCAGGTGCGCGGCTGGACGAACCAGCGCGTGCGGGCCAACGTGCGCGCCGGACGGTCGCCGGGCCCGGAGAGCTCCATCGGCAAGGTGCACCAGGGTGAGCTGAACCAACGCATCCAGCTGCTGGCCACCGACATGCTCGGCGCAGCCGCCACCGCGTGGCGCACCGAGGGCCAGGACGCGTCCACCGAGCCGGGGGCCTGGGCGGCCACCCTGCCCTACGAGCTGCGGGGGATGCTGCGGAGCCGCGCCAACACGATCGAGGGCGGCACGACAGAAGTGAACAAGAACATCATGGGCGAACGGGTGCTCGGACTGCCCCGCGAGCCGGATCCCTACAAGGGCGCGCCGTGGCGCGACATCCCGCGCAGCTGACGTCGATGGCCTACGAGACACTGCTCGTCGAGCGCCGCGGCCCCGTCGGTTGGCTCGTCTTCAACCGACCGAAGGCGGGGAACGCCATGGACGCGCGCATGCTCGACGAATTGGAGGACGCCTGGGCGGAGCTCGACGCCGATCCAGAGGTCCGCGTCATCGTCACCACCGGAGAGGGCCGTTCCTTCCAGACCGGGCTCGATGTGGTGCAGCTGGCCCGCGAGCCCGACGCCCTGCGCAAGCAGTCGGGCCGCACCCGGCGCGCCGAACTGCGCATGACGGCCTGGCACTGCGGCGTGGCGAAGCCTGTCGTCACCGCGGTGAACGGCGTATGTGCAGGCGGCGGCCTGCACTTCGTGGCCGACGCCGACGTGGTGCTGGCCGCGGCCGACGCGCAATTCCTCGATCCCCACGTCTCCGTCGGCCAGGTCAGCGCGTACGAGGTCATCGGGTTGGCCCGCAAGATCCCCTTTGAGGCGGTGATGCGCATGGCGCTGCTCGGGCGTCACGAACGGATCGATGCGGCGCGCGCCTTCTCCCTCGGGATGGTCAGCCAGGTGGTGGACCCGCCCGAGGCGCTGCGCGACGAGGCGCAGGCCTTGGCCGAGAAGATCGCGCAGAACTCGCCCGCTGCCATGGCCGCCACCAAGCGCGCGCTGTGGGGCGCGCTCGAGTCCGGGCTCACCGACGCCTGCAAGGCGGGCGCCACCGAGCTCGTCTCCATGTGGGGCCACCCCGACCAGGAGGAAGGCCCGCGCGCCTTCGCTGAGAAGCGTGCGCCGAACTGGCAGCCGCTGGGCTGAGGACGGCCCGACCATGACCCTGACCGTGACGACGCTGACCGTGGAGGTGCAGTGACCTACCCGACCCTCGACACCCTGCTGCTGGAGCGGCACGGCCCCGTGGGCTGGCTCATCAACAACCGGCCCGACCGGCTCAATGCGATGAACTCCCACATGCGCGACGAATTCGAGACGGCGTGGCGCGCCCTCGATGCCGATCCCGAGGTCATCGTGATCGTGCATACCGGCGAGGGGCGTGCCTTCCAGACCGGCGTCGACGTCATGGAGATCGCGGAGGACGGCATCGGCTTCGAGCGTTACCGCGAGTCGACCGAGAAGTTCGACTACCGGTTCACCGCCTGGCAGAACCACATCTGGAAGCCGGTCATCACCGCCGTCAACGGACTCTGCGCGGGCGGCGGCTTCCACTGGGTGGCCGAGGCCGACATCGTGATCGCCGCGTCGGACGCACAGTTCTTCGACCCGCACGTCTCGGTGGGGCAGGTGGTAGCGATGGAGGCCATCGGGCTCACTCGCAAGATCCCTTTCGAGGCCGTCATGCGCATGGCCCTCGTCGGGCGCCACGAGCGCCTGTCGGCCGAGCGCGCGCTGGCGCTCGGCATGATCAGTCAGATCGTCGAGCCGCCCGGCGCCTTGCGCGACGAGGCGCAGAAACTGGCGGAGAAGGTCGCGCAGAACTCGCCGGCGGCCATGGCCGCCACCAAGCGCGCGCTGTGGGGAGCGCTCGAGGCCGGGCTCACGGACGCCTGCAAGGCGGGCGCCACCGAGCTCGTCTCCATGTGGGGCCACTCCGACCAGGAGGAAGGCCCGCGGGCGTTCGCCGAGAAGCGCACGCCGCAGTGGCAGCCGATCGGTCCGGGCGGTGGCGCCGGCGCATGAGGCGCAGACCGGGGTGACAGCCGGGCTGCTCCTCGCCCGGGCCCTCGCGGCGGGCGGGATCGGGACTGCCTACGGCCTCCCTCTTCTGGGCGTGCCCGTGACCGAGGTGTCCGACCCCGAGGTGGCGATGCTGTTGGCGCAGGCCCACCTCGCCGTGCACGGCGTCGCGGCGGCGGCCCACGTCGGTGAGGGCACGCTGGTGGTGCCGGGGCCACGGCCGGACCGAAGCGGGTACCCCGCGGATTCGTTCGTGGTCGACGAGGTGGAGTCGGTGCGCGCGCTGGCGCCGCTCGTGGCGGAAGGAGCCGCTGGAAGCGGACTCCGGCTGCAGGTGCGCGTCGACCTCGCCCAACCGGTACCCGACGGTCCGCTGGCGCCCCCGTCGGCCGCTGTTGACTGGGTCGAGCCCGACGAGGCGCTTCTACGCGCGGTCACAGGTGCGAGCCGGATAGTGGTGCTCGCCGGACCCGGCGTCGTGGAGCGCCGGGCGGTGGGCGCGCTGCGCGCGCTTGCCGCGGCCGGGCGCCTGGGCGTCCTCAACACCTGGGGGGCCAAGGGCGTCTTCCACTGGCAGAGCCGGCACCACTGGGCGACCGTCGGATTGCAGGCCCGCGACTTCGAGCTGGGCGGGATCCCCGAGGCCGACCTCGTCCTCGCGGTCGGCGTCGACGAGCGCGAGGCGCCGCGCCGCCTGTGGGACGTGGGGGCACCGGTGTGGGAGGTAGCGCCCGAGGCACTCGGACCGCTGGCCGAACGGTGGCCGGTGGCGGCCACCGACTTCCCCGACGTGCCGCCGTTGCGCGAGCGCCTGGCCGCGGTGACCCAAGCCGGGTGGGCGGTGTCCGACGCGCCACTCATGCCGTCGCGGGTGACGCGTCACTACGCGCAGGTTCTCGGTGAGTCCGGCCTCGTCGCCGCTGACTCCGGGACGGCCGGATACTGGGTGGCGCGCACCTTTGCCACCACCCGCCTCGGATCGGTGCATGTGCCGGCCGCGTCGGTAGAGGGGTGGGCGACGGCCTGCGTGCTCGTGGCGCGCCTAGTCGCGCCGCTGCGGCCGGCGTTGGCTGTGGTGGACAACGGGGTCGGGGCGCGGGGGAGCGCGGTCTTGGCCGAGGCCTCGCGCTTGGGGGTGGGGATCGGCGTCGAGACGTGGGACCCCGACGGGAAGCTCAGCGATGCCGAGCAGCACCTGGCGCGCCTCGATGCATTGGTTTCGGGTGTGCCCGGCGCGGTCATGACTCTGGCCACCGATCCGTCGCAAATCGCCGAGATGGTGGACGCGGCCGGCCCGGTACGGGCCTGGACCGGCGACGAGCGGACGCCGGCGTGACGAAGGGCGCCGGCCGCTAGCGCGAGCCGGCGACGGGCCGTCTGCCGCTGCTCAGCGACCGGAAGTAGTCGCGGTCGCTCTCGTCGGGCGCGCGGCCGACACGGGTCACGGTGTCCACGTCGGCCGCCTCCGCGCGTAACGCCTTGACGGTGCACGCCTCCGGCGGCCGCACGGCGAATGGGTCGAACGAGAAGTGGTGCATGGCGTTGCGATGCGTGATCCGGTCCACCACGTCGTCGTCCAGCGCGGCGAAGAGGGCCTCGTTGACCTCGGGGGCGTTGGGCCAGGTGCTGTCGGAGTGCGGGTAGTCCGACTCCCAGCACACGTTGTCGATGTTGAACTGGCTCAGCAGGCTGACGCCGACGGGGTCGTTGATGAAACAGCACAGGATGCGCTCGCGGAACACGGCGGCCGGCCCGTAGCCCTCGGGGAATTCGTGCCGGGTCCAACCCGAGTGCTTGTCGTGCACGTGCTCGGCCCGTTGGACGAAGTAGGGGATCCAGCCGATGTCACCCTCGGTCAGCGAGAAGCGAAGGTCGGGGAAGCGCCACCAGAAGTCGGCCCACATGAGGTCGCCGAGGGAGTAGGTGGACATGACCGAAGACAGGCTCATGCCGACCGACGGCGGGGCGTCCGGCGTCGTGGAGGCCGACTTCGAGGACGAGCCGACGTGGCAGCACAGCACGGTCCCCTCCTCCGAGCAGGCGGCGAAGAGCGGGTCCCAGTGACCCGAGTGGATGGAGGGCATCCGGAGCGCTGCCGGGTTCTCGGAGAAGGTCACGGCATGGCACCCCTTGGCGGCCAGGCGCCGCACTTCCGCGGCCGCTTTTTGCACATCGAAGAGCGGAAGGATGCCGCAGGGGATGAAACGTTCGGGATAGGCGGCGCACCACTCGTCGACATGCCAGTCGTTGTAGGCCTTGATCATGACTTCATTGACGGCGGGGTCGGGACCCTCGTTGAGCACCTGGCCCGAGAACCCCGTCCAGTTCGGGAAGTTGAGCCCGGCCAGCTGTCCGCCGGCCGACATGTCGCGCGCACGTTCGTGGACGTCGTAACAGCCGGGCCGCATGTCCTCATAACGGGAGGGGTTGACGTTGAACATCTCGCGCGGCTTGCCCGCCACGGCGTTGAGTCCGAGGTTTCGCCCGGGCTTCTCCCCGTACCACCACTCTTGAAACCCTCGCTCGTCGGTCTCGACGCGCGGGGCCCGGTCCTTGTACTTGGCCGGAACGTGATGGTCGAACATGTCAGACGGCTCGGCGATGTGGTCGTCCACGCTGATGAGGATCATGTCGTCAGCTCGTCGCATTGCGCGCACTCCTTCTGGTCGCAGCCGATCTCGCACCGGTCGTCATGTCAGGTCCCAACCAGCCGCTCGCCGATGACGTGGCGTGCCCGCAGCGCGTCGCGCTGGTCGGCGTCGATCCCGAGCGCGCCGAGCACCTCGTCGTTGTGCTGGCCGAGCGTGGGAGACGGGGCACGCAGCCATTCCGCCACGTGCGCGAACCGGAACGGCAGGGTCGGCACCGGATGCCGCCCAGTGACCGGATGGTCCTCGGTTTCGAAGAGGCCGCGGTCACGCAGCTGAGGGTTGTGCAGCACGTCGCGTCCGGCGATGACTACCTCGGCGGGCACGCCGGCGGCCGAGAGCGACGCGGCCGCCTCCTCCGCTGTGCGGTCCCTCATCCACACCTCGAGGTGCTCGTCGAGCCGGTCGTGGTGGGCGCGCCGGCCGTCGGCAGTGCGCAGCCTGACTTCCGCCGCCCACGGAGGTGAGCCGAGGCACTGGACGAGCGCGTCCCACTGGGCGTCATTCTCGACGGCGAGCGCGACCCAGGAGTCATCGGCCGATGCGGGATAGACGCCCTGTGGTGCCGCATCCGGGCCGCGGTTACCCATGCGCCCGGGTGCCGGCGCGCCGGCGCCGGACTCGACGATGGCTTCGGCCGCCATATTGAGCGCGGACTCGACCATGACCGATTCCACGAGCATTCCCTCGCCGGTCTGCGCGCGTGCGTCGAGCGCCAGCAATGTGGCGAAGGCGGTGTGAGCACCCGCGAGCGGATCGCAGACGCCAAGCACCAGTGTGGGCAGCTCGTCCTCGAAGCCGGTGCGCCAGGCGAGGCCGCTCACGGCCTCCATGGTCTGTGCGAAGCCGTTCCGGTCACGCCACGGCCCGTCGAGACCGAAGGCCGGCATGCGCACCATGATCAGCCCCGGGTTGCGGGCCCGGAGCGAGTGGAAATTGAGGCCGAAGTGGTCGATGACCCGTGGCGTGAAGTTTTCGATCAGCACGTCGGCCGTGTCGATCAGCTGTCGGAGGAGGGCGAGCCCGTCTGAGGAGCCCAGGTCGAGTGTCACGTCGCGCTTGGAGAGGTTGGCGCCGTGGAAGATGGGGCCCCATTCCCACCAGTCGTCAGCAGGTGGATGACGGGTGCCGGCGAGCCGCATCTGGTCCGGCCGGGCGACCGATTCGACCTTCACCACATCGGCGCCGAGCGCGGCGAGCGCCAGGGTCGCCGAGGGACCCGCCCACCACGCCGTGAGGTCGACCACCTTCACCCCCTGGAGCGGCAGATGCCAGGTGTCGACCGGTGTGGTGCCGGGCGTCTCCGGCTGGGCCCAATCGACGGCACCGTCGTCGGCGCCTCGGGCCCGGGCCGGGGTGAACGGGCGTGGCGGGAAGCCAGCGATCCGGTAGGGCACACGGGGTTGGGCGAAGCGCCCGGATGGCGCGGGCACGAAGACCTCGCGGTCGGCAAAATGTTCGAACGCGAGCACGCCGGGAGCGTCGAGCACGGGCGCCGCGGGGATCCGGAAGGCAGCCGCCGCGTCGAGCAGTTCGGCCGACGTCTTGGTGTGGGTGTAGGCCCGGACGGCGTCGATGAACTCGGTGCGGCGTGCGAAGCGTTTGCCCACCATTGCCAACTCGTGATCCTCGAGAAGGTCGGGGCGCTCCATCAGCACGAGGAAGTCTTGGAACTGCTGGGCGCTGTTCGCCGTGAAGACGACACAGCCGTCGCTCGAGGGTTCGATGGACGGAAGTTGGATGCTCCGTCCGGTCCCCGCGAGCGGCGGCCAGCCGAAGAACGAGCCGAAGACCGACGGGTAGGTCGTCATGGTGACGGCCATGCAGTCGAGGACGGCCACGTCGACGTCCTCACCCCGGCCGGAACGTCGGGCCTCGCGCAGCGCAGCCAGTGCGGCCAACGCGGCGTAGGTGCCCGTCACCCACTCGCCGATCCGGCCGCCTGCGGCGAGTGGGGGCCGTTCGGGGAGCCCGCGGTTCCCGGTGGATCCGCACGCTGCCTGGAGCGTGAACTCGGTCCAGGGCCGACTCACCCACGGCCCGTGCCGCCCGAACGGGGTGATCGTGACGACGACGACGTCGGGACGCGCCCGACCGAGCTCGTCGTCGGCGGGCGGCTCGTTGCAGATCACTACCTGCGCGGACGCGAGGAGTCCGCCGTCGTCCGTCACCGTGCGCTTGGACGCGTTCAGGAATTCGAACAGCGCGCCGGTCCCGTGCGTGCGGAACGGATCCTCGGCAGCGCGCTCGACCTTGACGACGTCCGCGCCGGCGTCGGCGAGGAGTTTGGTGCAATAGGGGCCCGCGATGCCGGTGCTGCGGTCCAGGACCTGCACACCCTCGAGCACGGGACCCGCGGTCATCCGGCCCGCCCGTCGCCCAGGAGGAGCCTGACCGCGTCGGAGATGGAGCGCCGCATGTCGGCCGTGGTGGCACGCCCGGAGGACCAGGCGCGCAGCGAGCTGTCGAACACCGCGTCGAGGACCCGCACGACCCGGCGCGCTTCATCGCGGGGCAGATCGTCCAGCAGGTCGAGATACACGTCGGTGGTCGCGGCGTCGAGCCGGACCAGTACCTCGTGCGCGAAGGCCTCGTCGGACGTTTCGAAGCGGGTCAGCAGGCGCGCCAGTTGCGGCCGCCGCTCGAAAGCCCGGGCGGCGCGCAGGAGCGCCCCTTCGAGCCGCTCCGCGGGAGTCGCACCGTTCAGCGGACGGCGCGTGACGTCGGGGCCCATGGTCGAGGCCCACTGGACCAACGCCTCGGCGAAGAGGTGGTCCTTGGACGGGAAGTAGTGGTACAGGGTGGCCAGCGCCACCCCGGCAGCCTCTGCGACCTCGCGCACCGAGATCCGCTCGTAATCACGCTCCTCCAAGAGCGCCAGCGCGCTGTCGAGGAGGCGCTGTCGCCGGGCAGCCTGCCGGGTGCTCAAACGCGTCGCCGGAGACTCGGCGCCGTCCGGCTGTACCGGCGGGGCGACGGTGCTGCGGGCCGTGTCCTGTGTCATCCCCTTCGCACCCCCTGGGTGGCAGCTTGTCAGAACTAGAATCCGATTCTATCATCACCCCCTGAACCGGCCGTGGCCGTCGTGCGGCACGACGGCGGCCCGGGAGCCTCCAGGAGGGATCGCCCGTGAGCATGCCAACCGATATCGGGATTGTCGACACCATGATCGGCTTCCCCCATGGGGACATGAAGGAGGTCTACAAGTTCATCACCCGCCAGACGAAGGACGCCGAGTCGAAGGAAAAGATGGCGTTCCCGGCGGAGTACATGTTCAAGCAGGTACCCGAGCGCGAGCTCGAAGGATCCGACGACCCCATCGGGATCACCCTGCACGAGATGGACCACTGGGGGATCGAGCGGGGGATGATCGGTTGCAACGGCATCGGCAAGGAGGCACTGGCCAAGCACCCCGACCGTTTCATCGCCTCCTCATCGGTGGACCCGAACGAGGGCATGGCCGGAATCGCCCGCTTGGTCAAGGAGTACGAGACCTATGGCGTGCGTGCCGTCGGGGTGTTCCCGGCTGGGACCTTTCCCCAGGTGCCGATCAACGACAAGAAGATGTACCCGTTGTATGCCAAGTGCGTGGAGCTCGGCATCCCCGTCTTCGTGTGTGCCGGGGTCCCGGGGCCCCGCCTCAAAGCGGCGTGCCAGCACGTCGAGCTGATCGACGAGGTGATGTTCGACTTCCCAGACCTGATCTTCGTGACCCGCCACGGCTGCGAACCCTGGACGGAGCTCGCCGTCAAGTTGATGCTGAAGTGGCCGGGCCTGCACTACTCGACCAGTGCCTTCGCGCCGAAGTACTACCCGAAGAACATCATCGATTTCGCCAACACGCGCGGCGCCGACAAGATTATCTACGCGGGCTACTTCCCCATGGGCCTCTCGGTGGAGCGGATCATGACCGAAATGCCCAACGTCGGCTTCAAGGACGAGGTCTGGCCGAAATTCCTGCGCGGCAACGCCCTGCGTGTGCTCGGGCTGGACTGAGCCGAACCGGGAGACCGTGGACTTCGAGGACACCCCAGAAGAGGCGGCGTTCCGTGCGGAGGCTCGTCGCTGGCTCGACGCTAACGCTCCGTTGCGCCATGAAGGGACGACAGCACGCGTCGGCCTGCCGACCGACGAAGCATCGCAGCACCGCCACGTCGACTGGTGCCGGCGCTGGCAGCGCACCCTCTACGACGGCGGGTGGGCGGGCATCACTTGGCCGAAAGCGTTCGGAGGCCGGGGTGGTTCCTCGCTCGAGCAGATGATCTTCTCCCAGGAGGAAGCAGACTTCGACGTGAGCGCGGGCGCCCTGTCGATCGGTCTGGCCATGGTCGGGCCGACTCTCATGGCGTGGGGTACACCCGCCCAACAGGATGATCACCTGGGGCCGACGTTGCGCGGCGACGTGCTGTGGTGTCAGCTCTTCAGCGAACCGGCAGCCGGGTCGGACCTGCCGTCCCTCATCACCCGCGCCGAGCGGGACGGCGACGAATACGTGGTGAACGGCCAGAAGGTCTGGACGTCCTTCGCCCAGTTCGCCGACTGGGGCATCCTGCTGGCGCGCACCGGCGGGGCAGGGTCAGGCCGCGAGGGGATCTCGTACTTTCTCGTCGACATGACGACGCCCGGTATCGACGTGCGACCGTTGCGCCAGGCAACAGGGGTCGCCCATTTCAACGAGGTGTTCCTGTCCGACGTGCGGATCCCTGCGGCGAACATGCTGGGTGCCGAGGGCGAGGGCTGGAAGGTGGCCCGGACGACGCTCGCCAGCGAGCGCATGTCCATCGGCAGCGGCCGGGGCACGACGTTCGCGGACGTCCGGTCCCTCGTCAACGGGCTCGGGCGTGACCTCGACGCGCGGGAGCGCCAACACGTGGCCCGGGCCTACATCAGCTTCGAATTGTTGCGCTACCTCGGCCTGCGCGTGCAGACATCCGTCAGCCAGGGCCGAGCCCCCGGCGCGGAAGGCTCCATCTTGAAGCTGGCGATCTCGCAACAGAGCGCGCTTCTGGGCGACCTCGGGATGGCGCTGCTCGGCCCGGCGGGTGCCGCGTCAGACGGGACGACACCGGACGCCGGCTTCTGGCGGGAGAAGTTCGTCGGCCAGTGGTCGGTGCGCATCGGCGGCGGCACGGACCAGATGCAGCGCAACCAGGTCGGCGAGCGGGTCCTGGGCCTGCCCCGAGAACCAAGATCCATATAAAGTATTCAACATGGTCACCACCAAGGCGGGAGAGCCGCTGACCTGGGATCCGCTCGACCCGTCCTTCAAGACGGACCCCCACCCGATTTGGCGACGGCTGCGCGACGAGGCCCCGCTCTATCGCAACGACACCTACGACTTCTGGGCCCTCAGCCGCTTCGACGACGTCATGGCTGCGTCACTCGACCCGCGCACGTTCAGCTCGGCCCACGGGACGGTGTTGGAGCAGATGTCGGAACAATCCATGGACTCCATCCACATGATGATCTTCATGGACCAACCCGAGCACACCGTCTTCAGGCGACTCGTGTCGCGCGCGTTCACGGTACGACGAATGGCGGAGCTCGAGCCGCAGATCCGCATGCTGTGCGCCGAGTTGCTCGACGCGCAGAAGGGCAGGGGTGGCTTCGACTACGTCGCCGACTTCGGGGCGCTCGTCCCCGCCAACGTGATCGCCATGTTGCTCGGCGTCCCACCGGAGGACCGGGAGATGGTGCGCGAGACGATCGACGGGATCTTCCACCTGGAGCCCGGAGCCGGCATGCTCAACGACGTCTCCCTGAATGCCATGTTGAAGCTCCACGGCTACATCAGCGATCAGCTCGTTGAGCGGCAGACCCGTCCGCGCGATGACATGCTGACCGATCTGCTCAACGCCGAGGTGGCCGAGCCCGACGGCTCGCGCCGCACGCTGACCTTGGAGGAAAGCACGAACTTCGGCATCCTCATCGTGTCAGCCGGGACGGAGACGGTGGCCCGACTGCTCGGTTGGGCCGGCCACACGCTGGCGGCGTACTCGGACCAGCGGGCAGAGCTGGCTGCGGACCCCTCGCTGATCCCACAGGCCATCGAGGAGTTGTTGCGCTACGAAGCGCCCTCCCCGGTCAACGGGCGCTGGACCACTGCCCCCGTCGAGCTCTACGGGACCGAGATCCCACCGAACTCCAAGGTCCTTATGCTGACCGGCTCGGCGGGACGCGATGAACGGGCGTTCCCCGACCCGGACCGCTTCGACATCCACCGGCAATTCGACCAGCACGTGACCTTCGGGTACGGCGTCCACTTCTGCCTGGGCGCGGCGCTGGCTCGCCTGGAAGGCCGGATCGCGCTCGAAGAGACGCTGGCCCGCTATCCCGAGTGGGATGTCGACCACGAACGCAGCGAGTTCCTCTTCACCAGCACGGTGCGCGGCTACAGCAAGTTGCCCGTCGTCGTCCCCGGCTGACCGGCCGGAGCTGTCCGGTCAAACATCGGACCGATCGAAAGGATCCACCATGCCGCAACCGCCCGAATACGTGGAGCGGATGTTCCCGGAGCCGGTCGACCATGGCATCGCAGAGCCCGAGCGGGCGGTGTCGTCGGTCAGCCACGGCACCCGGGCGTTCCTGGAGGGGAGCGGTGGTGACGCCAACCTCTGGTACGAGGGGACCGGTGCGGCCAAGGACCAGGCGGTCCAGAACATCACGATCTACCCGCCCACGCGGGGCGTGCAGACCCAGGGCGACACGTGGGAGCCGGTGAAGATCGGGATCCTCATAGACATGGACCTCAACCAGTTGACGGCCGACTGGATCGACCCGACGATCCTGGCCATCGAGGACGCCATGAACGAAGGGGTCTGGGCTCGCTCGCCCATCCAGCTCGTCGTGGCCGATGCCCGGGGCCTGCCGCGGGAGAACTTCCGCAAGCTCCTCGACGGGTACCGCTGGCTGGTCGACCAGGGGTGCGTGGTGGTGCTCGGTCCGATGATCTCGGACAACTGCCTGACGATCCAGGACCTGGCCAACGAGCTCAAGGTGTCCTGCATCGGCTGGACCGGCGCGTGGAAGTTCGCCTCCGACTACTGCTTCTCCATCGCCAACGGCGACATCCCGACCGAAGGCGTCATCTGCGCCAACTGGCTCTACCAACAGGGCGTCCGCAAGGTCGGCCTCTTCTGGGAGGCCGGGTCTTCGGGGCGCGACTACGCCGACTTCTTCCGCGACGAGGCAATCCGACTAGGCATGACGGTCACGCGGGAGGTGAAGCTCGAGCCCAACCCGCGCGGCCTCCAAGAGCACCTTGCTGCGATGCGGGAGGCCGGGACCGAAGGCCTCTATTACGGCGGGTATGGCTACGCCTGTTTCCACTTCGGCGCGGCGCTGCAGGCGCTCGGATGGGACCCGCCGCGCATCATGGGCACGGCGTTCATGTTCTATTCGAACAAGAACGAGTGGGCGGGCGGGATCGAAGGCTGGCACGGCATCGATCAGCTCGGAGAGGACGGCGCAAACCCGAACTACAACGCGATGGTGCAGCGGTTCTCGAAGCGTTTCGGTCGCGAGGCGCGCAACGTTGTGGTCGCGCTGGCCTACGACACGGCGCGGGTGGCGATCCACGGGATCGCCAACGCGGCAATTCCCGAGCCGCGCTGGGTCCACGACGGGCTCGAGCGCATCCGCTGGATGCCGGCCACCAACGGCGGGCCGTCCTGTTACATCACGTTCGGTCCCGGCGACCACAAGGGCTACAAGGGTGACTTCCTCACCATCCGCGAGCTGCGCGGCGGTGACCTGCGTTTTGCGGGCTACTTCCGTCCCGAGTGGCAGTCCAACGAGTAGACCTGATCGACCGGTGAGCAACACGCAGCAGAGACCGGAGGGCGAACCGCTCGTCCTCGTCGAAGCCGACGGACCTGTCCTGGTCGTCACGCTGAACCGTCCCGAAAAGCGCAACGCCACGAATGCGGAGATGTTGTGCCGCCTCTACGACGCCTGGGTCCGCCTCGACGGCGATCCCTCGCTCCGAGTGGGCGTGCTCACAGGACGGGGCTCGACGTTCTGCGCCGGCATGGACCTCGCCGAGATCGGCCGCCTCCGTGATGGAGCGGCAGACAACGACTGGATCGTGCGGCTCCGCGACGAGCCGCAGGTGATCTTCGGTGCGTGGTTGAAAACCTTCCGGCCCTCCAAGCCCATCATCCTGGCCGCGGAGGGCTTCGCCCGGGCCGGTGGGACGGAGATCCTCCAGGGCACCGACATCCGGGTTGCCGGCGAGAGCGCGGTGTTCGGCGTGACGGAGGTGCAGCGCGGCCTCTTCCCGATGGCCGGCTCCGCGGTCCGCCTCCGGCGCCAGATCGGCTACGCGGTGGCGGCCGAGATGCTGTTGACGGGCGAGGACATCAGCGCGGCGCGGGCGCAAGAGCTCGGTCTGGTCAACCACGTGGTGCCAGACGGACAGGCCCTCACCCGTGCCCGCGCCATCGCCGCGCGCATCGCGGCGAACGGCCCCCTCGCCGTCGCCGCCATTCTCCGGACCCTCCGGGAGACGGACTCCCTGCCGGAGGCCGAGGCCTTTGCGATCGAGGGTCCCCTCGGCCTGGAGGTGATGGGGTCGAACGACGCCGCGGAGGGTCCACGGGCGTTCCTGGAGAAACGGCCGCCGCAGTTCACCGGGACTTGACGGGGACGCAAGGAGGCGGCTCGGCACTACAGAACCCGTGTACTTGGAGCTGTCGTCAGGCCACGGGGCGGAAGTAGGGGAGCGACAGCTCATCGGATGCCGGGTGAAACTCGACCTGGAGCGCCAGCCCGTCGCGCAGTTCGCTCGGCGGGCAGCCGACCACCGCGCTGAGGAACCACCACCCTTCGTCGAGTGCCACGACTGAGGGGGCGTACGGCACGACGAAGCCCGGATGGGGCGGCCGCCAGACCACCGTCCAGCTGTAGAGCGTTCCCAAGCCGGAACTCTGCTCCCAGGTCAGCGCGGTGGCGGAGCACTGCGGACACGCGGCGAACGCGCGCAGGGCACGTGCACCGCATGCGGAGCAGAGAGGTAGCACGAGACGCCCCGCGCGAGCGCCGCGCCAGAACGGATCCGATCGTTCGGACGGGCGCGGCATGGGGAAACCACCGGGAGGTGGGGGAGCGAGCAGCCTGGCTTCCGTGGCGCTCATGGGCGCGCCTTGCCCAGGATCAGCACGTCGGTGAACAGCGCGCCCGAGCCCCCGTTCGAGCACAGCGCGACCTGTGCACCGTCGACCTGCATGCTGCGACACTCGCCGCGTAGCTGCTGCACGCCACGCGTCACGCGCTGGAACTGCTGCGCCGCGATCCCCGGGTGGCTATAGGACATCGTGCCGCCGTCGGTGGTGACAGGCAGCGTGCCGCCGGGACCGATGGCGCCCGACTCGACCATGGGGCCGCCCTCACCCGGTTCGCAGAATCCGTATGCCTCGAGTTGGCGGATGATCTCGAAGGAGAATGGATCGTAGAACTCGGCCACGTCCACGTCGCTCGGACCGAGCCCGGCCATGGCGAAGGAAGCCTGGGCGGCGCCGGCTCCCACCCAGCCGGCGGGCCGCACACCAGGACGCGGAGTGAAGTCCCAGACGGGCGCCACGGTGTAGGCGGGCCCGTAGCTGTCGCTGCCGCAGCCAAGGATCCAGACCGCCCGTTGGTCGGTGCGCGCAATGTCGGCGCGGGCCAGCACGAGCGCGCATCCGCCCTCCGAGACGGTGGCGCAGTCGAGTAGGTGGAAGGGCTCCGCCACCATCGGCGACGCCAAGATGTCCTCGGGGTCGAACGGCCCCCGTCCGTGGTAGACGGCCTCGGGATTGTGGTGCCCGTTGGTGCGGATGACCGCCGCCGCGGTCGCAAGCTGGAGTTCTGTCGTGTCATAGGTGACCATGTGGCGCCTGGCCATCAAGGCGAACTCGGCAGCAGTGAAGAGACCGAAGCCTGCGACGAGCTCGTTGGGCGGTGTGGTCCAAGGGGCAGCCGAGCCGTGGCTACGCAGCCCTGCGCCACCGGCCAGGACGAGCACGACGCGGCACTGGCCCGTCGCGATGAGCGCTGCCGCGTCGACGATGCTCGGAATGCCAAGGCCATTGGGGCGGCGCACGCAAGGGCCGAGCCCGAGCTCGAGCACCGCGTCCGCGGCCGCCTGTCCCACCACGCCGTCAACGTCGCCAGCATCGATCCCGGCGTCGGCAAGTGCGCCAAGTGCCGCCTCGAGCGCGATCGACGAGGAGTCGTGCCCAGGGAGACGGCGGGCCTGGGGAGTGTTGAAGATCCCGACGACGGCCACGTCGCGGAAGGGATGCGTCATCTCCGAGAGGATGTCACGTTGCCGGCTGGCGCAGGCGGAAGCGTTGCACCTTGCCACTCGCGGTGAGCGGGAGATCCTGGACGAACTGCACCTCCCGCGGCACCTTGTAGTTGGCCATGTGCTCGCGACACCAGGCGATGAGCTGCGCTTCGTCGACGGCTTGGCCGCCGCGGCGCACAACGTACGCCCGCGCCACCTCGCCCAGCCGGTCGTCGGGCACGCCGACGACCGCAACCTGGGCCACGCCGGGATGGGTGAGCATGATGCCCTCGATCTCGGCGGGGAAGGCGTTGAAGCCGCCGACGATGAACATGTCCTTCTTGCGATCGGTGATGCGGAGGTTCCCGTCGTCGCCGAGGAAGCCGATGTCCCCCGTCCGCAGGTAGCCCCCGTCGTCGATGGCTTCGGCGGTGGCCTCGGGATCGTCGAAGTAGCCGCGCATGACATTGAAGCCCTTCACGAGGATCTCGCCGGTCTCACCTGTCGGCACCGTGGCGCCCTTCTCGTCGGCCACTCGCACCGACACGCCGGGCAGAGGCCGTCCCACCGTCGTGGCGATGACCTCGGACGGGTCGTCGTGGTGGCACATGCTCACCGTGCCCGTCGTCTCCGTGAGCCCGTAGCCGGTCACCACCGAAGCGATGTGCAGGTCCTCGCGCATCCGTCGCACTACTTCGACGGGCACCGTGGCGGCGCCGGTCACCGAGAGTCGCAGCGAGCTGAGGTCGAACTGCGCACGCTCGGGGTGCTCCAGCATCGACTGGAACACCGTGGGCGGTCCCGGCAGGACTGTGATGCGCTCTTGCGCGACCCGCTGCATCACCACGCCGGCGTCGAAGACCGCATGAGGCAGAACAGTGGCGCCGCGGAGTACGCAGGCCAGCACGGCTGACTTCAGGCCAGCGGTGTGGAAGAAGGGGTAGACGCAGAGATAGCGGTCGCCTCGCTGGAGCCCGACGGCGTCGCTCCAAGCCTCGTAGGTGCGGACGCTCGGACCGTGGCCGAGCATGGCCCCCTTGGGGGCACCGGTGGTCCCTGAGGTGAAGACGATGTCTGCGAGGTCGTCGTCGCCCACGACAGGGAGCGGACGATCGCCATCCGCCGCACCACGCGCCACGAAGTCGTCCCAGCGGACGGTGCCGGTGTGTGCTGGTCCCTCGACGACCACCGTCTCGCGCAAGCTGGGTAGGTCAGCGGCCTCCAGCAGGCCGACCAGGTTGGTGCCGACGGCGTCGGTGCTGGCCAGGAGGACGGAGGTGCCGGAGCGTCCCAAGACATGGGCCGCCTCCATCCCCTTGAAGCGCGTGTTCACAGGGACGAGAACGGCGCCAGCCGCGTAGACGCCGAAGCTCGCGGCGATCCAGTGTGCGCTGTTGGGGGACCACAGGGCCACCCGATCACCCGGACGAACGCCGCTGGCGGCCAGGGCCCGGGCGACGCGCAGCGACTCGTCGTGCAACTGGGCGAAGGTCCAGCGGTCGCTGCGGTCGACGACGGCCTCGGCGTCACCGAAGTCGCGGGCGGCCCGTTCCAGCGCGGCCGGGATTGTCTGGGGGCGTGCCAACCGCTCGGAGCTAGGAGACAACGCCGGCGGAGCGCAGGGCAGCCACGTCGTCGATGGACAGACCGAGCTCCTTGGCCAGGACGTCGTCGGTGTCTTCGCCCACCCACGGCACCCGCGTGTCGGGCGTGCCGGGCGCGGTGAGGATCCGCACTGGGTTGCCCGGGGTGAGGACCGGACTCCCCCCACCCTGCGGCCGGGCGATGCCGACCAGCATGCCGTGGGCGTCGACGTGCGGGTCACCGACGAGCTCCTCGTCGCGCAAGCACGGCCCCGCCGCGATGCCGGCGGCACCGAGTTCGGCGCAGGCTTGTTCCCGCGTCTTGTCGGAAGCCCACTGCTCGATGGCGGGACGGATGACGTCCTCGAGGTGGTCGACCCATCCCTGCCGCGTCGACAGTCGGTCGTCGGTCCGCCATTCTGGGTGGCCCACGATGTCAGCCAGGCGTTCGAAATAGTGCTCGCGGGTCACCTGAACGATGATCCAACCGTCGCCGGCCCGGAATCCGTCGTTGATCAGCGGACCCACCTCGCCGTTTTTCAGGCCCATCGACCAGAAGTTGGACACGATGTCGGTCATGGCGAGCACCGAGTCGAACATGGCGACGTCGACGTGCTGGGGCTGGCCCGTCCGATCGCGTTCGCGCAGCGCGGCGAGGAGGCCCACGGTGGCAAACAGCGCAGCACTGATGTCACCCAGGCCTCCGACGGGGGAAGCCTCCGGCGGCCGGTCCCCCTTCTGTTTCATGGCATAGATGCCCGACATGGCCTCGACGATCGGGGCGAAAGCCATCCGGTCGCGGTAAGGGGAGCTGGTCACGTTGCCGAACCCTGACACCGAGACGTAGACGCAGCGCGGGTTTACCGCGACGAGGTCTTTGAAGCCGAGTCCCAGCTTGGACATGGCCCCGGCACGGAAGTTCTCGGCGATCACGTCGAAGCGGGGGGCCATATCGAGCACCAGTTGGCGCCCGGCGGGGTTCTTCAGGTCAACGCAGATGCTGCGCTTCCCGAGGTTGTTCCGCAGGAAGGTGGCACCCATCGGCCGTCCCTCCGGATCGGGCACCGACGGTTGAGAGCTGCGGCCCAGTTCGCCGCCGGGTGGCTCCACCTTCACGACGTCGGCCCCCAGTCGGGCCAGCAGCTGGGTGGCGAACGGCAATGCCTGCATCTGCTCGAGTGCCAACACCCGGATGCCCGTCAACGGGCCCGACGACCGCCGGTCCGAAGGCTCAGCGGCCACATCGACCATATTTGTATATGGTATCTGATTTTCGGGATCTCCCCGCCGGCCTTCAGGACACCGCGCCACAACGTCGCGGGTCATTTCGGACTCACGGGGGGGTCAGGAAGCGAGGAGCGACGCGGTGGCCGGAACGGTACGGCTAGAGGTCGACGGTGCGATCGCCACCATCACCAACGTCAATCCGGAGAAGCACAACGCCTTCGACGACGACATGGACGCCCAGCTCTTCGACGTCCTGGCCGAGTTGCAGACGATGCCGGACGTTCGTGCCGTCATCTGGCGGGGCGAGGGGAAGTCCTTCTCCTCCGGACGAGACGTCGGCGCGTTCGGTGGCGCCGACTCGGGATTGACCCATCACGAACTGATGCGGCGTGGGCATCGCGGCATCCGTGCCATCTTCGAGCTCGACGCGCCAATCGTGGTCGCGTTGCAGGGCTGGGCCATCGGGGGCTCGTTCCAGCGAGCCTTGCTGTGTGACATCCGGGTGGCCGCCGAGGGCGCCCGCTTCATGCTGCCGGAGGTCGGACACGGCGTGATCCCCGACACGGGCGGCGTCGCCCGCCTCTTCCAGATCTGCGGGCACGGGGTCGCCGCCGACATGGTGCTCACGGGCCGGGTGATGGGAGCGGACGAGGCTCTAGGGCACGGGGTCGTCTCCCGGGTGGTGCCGCCGGAGCGCCTGGACGAAGAAGTGCGCGCCATCGCCGAGAAGATCGCCGAGGCGCCGGCGGTGACGGTGCGTGCGGCTCGCCGGATCCTGGATCACCTGGCTGTGCCCGAGGTGGTCGCGTCAATGGACGAGGAGATGATCGCTCAGACCTTCATCGCGCGTTCCGACGACATGGCCGAGTTGCGGGCCGCCCGGGCCCAGGACCGCCCGCCCGAGTACAAAGGGAGCTGACGTGGCCGGACTGCCCGAACCCCCGCCTGCCGGGGCGACCGCACTGCCGCCTGGAACCTTCGACGGTGTGCCCGTCTTCATCACTGGCGCGGGCACCGGGCTCGGCAAGTCGATCGCGCTGGAGTTCGCCCGTCTCGGTGCCGCGGTGGTTGTCGCCAGCCGCAGTCAGGAGCACCTCGACGCCGGTTTCGCCGCCGTGAGCGAGATGGGAGGCCAGGCGCTCGCGGTCACGTGCGACATCCGCGAGCCGGAACAGATCGCCGCCGCCTTCGACGCAGCCCAAGCCACGTTCGGCCTCCCAGGTGTGTTGGTGAACAACGCCGCAGCGAACTTCCCGGTGCCAGCGGAGGACATGTCACCCAACGCGTGGCGGACGGTGGTCGACATCACCCTCAACGGGACGTTCTTTTGCTCACGCGAGTTCGCGCGACGGCACATCGCGGCCGGCACGCCCGGATCGATCATCGACGTAGGCGCGTCGTACGCCTGGACAGGCGGTCCGGGGTTCGCCCACTCGGCCGCGGCCAAGGCCGGTGTGAAGAACATGGTCGAGACACTGGCCGTGGAGTGGGGTCCCTATGGGATTGCGGTCAACGGGCTCGTCCCGGGGCTCTTCCCGCACGAGGACATGACAGCGGACATACAAGGCAACCTCGAGCGAACGAGCGACAAGGACGCGTGCCAGCCGGCACTGCGCGTGGGGCGGCTACGCGAGCTCGGGTGGGCCGCCACCTTCCTCGCCTCGCCCTATGCACGGTTCATCTCGGGACATGTCCTCGTGGTGGACGGCGCCAACTGGCAACGCCGCATGCTGACGAATCCGCCGGTGGTCACGGTCCGCGACCAGATGGGTCGCCCGCCGTTCGACCCCGATGCCCGCACCCGTTGAGCGAAGTTCGGAGGAGAAGGTGAGCAGGCCCGTCGGACCGGTCCGCGTCGAAGAATCCGATGCGATCACGACCGTCGTGCTGGACGATCCCGGGACGCGCAACGCGCTCTCGTGGGACCTGGTCCGCGCACTGAGCGAGGCGGTCGAGGGCGCGGCAGCCCGCGGCTCGCGTGCGCTCGTCCTGCGCAACACCCCACCCGTTTTCTCCGCCGGCGGGTCGGTGGACGAGCTCCTCGAGCCCAAGGTCGGCCTCGAAGACATCTATCGGGCGTTCCACGCTCTGGACGATGCACCGATGCCCACCGTGGCGGCGATCGACGGCGCAGCGATCGGCGCCGGCATCACGTTGTTCCTCTGCTGCGATATGTCGATCTGCACGCCCGCGTCGCGCTTCGACCTCCGATTCCTCGAGGTCGGGATCCACCCAGGCGGCGGCGCGCTCTGGCGGCTCGAGCAGGTAGTGGGAAGGCAGGGCGCAGCTGCGCTCGCACTGTTCGGAGAGGTGCTCGACGGCGAGGAAGCCGCGCGTCGCGGGTTGGTGTGGCGGTGCGTGGGGGCCGACGACTTGGCTGCTGAGGCGCGCCGACTGGCAGAGAAAGCGGCGTCGCGGGATCCTGAGCTGGTGTCGAGGACCAAGCAGACCTTGGCGTCGATCGCCGCGGTCGACGAACCCGCGGCCGCCATCGCCATCGAGTTGGCGGCGCAGCGCTGGTCGATGGAGCGGCCGGCCTTCCAAGCGTCCCTGGGCGAGCTGCGCGAACGCCTCGGGCGACCGGGCAGGACGAGCTGATGAGGTCGATGGCCGACGCCTGGGCGGCCCGGGCCGGCGACGACACCCCGGGACTGCGTTACGAGGATTCGGAGTGGTCCTGGAACGCCGTCGTCGCCGAGGCAGCCCGGCGTGCGGCATGGTGGTCCGACCAACGCGTCGACGGGCCACCGCACATCGGTGTCTTGTTGGGCAACGTCCCGGAACATCACTTCTGGCTCGGCGCGTGCGCGCTCTCGGGTGCGGTGTACGTCGGGGCCAACCCCACGCATCCTGGTCCCGCCCTGGCCAGCGAACTGAGTTTCACCCGTTGTCAGTTGCTGGTGACCGACCGCGCTCACCTCGAGCTCGTCGAGGGCCAGGATCTCGGGCCGGCCATGGGGATCGCTACTGCGGACAACCCGCGTGTCCGCCTGGTCGACGGCAACTCCGCCCTGCCCCCGGCCCCCGACCTCCCTGATGTCGACGCCGTCGAGGACGTCACGCTGGGCTATCTCATCTTCACCTCGGGTACCTCGGGCTCGGCCAAGGCGTGCCGGTGCACCCAGGGCCGGATGGTCGTCATCGGCGCCTCGTTGGCGCAGCGTTACGGGTTCGACTCCGACAGCTGTTGCTACCTGTCGATGCCGCTCTTCCACTCCAACTGCCTCATGTCGGGCTGGGCGCCTGCGGTGGTCGGTGGCGCCACCATCGCACTTCCCACCGGTGGACGGTTTTCCGCCTCGGGCTTCCTCCCTGACGTACGCCGCCACGGTGTGACCTACTGGAATTATGTGGGACGTCCGCTCTCCTACGTCCTGGCCACACCCGAGCAGGACGATGACGCAGAGAGCACGCTGCGCGACGTGTTCGGGAACGAGGCCGCACCGGGCGACGTGGACCGTTTCGCCCGGCGGTTCGGCTGTGCCATCTCGGAGAACTACGGGTCGACGGAGGGGGGGATCGCGATCTCGCGTTCCCCGGACACGCCGGCCGGCGCGCTCGGTCCTGCCCCGCCGGGCGTCTTGGTCGTCGACCAGGACGGCAGAGAGCGCGCATTGGCCAGGTTCGACGACGGCGGCGTGCTGCTCAACGCCCTGGAGGCGGTGGGGGAAATCGTCTCCGACTCGATTCCACCCAACTTCGAGGGCTACTGGGACAACGAGGAGGCTGACCGGGCCCGGGTCCGCAATGGGTGGTACTGGTCGGGCGACCTCGCCTACAAGGACGCCAAGGGATACCTCTACTTCGCCGGCCGCGGGGACGACTGGCTGCGCGTGGACGGCGAGAACTTCGCCGCCGCACCGGTGGTGCGCATCGTCGACCGACACCCCGACGTCGTGATCTCTGCCATCTACGCCGTGCCGGACCCATCCGTCGGTGACCAGGTGATGGCGGCCGTGCAGCTCCGGCCGGGCGCGACCTTCGACGGCGAGGCCTTCGGAGCGTTCCTCGCCGAGCAAACAGATCTCGGCCGCAAGTGGGTGCCGCGCTACGTACGGGTGTCCCCAGCGCTCCCGACAACCGCGACGTCCAAGATTCTGGTGCGACAGCTCCGGCTAGAGGGCCTGGACTGCGACGATCCGGTGTACGAGTTCCGTGGCGAGGGGACGCTGGCGTATCTCCCACGCCCCCGGGCCGGCGCCTCGCTGTGAGCACGGACGGGCCGGCCGCCGTCGCCGTGCTGCTCCATGGCGGGACGCTCACGTCCACCATGTGGGACCCCGTGCGCAGCCAGATGGCCGCCCCGTCGATCGCCGTGGACCTGCCGGGACGGCGCTACCGACCGGCCGACCTCGCCGAGGTCACGATCGGCGACTGGGTGAGCTCCGTGGTGGCGGACATTGAGGAGGCAGCGCTCACCGAGATGGTGCTGGTCGGGCATTCCTCCGGTGGGTACGTCCTGCCGGGGGTCGCAGCGACGCTGGCCGCCCGCTCGACACCCGCGCTGCGGGGGCTGGTCTTCGTCTCGGCCACCGTGCCGGCAGACGGCGAACGCCCGATCGACTACCTCCGCGACGACATCCAGACATTGGCAAGCGATCACCGAGATCTCACGTTGGAATCCGCGCGGGGGCGGACCATTGGCGGCTTGCGGCCCGGTGAGCCTCCCATCGAGACCAATCTGGAAATCGTCGAGAACGGGCCGCGCATGGGGCTCGAGGCTCCCGGCGTCCTCTTCGAAGCGGTGTCATGGACGGGGTTTCCCGCTGACGTGCCTCGGGTCTACGTGCGTGCGCTCCGGGACAACGTAATTCCCCCCGAGTTGGCGGACCGGATGATCGCCGCTATGGGCGGCGCGACGGTGATCGACCTCGAGGCCGGGCATCGCTCGTACGAGACGAATCCGGCCGAGTTGGCAGCCGTGATCGACAAGTGCTGCAGCACCACCCTGTGACCGACGGGCCTTGAGGAGCCGCGGCCAGACTCGGTGATCCCTCGCGACCGAGTTGCCGACCTTCGCTGCGTGGGTGGCAAATTCCAGGGGATCGAATGGCAGAAGGAATTTGTGCGTTCGACCGAACGCATCGCGACATGCTGCTGGAGGGAAGAAACGGTACCTGACCGTTCAACTCCATTTGATCGCAAACTACTCCTGGCGAGCTTCAAAATACGGCGTCAGCATTTCAGCGAACAACTCCCTACGTTGCTTCGGCTGCGATCGCGGTCGTTGGAGAGCTCCGTAAGCGATTGAATTGTTGAGCTGTTGGCTGAAACAGAAGCCCCGAATGGCCAGAATGACGTTCGATCGAAGATTCTTCGGGATCGGCTTATCTCCCAGCGCCTCTTTGAGCAATCTGTGAATGTGTGCCGTCGAGTGATCAGCGGCCTTACGCATGGTCTGACGTACTTCTTCACTGGTACGCGGATCGTGCTCGAGGTTCAAAATCACCTGCAGGATCGCCAAGTATTCGGGAGTGTCGTAGTGTCGAGCGAGGAGCTCGATGAGCTGATTCAGTCGGTCCCGGATCGTTGATCCCTCGATATGAGCCTGCGCAACGACTCCTTCGAGGTCTTCCGTGCTCGCCTCGAGCACGGCGAGCATCAGAGCCTCCCGAGAGCCGAAGCGGTGCTGGATGACCCCCCAAGTGACTCCTGCTCGCCGGGCGATTTCGTTTGTGCTTGAGCCGCGGTAAAAACCGAGATCAATGATGCTTTGGAGCGCAGCCTGAATGAGTCGACTCCTCATGTCAGGCTCGCCAGGCGCGTCGAGCGTTTCGCGGTCAACTCGTCGTTTTCCTTTTGGGTTCTCAACCACGGCTAACGAACGCACCTGAACGAAAGGTGTGGCAAGGCATGGCTGCTTACGCTATCGGCACCGTCGGCGTCTACCTGCCATGTCGGATCGTTCGGCCGGCCAGGTAAGACACGCTGTCATGACCGGTGAGCGCCGGACGAGAACCCATTCCGTCGACTGGACACGAGACAAATCCCGGCTCAGTCAACCCAGAGATTCTCGAAGACCGCCTTTACCTCGAGCAGCTTTTCGATCTCATCTAACTCATACCCGACAGCGGCGAGGATCTCCCGCGTGTGCTGGCCACAAATGGGCGGAGGCCCCCAGATCTCGGGCTGGGTGTCGGAGAAGTCGGCTGTTCGCCCGAACTGCTCAAGTCGGCCCAACTTCGGATGATCATGTTGGACCCGCAACCCGAGACCAAGTGCCTCCGGATCATCGAGAAGTTCGAGGCCGAAGTTCGGATTCGGAATCTCGCAGGGGACCCCGCAGGCATCGAGTTCTCGGAAGAGGTCCTCCGACGACTGCTCGAGGAACAAGTCACCGATCAGCGTTTCCAACTCGACCCGGTGCCGCTCTCGCCAACGATGATCATGGAAACGCGGATCAGTGGTCCAGTGGCTCTGGTTCAAGCAGTGAGCCAACTTGTGCCACTGTTCTTCGGTCACTGCGGCGAGGCAGATCCAGCCATCCGCCGTCTCGTACAGCCTGTAGAGCGGTCCCAGCGACAGCTGCATGGCGTCGAGCTGAGGACGCGGGAGGGGAGTCCCGTCCTCTCGGATCGAGGCAATCGATCCGAGGAGGAGCCCGGCGTTGAGGATCGACGTGTCCACCGACTGGGCCTCACCGGTGCGGGCCCGGTGGTAGAGCGCTTGAATGACCCCGATCGCGGAGAGGAAGCCGTTTCCGGTATCGCCGAGCGAGGTCAGGCTCCAGAACGGCGTCCCGCCGAGCCGGGTACCGCCGTCCTCGTAGGTGACCCCGGCCAGTGAAAGCCCGGTCTGATCGTTCCCCGGTGAGTCGGACCTCGGTCCCTTTTCAAACCCTCTGGTGTGGCAATAGATGATGTCCGGATTGATTTCCCGCACCGACGCCTCGTCGAGGTGCAGCCTCCGAAGTGCATCGGGACGCATGTTGGAATGCACCACATCCGCCTGCGCAATCAGTCGATGGATGACGGCCTGGCCGTCCGCCGACTTGAGGTCGATGCCAACGCTCCGTTTGTTGCGGTTGCACCCGTAAGCGATGTGCATGGCGTGCCACCACGGGTCGCGGTACCCGTTGACCTTGATGACATCCGCGCCCAGGTCGGCCAATACCTGTGTTCCGAATGGTCCGGCAACAGCGAAGCCGAGATCGAGAACCTTGACTCCTTCGAGCGGACCCTTGAGCGAGACGGATGTCGCGGGTTGGTCCGGTTGAGCCGCCGGTGAAGCGCCTGCACCGGCCTCGGCGCGGATCTCATCGTTGTGTTGCCCAACCGACGGCACGGGCCGTCGGACCTCTCCAGGCGTCTTGCTCATGTGATAGAGGATTCCGGCCTGACGTAACTTGCCGTGCTGAGGGTGGTCAACTTCGACGACGGCCGCCTCTGCCAAGAGGGCCCGATCGGAGAGAGCTTCTTCGGGCGTACGCACCGGCTGAAGCGGTACGCCGGCACGGGCCGCCGCTTCAACCCACTCCCTGGAAGGGAATCGTGCCATGGCTGCAGCCATCGGCTCGAAGTAGTGGGCCAAGACGACGATGTTCTCGGGGTCTGGGGGCACCCGTTCCGGATCGTCAACCACCGTTGTCATCGACGGGTCCACCTCGAGCGTGTCTCCCTCGCTACTCGAAAGGACGAACCGAGGATTAGGTACCCATTGCTCGGTCCATCGGCCGTCCGAGCACCGGAAGAAGCCTTTGTGTGCCCTCCGGTCGTAGATCCACGATCTGAAATGAGGCGCGTCGCTGTTGTCGGCCCTCATCCATTTCGATGCGGTGAGGCTGAGAGCCGATTGGAAAAGAGAGGTCTCGATGTGTTGCCCGCGGCCGGTCTTCATGCGCGCGAAGAGCGCGGCATTGATGGCCGTCGTTGCGATGAACGCCGACCCGAAACTCAGCCAAGGCGTATAGGTGAACAGCGGACCCGGACGCGGCGCCCCGGGGGGCATGCCTTCGGGTATTTCCAGGTCCTCGAGGAACGGTCCCTCGCCTTGCATATGCCCGATCGCACCGGCCGGGTGGCCACGCTGCTCGTCGAGGATTCCGAGTCGCGCCGCGACGAGCGCGTCGTATCCGGGCCGATCCTGATGCTTGGAGTGATTCCCGTACGCGGTGAGGGAGCAGACGATGAGGCGCGGGTTGAGATCGAGCAGCGTGGCGGCGTCCGCACTCAGCTTGCTGGCGACACCAGGAGCCCAGCTCTCCAGGACGACGTCCGCGTGCCTGGCGAGGTCGTGGAACACTCCGCGGTCCTGGTCCTGAGTCAGGTCGAGTTCGAGGCTGCGCCGACCTCGGAGCCAGGTGTCATAACCCGGCGAACCGCGGAAGGGGTCTCCGCCGGGCGGTTCCACCTTGACGACGTCCGCTCCGTGGTCCGCCAGCAGCATCCCGGTGACCGGCCCGGCAATACCCCAGGAGGCGTCGAGCACCCTGATTCCGTCGATAGCTCCTGACACCGCGACCCTCCGGGTTTGGTTGAGCACACTCCATCATAGTAACTAGTATGAAGCCTGCTCAAGCCGTGCTGAGGCGGGAACGCCACCACGATTTGGCAGTTAGGGGAAGTCATGGACCGTCGTCGCCTCATCTCCGCCGACTCACACGTCGCAATCAGCCTGGATGTCATCCGTGAACGGGTTCCAGCGAAGCTGCGGTCCGCGTTCGACGATGCGATTGCCCAACAAGCTCGCGAGGACGATGTCCACAGACAAGGGCGGAAGCTGTCTCTGGACGACTGGGACATGGAAGCATTCCGGGACCCGGGCTACCGCGATCCGGTGGCTCGCCTCGCTGCCATGGACCGCGACGGGGTTGATGCCGAAGTCATCTATTCGGAGGTCAGCGCATTTCGGGCATTCGGCCTGGTGCCCGGAGACTGGCGGCCGATCAGCAGGGCGTTCACGGATCACCTTGTCGAATTCGCTGCGCACGACCCGAGGAGGCTTGCGGTCTCATACCAAGTGCCGATCATCGACATCGAATACGCCGTCAAGGAGGTTGAACGGTTGGCCGGCCTCGGAGCGCGTTCCGTGCATCTGCCGAACTTCCCAAGTGAGGTCGGGCTTCCCGACTATCACGACGAGCGCTACGACCCGCTCTGGGGCGTACTCCAAGAGACCGGGATCTCCATCAGCCACCACCTCGGCAACCGCCTCTGGCTGTACGACGTGTGGCGACGCGACCCAACGCCCCAACTGGCGATCTTCACCTCGTTGCCGTCGCTGGCTCTGTCCGAAGTCATTGCCTGGTGGATCTTGACCGGAACTCTGGAACGCTTCCCGTTTCTCAAGATCGTCCTGGTAGAGCCAAGCCTCTATTGGGTGCCCGGCTTCCTGGCGCAGTTGGACCGCAAGGCGGCCGGTCCATACGACTTGCCCGGGGTCAAGATGAAGCCCAGCGAGTACTTTCACCGCAACATGGCCCTCACGTTCATGGACGACGAGGTTGGCCTCCAGCTCCGACACCTGGTCGGCATCGAGAACATCCTGTGGTCGACCGATTTTCCCCACCCGGCGACGACGTGGCCGAATTCCCGGGCGATCGTCGATCGCCAGTTTGCCGACATCCCCGACGACGAGCGGGAGCTGATCTGTGTGGGGAATGCGGAGCGCATCTACGGCTTGTAGTCAGCCCCAACTCTCAATCCCTGCGAAGGATGACTCCCGTGCGACTCGCGCTGACCAGCGCGGTGCGTGCACCCTCGACCTGATTGACCGACTTTCCACGCAATTGTCGAACGGCTTCCGTCGTCAGATTGAGTCCGTGGATGTAGCCCTCACCGATCAGGCCGCCGTTGGTGTTGCACGGGATACTGCCCTCTGGACCCAAATGGCCGTCCGCGACGAAGTCTTTCGCTTCGCCATATCCGCAGAGGCCAAGTCCTTCCAGTTGCATGAAAAGAATGGGCGTGAAGGCGTCGTAGATCATCGCCACGTCCAGGTCGTCTCGACCAATTCCCGACCTGTCGAACAGCCGTGCGGCCAAGGAGCGAGAACTGTCCATCACCGAAAGATCGGGGCGGTAGTGGTTCGACGCGACCTCTTCCTCGAACACCGCCGCTGCGCCGGCGGCGGCGATCGTCACGGGTTGGGCAAACTCCCGTGCACGATCCGATCGGGTGATCACCAAGGCGACGGCGCCATCGGTCTCCTGGCAACAGTCGAACAGGCGAATGCAGGGTTCGGCGATCCATCGTGAGGACTGGTGGTCTTCGAGCGTGATCGGACGCCCGTAGAAATGGGCCTTCGGATTTGTCGCTGCGTAGTCCCGCATCTGCACAACTGCTCGGCCAAAGTCGGCGCTCGTCGTCCCCGTATCGTGCATGTAGCGAGTCGAGTTGAGCGACATCCAGGAAGCCGGAGTAAGTACCCCAAATGGGCTGCACCACTGGGCTGCAGTGGTTCCGGCATGCGAGGAGGTTGGCCGACCGGTGACCCCGGCCCGACCGAAGCGAGCGCCTGAACGCGCTTTCACAGCGCGATAGCCGACCACGACATCGGCGAACCCGGCGACCACTGCAGCTGCTGCGTGCAACAGGACTCCTTGTGAGCCCCCACCGCCGTAGGGAACCCGGCTCGACCAGTGGATCTCCGGAGCGCCGATCGACCGAACCAGTTCGGTCTCCTCGACGGGGTCAATGGTGTAGCTGACGAGTCCATCCACCTGCGAGCTCTCGATACCTGCATCGGCCAGCGCGGCGATGATCGCCTCAGACGCCAGCTGCGTCTCGCTGCGTCCGGCGTCTTTGGAGAATTCGGTTTCTCCGGCGCCGACGATCGATGCGCCCGTTCCCGGGCTCACCCCGGATCCTTGGGTCGGAACACCGGCACTGCGAGGTCGTCGGCAGTCGGCTCGAACGCGACCTCGACACGAAGGCCGATGCGGATCTCGTGGGGCTCGATGTCAACAAGGTTGGACAGAATCCGGACACCTTCATCGAGCTCCACAAGGACGGCGGGAACTGGGTAGGAGAATGCTGGATGCCTGGGATGGTCGAGCAGCGCGTAGCTGTAGACGGAACCTGTGCCAGCTGCGTCAGTCCATCGCAGTTCAACGGAGTGACAGACAGGGCACATCGGTCGCGGCGGGTGGTGATAGGCCCCGCAGTTGGTGCATTGCTGGATAACCAGGCGGCCTTCGGCGGCGGCACGCCAAAAGCCCTCGTTGTCGTCCGTTAGGACGGGAGCCGGTCGCATTCTCTTAGTTCTCCACCTCTGCGTGAATGAATGTCATCTGTTCGCTGGAGTCTTCGAGCGGTCGACGAGTAGCAGATTCCAGGCGAGCGCCGGTGTCTCACGACGTGTTCGGTCATATGCCCCAAACCCGGGCCGCATTGCCCGAAACAATCATTTCCCGCTCGTCTGCCGGCAGTTCGCAAAACAGGTCCGCGACAGTTTGTACCGAATTCGGCCAGCACGTCACCGGATGAGGGAAGTCCGTCGACCACATGATGTTGCGAGTGCCGAGAAGGTCACGGGCTCGTTCCAGGCCGTAGTGCTCATCGATGAAGGTCACGAAAACGTTTCGATGAAAGTACTCACTGGGAAGCATTGTGATGTCAGGGAACTTGTACCCCTGCCGGGTCACCATGTCGTCCACCGTTTCGAGCCACCACGGCACCCAGCCGAGTCCAGGTTCCACGAAGACGACCTTGAGGTGGGGGAAGCGTTCCAATACCCCGCCCATGATCCACATCCCCAGAGCCTCTGCGGTCAGCAGTGGCGTGACCGGAACCATCACGCCCTTGTTCGGGGTGGGATCCCGTTCGCCCAGCTCTTCGAGGGTCGTCTTCAGCCCGATGTGACAACAGATGGGGAGACCTGAGGACTCGATTGCCGAGAGCAGCGGCGCGTACCGTTCGTGGTAGTAGTCCGGAAGCCCAAGCTCGCTCGGGAACACGGGGAGCTGTAACGACTTGCCTCCGAGCGAGACCACTCGTTCGACCTCTGTCACCGCGACGTCAATGTCGTGGATCGGTATCTGGTAGGACACGATCAGTCGCCTCGGATCGGTCGACGCGAACTCGAGGAGGGTGTCGTTGAACGCCCGAACGGTCTCGGCGACGCCCTCGGTCACGCTGCTCAGGTAGCGGAAGGCACTGACCTCGCTGTAGAGGACTTCGACGTCGACCCCGTCGATGTCCATGTCCTTCAGGCGCTCCGTGGCGTCCCAATAGCCCGCACGGCCGAAAACACTGTTTGTGGCTGCGATCGGGCTGCTCTTCTTGGCGGTGGAGGCGCTACCGGTCGCACCCGCCCGATTGGCGGCGCCCGTGCCCCTCGACATACGTGCTTCGTAGCTCGACGCCGCCTTGTCGTAGCTGTCGTGCAGTCTTGGTGCCAGATGGTTCTTGACTTGGTCGTGCGCGATCTTGACGTGCGAGTCGGCTGAGATGAGCCTCTCTTTCACCAATACGACCTTTCGTTCTGGACTCTCCTAGAGGAGTTGCCGGCGCGCTGCTCCTTTAGCATAGTAGGAGCTATGAGGGTTCGGGCAATCGCGTTGGGTCAATTGATTCGAGGCCAGGTGCTGGGTCCGCCAGCTCTCAGCTGCGGGACCGTCTTCGGCCCCGCTCCTGCATGATGGCGTGGATCTCGCCGGATGACTCGGGCCCACGTTCGTGAGCATGCCATCGCCGTCCTTAGACGGCCCATTTGTGCGCCACAACGCGCAGGGTCTTGATGAAGAGGGCTACGTCGAAGAAGAGTGGTTCATCAGGGGGCGAGCCGACGCTCTTGACCCGAACGGGCTGCTCCTTCAAGGTTCAGCGCCCTATGCAACCCGGTTCATCGTGCGACGGCCGGTCGACGGCAGTCGGTCGAGCGGTTCCGCCTTCTTCGACCCCTTGCACATGATCCGCGAGATGCCAGCAAGCTGGGAGAGCGCGTCGTGGCTCATGAGACAGGGTCACGTCTGGGTTGGCGTGACTGTGCACAACGGCTCCTTCGGGGAGAAGTACGGCTATGTCGGCGGTCTCAACGCCGTGAAGTCCGACAATCCGAGCCACTATGAGACTCTCGACTTGCCGACCTTTCCCACTCAGCCCCCGCCTCGATCCTTCGCGGGTCCGGCTGGAACCGATTCCGTCGCCTTGCGGTGGAACATGGCAATGGCACATCCTCAGGGCCACCACATCGTTACCCAAGTTGCGAAGGTGCTTCGGAAATCACCGGTGTTTGCCGACCTGGGACTCCAGCGGATCTATGGCTGCGGTGTTTCGCAGACCGCCAATTTCTGGCGTTTGTTCCTGGACGGGGGGTGGCACGAACGGTCGCGTTTGGAGGACAGAACCCCATTGTTCGACGGTTATGTGCTGGTCGTGTCTGGTGCCCCGTCGGCGACTCCCGTCGACGCGGTGCTTGTGAACGTGTTGAGCGAAGCCGAGGCCGTTGGGACGATTGTCCACCCATGTGTTGCACCTCCCGACTGCGATTTCCCGCGCGTCCGTGGCATCGAACTGCCCGGTGCTCCACACACGATCGGCAGCCACGACGTTGGCCCTTCCGGCGAGGGTCACACCCATACCCTGGAACGCTACGACCTGGTCGTGCAGGCCGTACTGGCCGGACTGGATCGATGGGTGCGCGAGGGAGTGCCCATGCCTCATGCGCCCAAGATCGCGAGGGATCCTCGTCAAACCGACGGCATCGCCCGCGATCAATTCGGCAACGCGCTGGGTGGCGTGCGAGTGCCGTGGATCGAAGTACCGCGGGGCCGATACCTGCCGAGGTGCGCGTGCGGCCCAACCAGCGGAGAGTTCGTTCCTTTCGACAGCGAGCGAACGGATCTGCTGTACCGGGATCGAAAGGCGTATGAGCGCCGATGGCACCAAGCGGTGCAGCGACTCGTTGAAGATCGTTTTCTGCTGCCCGACGATGCGGACAAACTGCCGGTTCCGTCCCAGACTGTGCCTCTCTCACCCAGTTGAGGAGGAGTGCCGGCTGATGTGATGATGCCGTGAGGGTTGCGCCGTGTGAACGGACGGCTCCCTGTCCCTCCTCACTTCTCAGCAATGGCAAGTGACGGGACCCGAACGCTTGACGGATATTGCGTTCTCTGAAACAGTAGAACTGTGCTCTACCGCAGGAGCAGGAGGAATGCTTCAAATATGCGAGTAGGCAGCCGGCGGCGCCGAGACCAAGGCGGCCGGCAACTGCCAACTCGATCGCAGGAGGGACCTCGCCCATGTCGACTGCCGAAGTGAATCTGGAGTGGCTGATTTCTGTCGACGACCACATCCTCGAGCCCCCTCGGCTCTGGGTTGACCGGGTCGCCGCCAAGGACCGTGACCGGGCGCCCCACATGGAGACCGCCGACGGGATGGACTACTGGGTCTACGACGGCAAGCGCTACCCGAGCTCAGGACTGAGCGCGGTCGCGGGGAAGTCGAAGGAGGAGTTCAGTCCCGAGCCCCTGCCGTACTCGGAGATGCGTCCCGGCTGCTATGACCCGACGGCGCGGCTCGAGGACATGGACCGGGCGGGGATCCTCGCTTCGCTGTGCTTCCCCACGATCACCCGATTCTGCGGGCAGCTCTTCATGGACGCGAGCGATCGCGAATTCGGGTTCGAATGCCTCCAGCACTACAACGACTGGATCGTGGAGGAGTGGTGTGGCGCCGCGCCGGGCCGCTACATCCCGCTGATGCTGATCCCCATGTGGGACCCGAAGTTGGCGGCCAAGGAGATGGAGCGGATGGCGGCTAAGGGGGTCACCGCGTTCGCCTTTTCCGAGAACCCGGCTCCGCTCGGCCTCCCGACGATCCACGACGTCGACGGGTACTGGGACCCGGTGATGTCGACGGCGAACGAGATCGGGATGGTGGCCTCGATGCACGTGGGCTCGTCGTCTGTGGTCCCGCAGATCGCGCCGGACTCGCCGTTCATGGCCAACCTGGCCTGGGGGGCCATTCGAACCTCGGGTGCGATGCTCTCGTGGCTCTTCAGTGGCCTGTTCCAGCGCTTCCCGAACCTCAAGATCGCGTTGTCCGAGGGTGAGGTCGGGTGGATGCCCTACTTCTTGGAGCGGGCGGAACAGGTGCTCGACAAGCAGCGCTACTGGGTCATGCGGGGCCAGCAGTTCATGGATCACGGGAAGTCGGACCTCAACGTCGTGGATTTGAACACGCTCAACGTCCGCGAGCTGTTCCGCGACCACGTGTTCGGCTGCTTCATCGAGGATCACCACGGCATTGCGAGCATCGAGGAGATCGGCGAGAACAACATCATGTGCGAGACGGACTACCCGCACTCCGACTCGACCTGGCCGAACTGCATCACGGCAGTCAAGAAGGTCATCGGGCATCTCCCGGCCGAGACCCAGTACAAGCTGCTCCGTAGCAACGCCGAGAAGCTGTACCGGTTCACCCCCGCTGAGCCGCCGGTCATGGTGCGCCCCTGACGACTGGGATTAGTGGGATCAAGGGCCGGCCGAGCTCGACCGCGAGAGGAACAGATGAGCTGGGCTGAGCTTGTCGGCAAGAGGTCACCGACGGTTCAGCGAACCCGGGTCAGAGCGTCGCGCAGAGCGAGCGCCTGATGAACTGCAGAGCGATGGGCGACGTTGGTCGGTCGAAGTGCTAGAGGATCGCCGGCGTAATCAACAGGCGATGTGGGCTCGGGTCGGAGCAACCAACGCCTCCTTGGCAGATCTCGTCGACGCCAGAGCGGACGAGAGTCCCGACGACCTGCTTTTCGTGGACGACCAGGGGCGTCGAATGAGCTGTGCAGAATTTCAAGTCGCCTCGGACCGTGCGGCGAAGCGGCTTGCGGGCCTTGGGGTGGGACCGGATTCGCTCGTGTCATGGATTCTGCCGACGAGCATTGAGGCCTTGGTCATCACGGTGGCCCTCTCACGGGTTGGAGCGGTGCAGAATCCGATCATTCCCATGTACCGGGAGCGAGAGATCGGTCACATCCTCGATGAAGCGAGCATCGACGCCATGATCGTGGTCCCGAACTGGGCTGATGTCGACTACAAGAGGATGACCGAAACCCTGTCCACAGACCGTGGCGGGGTTCCAGTCGTGTGGACCGTCGACGAGGTGCTGGGGGAGTCTGCCTCGCTAGAGCGGATCTCCTCGCAGCGGGGCGCCATCCAGAAGCCGGCCCGGTGGGTCTTCTACACCTCTGGCTCCTCGGGCGTGCCAAAAGGTTGCCGGCATACCGATCAGACATTGTTGAGCACGGCAAGCGGAATGAGTCGATACCTCCAAATGTCCGCCGCGGACAGAAGCGGAATCGCGTTTCCCATCGCACACATCGGCGGGGCGGTCAATCTGATGGCGGCGTTGCTCAGCGGCGCGACACTCATCCTGATCGAGAGGTTTTCGCGGGATTCGATCCCCGTCCTCGCCGACGAGAAGGTCACGATGGCTGGATCCGGTACCGCTTTTCACCTGGCCTACCTGGAGGCGCAGGCGGTCCAGCCCGGCCAGCCGATCTTCCCGTTCTTGCGTTGCTGTCCTGGCGGCGGCGCGCCCAAACCGCCCGGGCTGCATGAGCGGGTCAAGCACGAGCTGGGAGGAGTCGGCATCCTCTCGGGCTGGGGGCTGACGGAAGCCCCGGTGCTCACCATGTCGCGGCCCCAAGATCCCGACGAGAAGTTGTCCGACACCGAAGGCACACCTCTGCCAGGTGTCGCCATCCGAGTGGTCGGACCGGATGGCCGTCAGTGCGAGGCGGGTGAGCCGGGCGAACTCCGCGTGCAAGCGCCACAGCAGATGTTGGGCTATGTGAATCGTCAACTCGATGCAGAGGTCTTCGACGAAGAAGGATCTCTCCGAACCGGAGATCTCGGCATCGTGGATCCGGACGGATTCGTACGCATCACTGGACGATTGAAGGACGTGGTGATTCGCAATGGAGAGAACGTCGCCACCGCCGAGGTGGAGGAGCTTCTCAGGGCACACCCCGATGTCACAGACGCCGCCGTGATCGGACTGCCGGACCCGCGCACCGGTGAGCGGGTTTGTGCAGTCATCGAGCTCACGTTCCACGTCCGACCATTGAATGTCGAGTTGGTGGGGACCTACCTGGAGGAAGCGGGACTTCGTCGCATTGCGTGGCCGGAGCAGATCGAGATCGTCACATCGCTCCCGCGCAACGTGGCTGGAAAGGTCGACAAATCAGCGCTCAAGCAAGCGTTCACGCCGGACGCCGATAGCGCGCGCCGTGACGATCGAGTGTCAGGCAAGCCGTGATGTGCTGAGTTCATCGAGAGTTTCAACACGTGCGACCTACTCTCCACATCCATAGGTGAACAAGGAACCGGGAGAACCCACATGCCTCGCTATGTGCTTATCGCGCTCAACAGTCCAACCCAAGGTGACGGCGACGAGGCCGCATACAACGACTGGTACAACCAAACGCACAAGGCCGAACTCCTGAGTGTCGACGGCAGCCGTTCCGTTCGCCGCTTCAAGGTCATCAATCGGAACCGCATGGACGAGGACTACGTCTCCCTCACGGAAATTGACGCTGAGAATCCCGAGATCGTGATGCAACAGCTCGCCGAGCGAGCTTCCGAAATCACGGAGAAGATGGATCGGACGTCGTCGATCTTCATCCTTGCCGAGGAACTTGATACGACGGTCTGAAGTGCCGTCGAGCCCGAGAGCGCGACGCAGCTAGCTCTGGTATTCGTCGTCACTGACATGGTCACCCCACGCAGCCTCGCCTTCGCTCACTGCGAGGTGCGTCATGAGGTGATCGGGTCCGGCTCCGTGCCAGTGCCATTCGCCACCGGGCGCAAACACCGTGTCGCCGGGCCGCAGGACTATTACCGGTTCGCCGCGGGCCTGGATGCGACCCTCTCCCTCCGTGACGAACAGGCTCTGCCCCACCGAATGGCTGTGCCAAGCCGTGCGGGCTCCGGGGGTGAAATGCACGTGCGCCACCGTGGCCGGCGATGCGCCATGGGTCTGCGCCAGGAAATCGATGAAGACCTCTCCGGTGAACCATTCCGATGGCCCTTTGACCGTTGCAGCTTTCCGCCCGATTTCCATTGCATCGCCCTCCTGTTTCGAACGCGCCTGAGAGTGTGGTGATCGCTGGACAGCGCGTAGTCCCGACATCAAACCACCTTCGGCGACGCACGGCCCGGAGAACACCTTGAAGACCTTGGTCGCCTCCACCATCCTCGAGAGCCCCGAGCGCGACCCTCTCGCGACCCCCTGGTCTCGATCTGTTTGAATGGGCCTCGATCTCGTCAGTCTGGTCGCAGCGAATCGATCCAGGTTCGTCGCGGAGAAATGGAGGAGTTGCGTTGGCCGACGTCATGGAAGGGGTCCGCATCCTCGAAGTCGCTGAGCACACATTCGTGCCCGCCGCTTCCGCCATCCTGGCCGACTGGGGAGCCGACGTGATCAAGATCGAGCATCCCGAACGCGGCGACGCAATGCGGGGCTTGGCGTCCAGCGGTGTCATGCCCATGCTTGGCGACGTGCACGTCCTGCTCGAGCACTCCAATCGGGGTAAGCGGAGTATCGGGATCGACATCCAGACCGAGGGCGGCCTCGAGCTCATCTACAAGCTGGCCGAGACGAGCGACGTATTCCTGACCAACAAGCTCCCGGCGGTGAGGGAGCGCCTGCGGATCCAGCCCGAGCACATCCGGGCCCACAACCCCAACATCATCTACGTCGCCGGCACCGGATCCGGCGAGCGCGGACCTGAGGCCAATCGCGGGGGATATGACTTCTTGAGCTACTGGTGCCGTGGCACCAGTGCCATGGGATCGACAACGACCGATGCCGAATTCCTCACCGGGCAGCCCGCACCCGGATATGGCGACTCCATTGGCGGCATGACGATCGCGGGTGGGATCCTCGGGGCGCTCTTCCATCGGGAGCGGACGGGGGAGGCAAAGACGGTGGATGTCTCGCTCCTGGGTGTCGGCATGTGGGCCATGAGCCCGGCGATCGCCCTGACCCTGCAGCTGGACCGTCCGTGGCGACCGGGCCCTGGCGGCGCCACAGCGCCGTTCAATCCGCTCGTCGGTACCTATCGGACGCAGGACGGGCGCTTCCTGGCCTTCTCGTGTCTCCAGGGTTTCCATTATTGGCCGGGCGCTTGCAGGGTCGTCGGTCGCGAAGACCTCATTGAGGACCCGCGGTTCGCCACGCCGGAGCTGTTGGCCGAGAACGCCGGCGTTGCTCGCGACATCCTCGCCGAGATCTTCTTGGCTTCCCCGTTGAGCGAATGGCGCACACGACTCGAGGACTTCGAGGGACAGTGGTCCTTTGCGCAGGACACCCTTGAAGTAGTGGAAGATCCTCAGACGTTGGCGAACGGCTACATCGGCGAAACGGCGACCGCCGACGGCACGGCCTACCGGCTCGTGACGACCCCCGTACAGTTCGGCGGGTCGCCGGCTCCCCCCAAGCGCGGGCCGCTGTTCAACGAGCACTGCGACGAAATTCTGACGGATCTCGGCTACGACCAAGACCGGATCATCGAGCTCAAGGTGGCGGGAGTGGTCGCCTAGCCGCGGCACGATCAGCCTGAACGGGTCGCGTTCGTCGGGAAGTCTTCCCAGACACGGGGACCCGGGACGTACGAGATCCGCCCGCTGTTGCGGTGCAAGGGTCACCCGCCACAAGATGCAGCGCGCCAACGATGGAAGGGAGTCTGCTCGTGGAGAGAGTGCTGGAAGGGGTCAAGGTGCTCGAGGTCTCGGCTTGGGCCTTCGTCCCCTCGGCCGGAGCCGTGTTGGCCGACTGGGGGGCCGATGTCGTCAAAGTCGAGCCTCCCACCGGTGATCCCCTTCGAGGCCTCGTCAACGCCGGCATCGGCGGGGGATCGGGGCCCTCGTTTCCCTGGGAAGCCTGGAACCGAGGGAAGCGAAGCGTCGCCCTCGATCTGAAACATCCACGAGCCCGCGAGATCCTCTTGAAGGCGGCCGAGACGGCCGACGTCTTCCTGACGAGTTACCTTCCCCCGACGCGGCGTCAGCTGGGAATCGACATTGACGACATCCGTGCGGTCAACCCGTCCATCGTGTACGCCTCCGGCACCGGTCAGGGCGCCATGGGCGAGGAGGCCGAGAAGGGCGGCTACGACTCCATCAGCTTCTGGGCCCGTGGTGGCGTGGGCGCCACGGTCACGCCTCCGGGCGCAGAGCGCCCGATCGGACAACCAGCGGGCGCTTTCGGTGACTCGCTGAGCGGCATGGCGCTCGCCGGTGGCGTTGCCGCCGCGCTGTTCCGCCGGGCTCGTACCGGCGAGGGAGCAGTGGTCGATGTGGCGCTCTTGGGGACCGCGATGTGGTGTCTCCAGATGCCCATCGTCGGCGCCGCCGTCATGATGGCCCAGCGACCGGCGGACGATGCGCCACGGCCGAGTTCGCGCGACGCCAACCCACAGATCTTCAATCCGCTTGTCAACAACTATCAGACGTCAGATGGCCGGTGGCTTTCCCTCTGCATGCTCCAACGCGATCGCTACTGGGACGACGTACTCGTGGCCGTCGGCCGGGAGGACCTCAAGGCCGATCCGCGGTTCAGCACGCCGGAGGCTTTGGGAGCCCACACTGCTGAAGCGATCGCCGAGCTGGAGCGTACGTTCGGGGCCATGTCGCTGGAGCAGGCACGGACGGCACTCGGCTCGCAGTCTGGCCAGTGGGATGTGATGCAGAACGTGCTGGAGCTGCCGGCTGACCCGCAGGCCGTGGCCAACGGCTTCGTCCAACCGATCGAATACGACAACGAAGTCGTCTTGCCGTTGATCTCATCTCCCGCGCAGTTCGATCGCATTCCGAACCCGCTGGGCCGGGCTCCCGAATTCGGGGCGGACACGGACGAAGTGTTGGCGGAACTGGGTCTCGACGCCGACGACGTGCTCCAGGCGAAAATCGACGGCGCCGTCCATTGACCCACGTCTCGCCTCGATTGTTCCTGCGTTCCGACTAGGTCACGGGGCTACCGCGACGCCGTCGGAGACAAGGGAGGCGGTGGCGTCTCCGTCGAGCCCTAGCTCCATCAGAACGTCTCGGGTGTGTTCGCCAAGCAAAGGCGCCCGCCATCGGGGTGCCGGTGGCCTCCCATCGAAGTCAACCGGCGTCGCCAGCATGGGCAGCGTCCCGTGTTCATCGGGAACCTCCACGACGGAGTGCGCCGCTCGGAATTGTTCGTCGGCGATCACATCGTCGATCGTGTTCACCGGACTCCAAAAGAGTTCCGGCTCCTCGGCGAAGGCCGTCGCCCAGGCCTCCAGCGTTCGGGTGGCGAAGACCTCATCGAGCATTCCGATCAGCTCGCGGGCATTGAGGGCCCGGTTTCTCGCACTGTCGAACCTCGTGTCAGTGATCCACTCAGGGTGCCCCACTGCCCGGGCCAAGGCGGGCCAATGACGATCGCCCTCGAGGCCGACGATCCAGAACGATCTGCCATCACTTGCTGCGTAGTTGTTCAGCACGGGGCTGTGCATGGTCTCCCGGGTGCCGATGCCGAGTGTTCGACCCCACATGACAGCGACGTTGACGTCGAAACCGATGGTGTAGACCCCCTGTCGCAGCAATGAAGTCGACACAAGCTGGCCCCGTCCCGTCCGAGCCCGCTCGACCAAGGCGGCACTGATCATGGCGGCGCCTGTCATCGCCACGGTGTGGTCGCCCATACCGCCTCTTTGGAACGGCAGTGGACCGCCCGGTGTCCGGAGGGACTCGGCGATCCCGGCACGCGCCCAAAAGGCTGCGATGTCGTATGCACCTCGCTCGGCTTCGGGCCCTTCGAGGCCGTATCCGGTGATGATGGCGTAGACCAAGCGTTGATACCGATCGCTCGTCTCCCTGGGGCCGAGATCCATGCGCTCGAGCGCCGCGGGTCGCAGGTTGGTGAGGAACACGTCGGCATCCGCGACCAGTTGATGCACGACGCGCACCCCTCGCTCCTGAGAGAGATCGAGGGAGATGCTCCGCTTGCCCCGATTGTCGAGCTCGAAGACGGGATTGGTCGGTAGGTCCCCGCCCAGCATCTGCCCGAAGTTACGGGCGGGATCACCCTCCGGTGGCTCCACTTTCACCACGTCGGCGCCCCAGTCGGCGAGGATGCCACCGGCTCCAGGACCGGCGACCCAGACGCCGAGCTCGATGACGCGTACGCCTTCGAGCGGCCCGGTCATCAAACCACCGTAGCGACTCTGGTCAAGCGTCGACCAGAGCCACCGCCTTATAGCGGTGAGCTTCGAGGTGCCGGCGCGCCATGAGCAGAGCGGCGATGCCGTCACCGACTGCCGATCCCAGTTGCTTTGTCGAACCTGCGCGTACGTCCCCGGCGGCAAACACCCCCGGTATGGAGGTTTCCATGGTGTCGCTGGTCACGAGGAACCCCGCGGCGTCTTTCTGCACCGCGTCACCGAGGAACTCAGTGTTCGGTTGGAGGCCGATGAAGACGAAGGCAGCAGCGGCCGGGTACCGATGAGTTCCACCACCGTTGCGGTCGCGCGCCACAACGGCGCCGAATCGGCCCTTCTCACCCTCCAGCGACACGATGTCCATGCCCGTGTGGATTGTGAACTGGGGATCGGAGCGGACGCGGTCTTGAAGAACCGGTGAGGCGGAAAGGTCGGAACGCGCGATCACTCGGACCCGTTTGGCGAACTCAGACAGATGGAGCCCCTCTTCCAAGGCAGAATTGCCACCGCCGATCACCACGACTTCATCGGCTCCCTTGTAGAACGGCCCGTCACAGGTGGCGCAAAAATGCACGCCACTGCCGATCAGCTCGTCCTCACCCGGAACGTCGAGGCGACGATACTTGGACCCCGTCGCCACGATCACCGCGGCCGAGACGAGCTGTTGCCCCGAGGACAATGAGGTGACCACGCTCGTGGCATCTCGTTCGATCCTCGCCACCGAGACCGCCGAGAGAAGCTCGACGCCGTAGCGACGGGCCTGGGTCACGAATCGCTCTGCGAGCTCTGCCCCAGAGATGCCATCGGGGAAGCCCGGATAATTGTCGATCCGGTCGCTGATGCCGGCTTGGCCCCCCAGGGCACTGGCGTCGACGACGATGGCCTCGATGCCCTCTCGAGCTGCGTAGATGGCGGCAGCCAACCCCGCCGGGCCGCCGCCGACGATGACGAGATCGTAGGCCGACCGCTCGGCCTCCAACGTGAGGCCGAAGCGCTTGGCCAAAACCTCGTCGCTCGGGTTCACATCATGGTTGCCGTCGGAGTACACAACCGTTGGGATGATCTGTGCTCCGTCCTGCAATGCCTTGAGGCGCTCAATGTTTTCTGGGTGTTCGTCGAGGTCGGCGACGTCGTACGGGATCCGGTGCGCGGCAAGGAACTTCTTCACTCGCTTGCAATGGGGGCACCACGGGGCCGAGTAGACGGTGAGGTTGGGACCCTGGGCGGAGGACATCGCCCGACCATAGGCGTTGCGAGCTACTTACGAAGGGGCGCACTCTTTGGACCAGCACATCCCGGTCGACGAACGGCGCAACCCGGCTGAACGCGTCGCAAGCTCGTCTTCGACTAGCTCGTTAAGCCATCTTCGGTGCCGGACGTGCGATCATCGCTCGACGCTCGAGCTGTCTCACGCGAAGTGCGACTCTCGCCGGCGCACGATCGCGCAGAGGGCCTCGTTGTAGGGGGTTGCGAACCCCATTTCCCGGCTAAGGGCTACGACTTGCCCGTTGATGACGTCTATCTCTGAGCGTCGGCCCGCAAGGTGGTCGAGGCGCATCGAGGGGCTGGCGTTTGGGATGGTAGCTGCGAATTCGGATACGTAGAGCAGAGGATCATCGAAGGGAAACTCGACGCCCATGGCGACCCCGAGTCGGTATGCCTCGGAGGTGCAGCCAAGCGCGACCTTCCATGCCTCGGGATCCGCCATCAACTCGCCCACGGTGACGTCGAACACCGCGCAGGGGGCGCTCAACGTCACGTTGCAGAGGAACTTTTCCCAAATCATCACACTGACATCCGCAAAGGCCCGAACGTTGAAGCCGGCTTCGAGCCAGAGCCGCTCGATTTCTCGAACGCGATCGGTCATTCCGCCGCTCATCTCGCCAAGTCGGATCAGCCGCATCCCCTCGTGATGCACGTGACCGGGTTGCGGTATCGACGAACCAAATCCCTCGGCAATCCCGATCACGATGTGCGCCTCGGGAATCCGGCGAGCCACACGCTCGCCGGCCCCAAGCCCATTCTGGAATGCCATCACCACGTTCCCGGGCTCGAGCAGGGGCGCGATCTCTGCTGCGACCTCGTCCACCGCTGCCGCCTTGGTCGCGATCACCCATACGTCACAGGGTGCGGCGTCAGAGGGTGTATTTCCTACGTGCAAGCCTTCGACGACGAAGCTCCCGCTGGCACCTGAGACTGCGAGTCCAGAGTTGGCGATGGCGTCGAGGTGGTCTTGCCATACATCGATGGCCCAGACCTCATGCCCCGCTTTGCCCAATCGGCCCGCGTAGACGGAGCCCATTGCACCTGTTCCGACGACCGCGACCTTCATCTTCCCTTCCTCCGGCGAGCGGGTGAGAAGCTTAGAACGTGACGGCCCCGTTCTTGCGCGGAGGTGAACCCCGTAGGACATCGAGTGCGGAGCCGGTGCGCATCGGTGCGGTGGCACCGCCAACGATGGCATCCGTGCGCGCCTACGAGGACGCCGGCATCGATTCACTGTGGGTGGGCGGCCACTTGGCGTCGCCCCGGCCTTCTCCAGAGCCGCTCGTGTGGTTGGCCCGGCTGGCGGAGCAGAGCGACGTCGCCACCATAGGGACAGCGACGCTGGTGCTTCCTTGGTATCCGCCTCCGGTCGCGGCCAAACAGCTTGCCGATATCGATCGAGCAGCCCAAGGGCGTGTGGTTGTGGGTGTGGGAGCGGGTGGAGAGTATCCGGACGATTTCGCCGCCGCGGGCGTGCCCATGGAGGAGCGCGGCCCCCGTCTCGACGAATCAATCGACCTCTTGCGACGGTTTTGGACATCCGAGCCGGTTGACCATTCGGGGCGGCACTTTCGCTATTCCGGTTTACGGATCCACCCTCCTCCGACGCGCCCCGGCGGACCGCCGATCGTGGTTACGGGCAGGCGACCGGCTGCGATGCGACGCGCCGCATCTCTCGGGGATGGGTGGATGCCGTACCTCTATTCCGTCGAACGCTATGCCCGGTCGGTTGCGACCATTCAGGAACTTGCTGCGCAAGAGGGGCGCTCGTTGGAAGGATTCCTTTGGATGACGTACGTGATGGTAGCGGTCGACGACGATCAGGAGAAAGCGCGCCAGCGGGCGGCGCACTTCTTGGGTGCCACGTACGCGCAGGACTTCACGGAATTCGTCGACCGAGTCGCCGTTGCCGGCACACTGGACACAGTGGTCGATCGGCTGTCGGCGTTGGTGCGCGCCGGCGCCGACCATCTCGTGCTGTTGCCCTGTCACGATCCGTCCCGAGCCACGGTGGACGTGGACCCGTGGTTGCCCGAATTGTTGGCCGGCGTCCGCCGCGCAAGCGTCCGATCGTAAGAAGAGGCTGGATGGCTCCTGCGCCGTCGCCTAATCGGTAAGGCCGAGCGCGTTCGACCACAGAAGACTCAGTTGGTCAACTGCGTTTTCGAAGTCGTACTCGCGGTACCCCTGCACGAGCCACAGCTCCGGGTCGATCGGCCGGCAGCCTTGGCGCGTGAACCATCAGCCCTCAGGCCGGGGTCAAGGGCGGGTCTCGGCGCTGTCCGTGGTGATGGTGTACGACTCCGCGTCTGCGTCGTCGAATTCGACCCCGACGCGCACAGCGCTTCCCGAATTCACCGTCGCGTACTTCACGATGCCTTCGAGCCGGATGTTGACACGATCATCGACCGCAGAAACCTCGACCGAGATGCGGCCACCGATGAGGGCAGAAGGCGAAGGGTGCTCGAACACGAGGCCGAGTCCCAATATGGAGATGTCGACGACACGACACTCGCGCCGTTCGGTGTCTGCCTCGCCGTCCATCAGGCAGGTACCCGACCACCCCGCCAGCTGCCGCGGAACTCGCCGACGGAGTGGAAGGATGCTCGTCTCCGTCGGGGTGTTCTCGGGGAAGCCTTGTCCCTCGGGTTGCGTCGACTCGTCTATCGCGTCCGCGTGTTGGTCGATGACATTACGCAGGTGACTCAGTCGCGCCACCATGAGGTCACCGCCGTCCTCGGTGATGGTGCAACGTACGGTGTCTGCGACGGCTCGGTACCCCATCATCTGCGCGCGCAGCCGCTTTTCGAGTTGCTTGTCGGGACAGGGGTGGTGCTCGATCCAGTGCACGGCCAGATCGGCAACGTCATAGAGGTCGTCGAAGTCAGCCAGTGCAGGAACGTCGGCGTCGTCACGTACGAGCGCATTGAAGTGCCGTCCCGCCACCTGAATGGGGTTCCAGGGTCGATTCGCCCGGGCGAGAAAATCCCCGAGCTCGGTGGGTTGCTCATTTCGCAACCGTTCCTTGTCTGTAATTCCCATCGAATGCTCCTCCCGCAAAGAGCGATATGGCACTAGCCCGGCACGCGTCGGGCCAACGCCCGTTGGCGACACATTGATCATCGACCCGCAAGGAGGTTTCCTTGAGCGGCGGCCGGGCTCGAGGGACACGTGCCAGACCTCCTGATCGGATGGCATCGACCCCTTCGCTGAAGCCGGGGGCCGGGCCCGTCTGCAATAGGGGTTAAGTCCGCCCAGGCGGCCAGGGCTGGTCCGATGCCGACGAACCCTCCGGGTCGCACGACGAGGAGCTAACGGCGCCTCGGGCCCAGGCCGATGGCGCGCACGAATCGGTTGATCTGTCGGTTGCCCTCGCGGTAGATGACTCGTCGGGCTTCTCGTTGGGCCGCGCCGCCGGCTGCACCCGAGAGACCACCGCGGTTGTATCCGTGCTCGACGGCCTCGATGTTCCCGAGGTCGCGTGCAAAGCGGTAGAGCTGTGACCGGGTGGTGCTCACGGTGCGCTCTCCTTGGCCGAGCGGTCGGCCAGGATGATCCGTTCGACCATTGCCCGGAGTTGAATCGGATCCTCCGTGCTCTCCATTCGGGCGAGCTCACTCGGCGAGACACCGACGCAGCCGAGGCCGTCGTCGTCGAACTCGGCGACGCGCCATTGCAGCCACGAGGATCCGTCCGGGTCGTGCCCATCCTCGTCGACGGCGTTCACGAGAGCGACGAGTTCGATTTCGCCGTCAGGATCGACGTCGTACTCAATGAAGAGCATCGGTCCTCAGCCCGGAAGGCGACGCCAGAGGGGTTGCGGAAGGAGCCGGAAGGCAGAGAAGACGTACCGCAGAACACCCGGTGACCAGATGACAGCGTCTCCTCGCTCGAGACCCCGGACGACATCGTCGGCCACCCGCTCGGGTGTCACGGCGAAGGGCGCTGCGGGTCGTCCTGCGGTCATCTTCGTGTGGACGAACCCAGGCCGTACGACGTGGACTGAGATCCCGGTGCCGCGCACTGCTTCACTGAGGCCGAGTGCGAAACCGTCGAGACCGGCCTTCGTCGAGCCGTAGACGAAGTTCGAACGCCTGACCCGGAAGCCCGCCACCGAGGACAGCACGACGATCTTGCCGTGACCCTGGCGCTGCAGCTTGGCAGCCACCTCAGCCAGCGCCGCGGTCGGCCAGGTGACGTTGACCGTCATCATGCGCGCGATGCGGCGGGCATCTGTTTCGTCCGTCTCCTGGACCCCGAGCTCTCCGACCGCCATGATCACCAGGTCGACTGGTTCGTTCGCCGCCTCGAAACACAGCCGGACCGTCTTGTCGATGTCGTCGACCGACGTGGCGTCGAAGGTGACGGTTGCCACATTGGCCACTGACCGGCTCAGCTCGCCCGCGGTTCGCTGCAACGCCGACGCGTCGCGGCCGGCCAGGACGACGGAGCGGCACCGCTGCCCAGCCAGGACGTTGACGATTTCCCGTGCGATGTCGGAGGTGCCGCCGAGGACGACGACCGACTGCGGGTGCCCGAACGCGTCGTACACCCGGTCAGCCGCGCTTCGCGTTCCCGGCCGACATCGTGATGAAGTCACGTGCCCACCAGGATGCGAACCACCGGGACGGTCCGCCTGTCATGCCTGGCAACAACAAGGTGCCGTTGTCGGGGGTGGCTTGCCCCGTCGGCGTCGACGGCTGATAGATGCTGTAGTTGACCCAGTCGGTGTTGATATCGAGTTCCATGGCCCGCACCGCCCCCGCTCTGACGAGGATGTTCGCCAGGTCGACGATGTTGAGACCGGGGCCCCCGACGTAGACCAGCGCCCCATTGGCGGTGACGCCCAACCCGGATCGCCAGACGAAATCAGCACCGCCCAGGGTGGCACCCCATTGCGTTGCGCTGGAGTTATAGGCCGCAGGCACCACCTGGCCGTTGTCGACGAGGAGGTCCAGGTTCTGGCGCACGGACACGACGTCAGGGGTCATGGACATATCCCGTCCCCATTGGCCAACGGTCGACGACCCGTTCTTGTAGACGACGAAGGAGGCCGCACCGGTGCGGAGAGGATCGATCATCTTGCCGTCCGTGTAGTACCCGCCGTTGGCGCCGGACATGAGGAAGCCGGCGTTGAAGGCCGTGACCACCGAGGTGGCATCGCTCGGTGAGATCGGAGCGGTGTGCGTGTACGGCCCCCCTCCCGGGATCTGGCTGCCCGAATAGAGGGTCGCTTTCAAGAGAGTCGTATCCATCCACGCGACACCGACCACGTAACTGGTGTGGATCGCGCTCGGCCGCAATTCAGTGGTGTAGACCGCCGGCACGCCGTCGACGAGGCGTCCCGACGGCGACCACTGTCCTTCGCCGGCGACGGGCGTGGTGGCGATCGGCACGATGGCCGCCGGCTCAGGGAGGTGCAAAACGGTCGATGTCGCCGGAACGGTCGTGGCCGTCTTCGGCGAATGAATCGTCCCCTTCGGGAGCGCGCCGCCGACCTTGGGTGGATGATGCGAGTACCACTCGTTCTCCGCCCAGTTCACGATCGAGGCCGCACCGTGTTCGCGGAACCACTCGGCGAGCCGCGCGCTGGCGGAACTGCCCAGTGCGGGGTTCGTCAGGGCGCCCCCGAGCGAAACGCCCAACCAGATGAGGCAGACGGCGAGGACCAGCCCGATGACCGCGAAGACGCGCCGACGACGTCGGTGTTTTGGCGAACGCGACCAGCGAGACTTCCTCCGGTGTGATGCCGGCTCTCGTTGCTCGGGCTCGACGTCGAGATCGTCTTCGATCGGGGGACTCAGCATGGGCGCTCCACCACTGGCAGCGCATCGTTAGGGCATGACGGGAGTGCCCTGGCCCGGCGGATCACGTCGGCGCGGTTGCGGCGACGTCCCCGACGGATACGGCAACGCTTTGGCCAGGAATTATGTGGCCGCGCGGAAGCCGAGGGCAATTTCCCATGCCCCCAGCGTAGTGGGCGGACACTTACGCGCGGATGACGGGGGGGCCGCTCAGGCTAAGGAATTTGTAAGCGGGTCCTCCGCCGCGTGGGGCATCTTCGCCCGGCGTTGCATGGTGCGACGCCAGCTCGCCTCCATCCGCGCGCCACCCAGCGCTGCCACCCCGATGTCCCAGGAGCCCTGCGTCGATCTGATCACCGAATCCGCAATGGCCAAGCCGAGTCCCGTGCCGACCGGAACGTCACTGGCACGATGGAAACGGTCGAATACGGCTTCGCGCTGATCGTCGGGGATGCCGGGCCCCGAATCGTCGACGCGTAAGGTCACCCGGCTTCCCGTGCTCCGGACGCTCACCTCGACCCGCCCTTCTTCACCCGCAAACTTGCACGCATTGTCGATGAGGACGCCCGCAAGACGCTCGATGAAGGCCGGAGACGCCTGCACCGTGAAGGGTCCAGGACCTACCCGTTCGATGGTCAGAGCCACGTTGTTGGTCGTGGCCACGGCCCCAAACCGATGCACGCATGCTTCCGTCACTTCGGCGACGTCCGTCACCGCTGGAGCGTCCGCGGGAACGGGCTCGTCGTCCGCACGAGCCAGCCACAGCAGATCTTCGACGATGCGACGGAGCCGGTTGCTCTCTTGTCCTACACGCTCCAAGACGTCCCGATAGGCAACGGCATCACGCGGGCGATCCAGGGCCAGATCGACCTCCGCCTCGATGACCGCGATCGGCGTCCGCAGCTCGTGTGAGGCGTCCGCAGTGAAGTCGGCCTGGCGGCGACGGACGAGTTCTGACGGCGCTGCGGCGCGGAGGCCGACCATGACGGCTCCGCAGAAGACGAGGACGGCCAAGATGGCTCCGAAAGCGATCTCCGCCAGCAACAGCGTCGTCTGGATATTGGACGCATTGGCCATGCTCTGACCGGCGACGAGGGTCGCACCAGGTGTCCGCAGAGAGTCGAAACGGAAGGTCGAGTTGCCTACAGGCAACGAGACCGGAGCAGTGCCCCAGTTCCCTGACGGAAGCGTGGGTGCGCCGTGCGTCAGGGGAGTGACGGTGCCGCTGGGACTGATCGACCACAGGAAGGACGGAGCGTCGTCCAGGTCGGTTGTCTCGCCCGAATCCCTGTGGGGCGCGTGCGGGGCGACGTCACCGACCCGATCCGAGAGCCGTGCGTCCACGTCCATGACCAAGTGGTGCGTCACGATCGCGTTGACTACGACGGCGGCGACCGTGTAGCACGCCATGACGAGCAGCGCCGTGATTGCGGCGACGCGCACAACGTGGCGCCGGTGCGCCCGGGCCCTGTTCACCCTTCGCTCATCCGATACCCGAGGCCACGGACGGTCTCGATCCGCGCGCGGCTCCCGGACAACTTGTTGCGCACCCGCGCGACGTGGACGTCGATCGTGTTCGACCCCACGGCGTCTGCCTCGTCGTTCCAGACCTGGAGCGCGATCATGCGGCGCGTCACGACTGTCGCCGGCCTCCGAAGCAGCAATTCGATCAAGGAAGTCTCGATCGCAGTGGTGGCAACGGGGTGACCCGACACCGAGACCACCCGGGTCGCCGGATCGAGGCGCAGATCGGCACACTCCAAGACGGGCTGCGCCGTCAGCGGCGGGCGCCGTTGCAGCGCCCGGATCCGTGCGAAGAGTTCGGAGATCTCGAACGGCTTGACCAGATAATCGTCGGCGCCTCCGTCCAATCCGGTGACGCGGTCGGAGGCGGTGTCCCGCGCCGTCAGCATCAGGATCGGCGTGCGATCGCCGGTGCGCCGTACCGCATCGATGACCTCGAGTCCGGTCTGCGCTGGCATGCGCCAGTCGAGGATCGCCACGTCGTAGTCGTAGGCGCGCAAATGGCGGAGCGCGGCAGAGCCATCCCCGACCGAGTCCACGACGTAGCCGTTCTCGCGCAAGCCTCTCTCGAGGACGGACCGCAGCGCGTTGTCGTCTTCGGCAACGAGCACTCTCATGGCGCGTTCCCACGTGTCAACGGCATGCACTCAGGCTACGAGGAGCACGTCACGGAGCGACATCGGGGTCTGTCATCCTCGCGTCAGGTTCACTTCGTACTGTCGACCGAGCAGATGAGCCCGTCGTCGACACGCGCCCCGTCTCGGCCAACCCGGACTGTTCGTCGCGTCCAGCGTCTACACGCCGCCCGAGCCCGCGAGCGGGCCTACGTGCATATTCGGTTCCTCACGGGAGCGGTGGTGCTGGGCTCGGCTGGGGCCGCTGCCTGGATCGGCGTCGTGGTCGCCTCGGAGCATCCCGGTGCCGCAGCGCCGGCTCCGCCCGCGCAACCCCCACCAGCTTCGACCGTGGCACCGTCCACGCCCACCACCTCGCACCCTTCGACCACGACACCTGGGGTTCCGGCACGGACCACGATCCCGCCGACGACGACGACGACGAGGCCCGTCGTCACGTCGGGCGGTTCCTCGCGCCGCTAGGGAGGTTCCCCAACCAGCAGATTTCCACCTTGAGGCGCAGGGAAATCAACCTTGAGACGCATCAAATTGGCTTGCGTCCTCCCGCCCTGGCGCCAAAGATGACCGCCAAACGACTGGCGGGAGCAAGGTAGGCCGTGACTCACTTTCTTTACTCAGCGGGGTACGCCGCCGTTTTCGTGCTGAGCTTCATCTCGTCCATGGGCCTGCCCGTCGGCTCGGAACTGGCCATCATCGGTGGTGGCGCCTTGGCCAGCGGCCAGATAGCGGGCGGCAAGCCGTTGAATCTGGCCATCGTGATAATCCTGGCCACGCTCGGCGAAGTGCTCGGATCGGCGGCCGGCTACGGAATCGGTCGCTATGGCGGTAGGCCACTCGTCGACCGCGTGGGCAAGTACGTGCTCTTGACCCACAAGGACCTGGACCGCGCCGAAGCGTGGTTCGCCCGGCGCGGCGAACCGGTCGTCTTCTTCGGCCGCTTCATCCCGTTGCTGCGATCCTTCGTGTCGTTCGCCGCCGGGCTGGGCGAGATGGCAATCGGGAAGTTCCTCCTCTACACGGTGATCGCCTGTGCCATCTGGTGCACGGCGCTCGCCTCGATCGGCTACAGCCTCGGCAAGACCTACGACCAAGTCGTCCACGCCTTCAGCTATGCCGGCTACGTCCTGGTCGCGCTCGCGGTGATCGCTGTGGTCGTGGTGTTCTGGCACCGGTATCGGAGCTACAAGGCCGAGCAGGTCCAGGGGCGGCACCAGCGCCAGGCTTGAGCGGTTCGACCCAGGACCACAGCCGCAACCTGCTTGCTACCGGACACCCACAATCGCTGGTCAGCGCGGACACAAGAAGAACAACTGGCGCAAATTAGGGCCGAATTGCCTATAAAGAGTGCCAAAGGGCGTTGAACTCCCATAACCCCGGTGTTACCTTCCCAAGCGGAGGAAGTTGGGGGAGGGGGAAGCATGACGATTTTGCGTCGTGCCCGTCGTGCGATGGGTCGTCGTTGTGTCCGGTTGGGCGGTCTCGCTCTCGCAGGCGTCGCCGCGCTGAGCACTTCGGTGGTGGCGATTCCGGCCCCTGCCCAGGCTGGGCTGTTTGGCGGGAGCTCCGAGTACATCGTCTCGGCGCCGTCGGGCGCCCTCGGGACCGTCCTCAATGCGGTCGCCGGCGTCGGTGCGAGCGTCGGGACCACATTCCCGTTCATCAACGCCGTCACCGCACAGCTGAACTCCTTCGAGGTCACGCTCCTCGAGGCCGTCCCCGGCATCGTGGTGACTCCCGACATCACAGTGAATGTGCAGGGTTCCGACGGCCCGTCGGGCCACGGCCCCTCCGACGCCTTCGCTGATCAGAGCGGCGCCGACCAGCTGTGGGCGCACGGTGACACGGGCGCCGGTGTCAACGTGGCAGTTCTGGACACCGGCATCCAGGCGCTCCCCGACTTCTCCGGCCGGATGGTCGATGGCGTCGACCTGTCGGGCGGCAACAATCCGTGGCAGGACAGCTACGGCCACGGCACCTTCGTCGCCGGGCTGATCGCGGGCAACGGCGCCTCCTCCAACGGCGCGTACACCGGTGAGGCCCCCGGCGCGGGCTTGGTGTCGGTGAAGGTTGCGGGCGCAAGCGGGCAGACCGACCTGGCCACCATCATCGGGGGCGTCGGGTGGACGATCGCCAACGGCAGCACGGACAACATCAGCGTCCTGAACATGTCGCTCGGCTACTTGCCGATCGAGTCGACCGTGGCCGACCCGCTCGACCAGGCCGTGGAGAAGGCATGGGAGTCCGGAATCACCGTCGTCACCTCGGCGGGCAACTCGGGCCCGGGCAACGGGACCATCCTGTCGCCGGGAGACGACCCGCTGGTCATCACGGTCGGCGCCGTCGACGACGGTGGGAAGTCGAACCCGGCGAACGACACGATGACGACGTTCAGCAGCGTCGGCCCGACCAACCCCGACGGCTGGTTCAAGCCGGATCTCGTGACTTCCGGTCGCTCCGTGGTGAGCCTCCGCGACCCCGGCTCGACCATCGACGCCCAGAACCCGTCTGCCCGCGTGGGCAGCACCAACTTCGTCGGATCCGGCACCTCGTTCAGCGCCGCCATCACGAGCGGCGCCGCGGCCCTCCTGCTTTCCGCCGACCCGTCCTACACGCCGAACACCGTCAAGGGGACGTTGCTCGGGACGACGGTGCCAGGGCCCGTCGGGAACCCGTTCGTCGATGGCCACGGAATCCTGAACGCCACCGCCGCAGTGAGCTCGGTGCCGATGACGCTGAACCAGCCCGTACCCACGGTCATCACGCAGCTCGGACAGATGGTCGATCTCGAGGCCGCGGGTGCCATGTCGTCGTGGAACCCCGACAACTGGACCGGCTCCCACTGGAACGGCTCCCACTGGAATGGCTCGACCTGGAACGGGTCCCATTGGAACGGCTCCACCTGGAACGGCTCGACGTGGAACGGCTCGGCCTGGAACGGCTCGACGTGGAACGGCTCGACGTGGAACGGCTCGACGTGGAACGGCTCGGCCTGGAACGGCTCGGCCTGGAACGGGTCCCACTGGAACGGCTCGACCTGGAACTGATCTGGAATGTCAACCCGAATAAGGGCGGAGCAGAGAATTACGTGAATCTTCCGAGGTCCTCGAGGGTGTTGGTCGCGCTCTGGGCCATCGGCGGCCTGGTCACGCTGGCGCTGTCGTTGGTGTCCATGGCGAACGCCGGCCCGCCGGACGGCATGGACGTGGTGTATGCCGCGGTGTTCGGCGCGCTGCTCGCGGCGACCTGGATCTGGCCCCTGACGCTCTACTTCGACGGCGAATCCGACGGGATCGACTTCGACGAGGGGTTCTTCGTCCTGCTGATCCTGCTCGTGTCACCGGCGATGACGGTCCTGGTGTTCGCGTTCGTCACGTGCGCCGCCCAGGCCATCAAGCGACGCCCGCTCGCCAAGTCGATCTTCAACTGCGGGCAGGTGATCACCTCGGTCGGAGTGTCCGCCGCCGTCTTCACCGCCCTGGAGGGGACGCCGGAGCACCACGTGGGCTACGCCGGCGTCGTGGCGGCCCTTGCGGGCGCCGCCTGCTACTTCGTGGTGAACAACGTCGCCATGGCCTCCATCATGGTGACGCTGGGCGCGCCGTGGCGACGCAACGTGTTCGGTGGCCTGAGGAGCAAGCTCCTGGTCGTCGCGGGCGGCATCTGCATCGCCGTCCCGACCGCGCTGCTGCTCGACCGCGACCCTGCGTACCTGCCGGTCGCCGTCCTTCCATTGCTGATCGTGCGCTACCTCGGGGCCGGCCAGTTCTACGCGCTCCACGACCGGGCCCGCCTGCGCGGCCTCTTCGAGGCGACGCTCGACGTCAACCGGTCGATGGGCACCGAGGAGACGAAGGACGCCGTGTTGGCCGCCGTCGGCACGCTGCTCCGTTCACCGGAGGTGACGCTGACGACCACGCAGCCCGAAGGCGACGGGATGTGGGCGCCGATGTCGCTCGACAACCGGACCGTCTGGCTGGGCGTGTCCGGTCGCAGCCGCACCGAGCCCTTCGACCCGGCCGACCGTGCCCTTCTCGACGCGCTCGCCTCGGTCGGGTCCGTCGCCCTGTCGAACGCGCACCTCTACAGCGAGGTGCAGCGCCAGCGCGAGCACCTGTCCACCATTACGAGCAGCCTCGGCGAGGGCGTGTGCGCCATCAGCGAAGGCGGCGAGATCACGTTCATGAACCCTGCCGGCGCCAGCATGCTCGGCTGGTACACCCTCGGCCCGCGCTCGGGAAACGAAGGACCCCTGATGCCGGCGGAGGAGACGCCGCGCTTCTTGCTCGACCCGGCCCAGCGCGCCATGTCGCTGGGGCGCAATGTCACCATCCACGAGACCAGGTTCGACCGCCTCGACGGATCGCACTTCCCGGTCACCGTCACTGCCTCACCGGTCGTGGGTGGCCGGTCACCGGGTGCGGTGATCGTCTTCCGCGACACGTCGGAGCGCAAGGCGTTCGAGGAACAACTGGCCCGCCACGCGTTCCAGGACGCACTCACGGGGCTGGCGAACCGGCGGCTGTTGCTGGACCACCTCGACCACGCGCTGCTCCAGGCGGACCGTGCCGGCAGCCAGGTCGCGGTGCTCTTCTGTGACGTCGACCGCTTCAAGCTCGTCAACGACAACCTCGGTCACCAGGTGGGCGACGAGCTCCTGCGCGTCATCGGGGAACGCCTGCGCCGGGCGGTGCGCGCCGGCGACACCCTGTCGCGCTTCGGGGGTGACGAGTTCGTGATCCTGCTCGAAGGCATCTATACGCGCGACGATGCCGTCGTGGTGGTCGACGCGTTGCTCGACTCCCTCCGCGATCCCGTCACCCTCAGTGGTGGTCACGAGCTTGTGGCCTCGTTGAGCATCGGCGTCGCCCTCAGCGACTACGGCAAGTCCCGTGACGACCTGCTCCACGATGCCGATGTCGCCATGTACCGGGCCAAGGAGCGTGGAAGAGGCGGCCAGTACGCCATCTTCGATCCCGACATCATGGGCGGCCGGTCCGTCGGTCAGCTCGACCTCGACACAGCCCTGCACCACGCGGTCGAGCGTGACGAGATCGAGGTCCTCTACCAGCCCTTGGTCTCGTTGGCGGATCGCCGGATCATCGGCGCGGAGGCTCTCGTCCGCTGGAACCACCCCGAGCACGGCCTCCTGCTGCCGGCGCAGTTCATCAAGTTGGCCGAGGACAACGGCACGATCCTGCCGATCGGCCGTGCCGTCTTCGAACAGGCGTGCCTGCAGGCCAAGGCGTGGCAGGAGGAGCACGGGCTGGCGCTCCAGGTCGGAGTGAACCTCTCGGCTCGCCAGTTCCAGCAGGACGGTCTCGTCGAGGAGATCGCGAGTGTCATCCAGGCCACGGCGGTCGACCCGGCCCAGATGTGTCTCGAGATCACCGAGAGCTTGGCCATGGACGACGTGGAGCTGACTTCGACGGTCCTGAACCGGCTGCAGCACCTCGGGGTGCGGGTTGCCATCGACGACTTCGGCACCGGCCACTCCTCGCTCGGCTACCTGGCCCGCTTCCCGATCGACGTCGTCAAGATCGACCAGAGCTTTGTGCGTGACATCGACCGCGACCAGGTCAAGTCGGCCATCGTCTCGGCCGTCGTCGCGCTCTCGCAGGCCATCGGGTCGACGACCGTGGTCGAGGGCGTCGAGACGGTGGCGCAGCTCGAAGAGCTGAGGAACCTGGGCTGCGACGTGGCGCAGGGCTTCTACTTCGCCCGACCGGTCTCTGCGGCCTCCTTCGACAAGCTGTTGGCCGCCAACGTCAATCCGACGCCCGATCTGCGCATCATCCGAGGAGCCCTCGCTGTCTAGCTAGAGGGTGTCGCGGGCGTCAAAGTAGGATTGGCCGGTGGCCGATCGAGACAACTGGCAGGCCGAGTTCGACCGTTCTCCCATGCGGGGAGCGCGCTTCGAGACCATGTCGGGCATACCCCTGGACCCGGTGTACGGCCCCGCGGACGCCGAGCTTCCCGGCCAGTTCCCCTACACGCGGGGCCCGTACGCATCCATGTACCGCTCCCGTTTGTGGACCATGCGCCAGTTCGCCGGGTTCGGGTCCGCCGCCGACACCAACGGCCGCTTCAAGGAGCTGCTGCGCGCCGGCGGTGACGGGCTCTCGACCGCCTTCGACATGCCGACCTTGCTCGGCCGCGACTCGGACGACCCGTGGGCCAAGGGCGAGGTGGGGAGGGCGGGCGTCGCCGTGGACACGCTCGACGACATGGAGACCCTCTTCGCGGACATCGATCTCGGCGCCGTCTCCACGTCGATGACGATTAACTCGCCCGCGGCACCGATCCTGGCCATGTACGTCATGGTGGCCGACAAGACTGGCGTCGCACGCTCCGCGCTCAGTGGGACGATCCAGAACGACATCTTGAAGGAGTACCAGGCCCAGAAGGAGTACGTCTTCCCGCCACGGCCTTCGGTCCGACTGGTCACCGACGTCGTCCGCTTCGCCGCGGCCGAGCTGCCGCGCTGGCACCCCGTCTCGGTGTCGGGCTACCACATCCGCGAGGCGGGCTCGACGGCCGCCCAGGAGCTCGCCTTCACCTTGGCCAACGGTTTCGCCTACGTCGAGGCCGCGGTCGCTGCCGGCTCCGACGTCGACGAGTTCGCACCGCGCCTCAGCTTCTTCTTCAATGCGCACATCGATTTCTTCGAGGAGATCGCGAAGTACCGCGCGGCCCGGCGCATCTGGGCCCGGTGGATGCGCGATCGCTACGGCGCCGCCAAGGATCGTTCGCTGCAGCTGCGCTTCCACACCCAGACCGCCGGCGTGTCGCTGACGGCCCAGCAACCCGAGGTCAACCTCATCCGCGTCGCCATCGAGGCGATGGCTGGAGTCCTCGGCGGCACGCAGAGCCTGCACACTGATTCCTTCGACGAGGCCCTGGCCCTGCCCACCGAGCATGCGGCCCGGTTGGCCCTGCGCACCCAACAGGTCATCGCCGAGGAGTCGGGCGTCGTGCACGTGGCGGACCCGCTCGGAGGTTCCTGGTTCATCGAGGAGTTGACCGACGAGCTGGAGCGGCAGGCCGAGGAGGTGTTCGCGCATCTGCTCGAAGAGGGCGCGGGCTCCGTCCTCGACGGGGTGATCGCCTGCGTCGACGACGGCTGGTTCGTCTCCGAGATCGCCGATGCCGCCTACGCGTTCCAATCCAAGGTCGCCCGGGACGAGTGGAAGCTCGTCGGCGTGAACGCGTACGTCGAGGAGGAGGGCACGGCGCCGAACACCCTCACCATCGACCCCGCCGTCGAGACCGATCAGCTGGCGCGTTTGGCTGCCATCAAGCAGGAGCGCGACGACGATGCGGTGCGGCGGTCCCTGGCCCGCATTGCCGCCGATGCCGCCGAGCCGTCCGTGAACCTCATGCCCGCGCTCATCGAGGCCGCCGGCCACATGGTGACCGTGGGCGAGGCCATGCACGCCCTCGAGACGGTGTTCGGCACCTACGTGGAGCGCCAGGTCGCCTGAACGTGGCATCCGAGCGCGGCGGTCGGCCGCTGCGAGTGCTCATGGCCAAGGTGGGCCTGGACGGTCACGACCGCGGCCTGCGCGTCGTCGCCCGCATCCTCCGTGACGCCGGCTTCGAGGTGGTCTACGCGGGTCTGCGGCAGTCGCCCGAGACCATCGCGGCGATGACCACACAAGAGGACGTCGACGTGGTGGGCGTCTCCATGCACAACGGGGCGCACCTCACGCTCGCCCCCGCCGTCGTGGACGCGTTGCGTGCCGCGGGCCTCGACACGCCCGTCGTGATCGGCGGCATCGTGCCCCCCGACGACGTCGCCACCCTGCTTGACCACGGCGTGGCGGCGGTGCTCGGCCCCGGGGCCTCCAACGACGAGGTCGTGGCGACCGTCCGGGCCGCCGCCGGGGTGGGCCCGGTCAGCTGACCGGCGCGCCGTGCCGGGTTTGCCGGCGACCGGCGAGGGCCTGCGCCAACGCCGGAACCACCTCGTGCCAGTCGCCCACGATCCCGACGTCGCAGTGCTCGAAGACCGGCGCGCCGCGGTCGGCGTTGACCGCGAGGATCGTGCCCGCCGCACGGACACCCACCATGTGGTTGAACTTCCCGCTGAGCCCGAGCGCCACGTAGAGGCGCGGCGCGATCGAGCGGCCGGTGATGCCGACCTGCCGCGCCCGGGGGGCCCAACCCCTGTCGGTGACCTTGCGGGTCGCCGCCAACTCGGCGCCCAAGATCGCTGCGAGCGGGCTGAGCTCCTCGTATTCGTCGGGCGCCACACCGGTGCCCACGCCGATCACGGTCCGGGCCCGGGCCAGCGTCTCCACGTCGTCGTTGCGCCGCGCCCCCAGGATCCGCACGCGCCCACGCGTGCCGACGGGACGAAACGTGGGCGGCGTGACGGGCGCCGTGCGTGTCGTTGCGCCCCCGACGGGCGGCAGGACGCCCGGCCGTACGGTCACCATCTGCGTCGGCGTTCGGCTGGTGATGTCGGCCACGAGGGCACCGGCGAACGCGGGCTTGCCCGCCACCAGCGCGTCGTCCTGCACGTCCAGGCTGACCGCGTCGCCGACCAGGCCGGACCCGGTGGCGGCCGCGGCGCGGGCGGCGACCTCGCGCCCGAAGGCAGTGCTCGGCACGAGGAGTGCCCACGGGGACTCCTCCCTGACGTAGGCCGTGACCGCGTCGGCGACGTCTTCGGGCACGGTTGACCCGTGCAGCACGATGACGGCGTCGGTCCCGGCGGGTGCCGAGGGCGCGGCGCCGTCGTCTCCGGGTCTCTCGAGCGTTGGACGCAGGAGCTGCACCACGGCTCCCGCCTCGTCTCCGAGGCGTGCCGCCGCCGCCACCAGCTCGACCGCCACTTCGCTGCGTCCCGGCTCGTCGAGGACCGCGATGCGGCGCGCCCGCGCTTCGTCCGGAGGGATCCGCTCGACCGCCGGCCCGGACGCCGCCGCGCCGCTCCCTGCGCCGAGCGCCCCGCGTGCCTCCAGGAGGCGGACGGCCTCCTCGACCTGTTCGGCAACTGGCCCTTCCAGCACGACGCAGGCCCGGTCGTGCTCCATCGGGTGGACCTCGCCGACGACCGTCGGGCTGCCGGCGTCCCCCCACGGGCCCGGGCCGAGTTCCGCCGCGCTCACGCGCGCCATGCGGGCGGCGGGCACGGCGGCCCGCCCGTCCGGGTCCACCTTGCACGGGTCGCACAGGCGTTCCGCCACCGAGAGGACGGCCGGCAGGCTGATCTCGATGTCCTGCATGCCGTCGTCCTGTTCGAGCTGGAGCCGGAGCCGGTCACCGAGATCCTCGAGCCGCCGCACCCCGCTGGCGAAGGGCAGGTCGAGCAGCTCCGCCAGCTCGGGACCGACCTGGCCGGTCTCGCCGTCGAGCGAGTTGAGACCCAGCAGCACGAGGTCGTAGGGACCGCTCATCTGCACAGCGGCGGCCAACGCCCGCGCCGTGGCCAGGGTGTCGGAGCCGGCGAAGGCCGGGTCACAGAGATGGAGGCCCGAGTCGGCCCCCCACGCGATCGCCTCGCGCAGCACGTCCTCAGCGCTCGGCGGCCCGAGCGTGACGACGGTGCACGACCCGCCCGTCTCGGCCGCCAGCGTGACCCCCTCGGCCACGGCGCGCCGGCAGTACGCGTTCATCTCGAGCTCGACGCCGCTGCGGACGAGGCGACCGTCCTCGATCTGCATCGACTCGGGGTGGGGGATCTGCTTGGCCAACGACGCGACGCGTAACGGCAACCCGGCGCGGCGAGCACCCGCGCCCGCCTCCACGGTCACCGTCCCACCGCCGCACCCTCGGGGCTGCGCGGGTCGGACGCGGCCACCAAGCCGCGTTCGCCGCCCGCCTGTCGCTCGACGGCGATGATCTGGGCACAGCCGACGGCCACGGGGTCGAACGCGCTGATGGCCTGGGTCCGGTGTCCGCGCGCCGAGAGCCCTTCGAACCACGCCGTGGGCGCGTCCGCCTCGACCAGCACGGTCAGGTCGTCGCCCCACCACAGCCGGAATGGGCCGGGCGACCGCGCGTCGAGCGCCAGCCGCGGCGCGCTGATGGCGCGGGCCGGGTCTTCGCCGCTGCGCAGGAGCCGGGCCAGCAGCTGGCTGATGATCTGGGGCTGGGCATCGCCGCCCATGGCGCCCACCAGATGCGTGAGCTCGCCGTGAGCGCCCGTCACGAGCATGGGGGAGAGGGTGTGCGGAGGCCGCACGCCGGCGCGGACCTCGGCCGGGTGCCCTTCGACGAGCGAAAACCCGACGCCGCGGTTGTGCAGGAACACACCGGTCGTCGGTTCTACGAGATGCGAGCCGAAGTCGAGCGCGTTGGACTGTGTCAGCGACACGCCGAGCCCGTCGGCGTCGCAGGCACACAAGTGCGTCGTGTCGCCATCACCGATCCGGGCGACACCGGGCGCGCCGTCCCCGGCGGCGCCCACCACGTCGGACGGCGCGGCGGACTCGGCGGACACCCGCGCCGCCGCCCGGTCGAGGCGCGCCTCGTCCAAGAGCGCTTCCCCGTCCGCCCCGTCGTAGAGTACGTCGGGCCGGTCGTGCCCGACCGCACGCCACGCTTCGACCAGCAGGTGCGCCCACTCGGCCGAGGCGGCATCCGCGCCGAGACCCAACCGTTCCGCCACGGCCGCGCCGGCCAGCGTCAGGTAACCCTGGGAGGGCGGCGGCACCGTCCACAGCTGATGGCCCCACGCGGGAAGTCGCAACGGCGCGCACCACTGCGCGGCGCTCGCGGCCAGGTCGTCCGGTGCGAAGTGGCCGGCCCCCAGCTCGAGCAAACCGCGTCCGAACTCGGCGCCGTAGAAGCCGGAGCGCCCGTCGCGCGCGATCGCGCGCAGCGTGCGGGCGATGCCGGGGAGGCGCACGATGCTGCCCACCTCGAGCGGCCCGTCGGGGCACAGCTCGCCCGCTCCCGGCACGTCGTGTACGAGATGCGTGGCGAAGGCCAACATGATCGAGGCGGCGAAGCCGTCCTCGGCCAGTTCGATCGCCGGCGCCAGCACCCGTTCGAGCGGCAGGCGGCCGTAGCGTTCGTGCAGGGCCAGCCAGCCGTCCACCGCGCCCGGCACCTGGACGCTGCGGATGTCGCGGCGCAACGGCATCGTCGCCAGGCCTTCGGCCCGCATGCGCGCCGCGTCGGACCCGGAGCCGGCCCGGCCCACCCCGAGCAGCGCTTCGGGCGGTCGACCCGGTGGGGCGACCATCGCCAGGACGTCGCCGCCGAGGCCGCAGAGATGCGGTCCGACCACGGCCATGGCGGTGCCCGTGGCCACGGCGGCGTCGGCTGCCGAGCCACCGTCCGCCAGCACGCCGATGCCCGCCACGGCGGCCAACTGGTCCGCCGCCGCGACCATGCCACGGGTGCCGCGGCGCGGCCCGAAGGGTGCGAGCGGGAGGCTCACACGACGACGACGGACCGCAGCACCTCGCCGCGCTCCATGCGGCCGAACGCCGCCTCCACGTCGCCGATGCCGATCGTCTCGCTGACGAAGCGATCGAGGTCCAGACGACCGTCGAGATACAGCTCGACCAGCATCGGGAAGTCCCGGGACGGGAGGCAGTCGCCGTACCAACTCGGCTTCAGCGCACCGCCCCGGCCGAAGAACTCGATCATGGGAAGGTCGATGCGCATGTCGGGCGTCGGCACACCGACCTGGACCAGCGTCCCCGCCAAGTCACGGGCCATGAACGCCTGCTCCATCACCTTGGGGTTGCCGACGGCCTCGATGCACACGTCGGCCCCGTTGCCGTCCGTCAGCGCTTTGATGGCTTCGACCGGATCCGAGCTGCCCGCATCGACCGTGTCTGTCGCGCCGAACTCCTTGGCGAGCTCGAGCTTGCGGGGGTCGAGGTCGACACCGACGATGACGGCCGCCCCGGCGAGTTTCGCCCCGGCGACGGCGGCACACCCGACACCGCCGCAGCCGAAAACGGCCACGCTGTCGCCGAGCCCCACGTTGCCGGTGAACATCGCGGCGCCGAGGCCCGCCATCACACCGCACCCGAGGAGGCCCACGGCCTCGGGCCGGGCCGACGGGTTCACCTTCGTGCACTGGCCGGCGGCGACGAGCGTCTTGTCGGCGAACGCGCCGATGCCCAAGGCGGGGGAGAGCGGGGTGCCGTCGGCGAGCGTCATCTTCTGGGTCGCGTTGTGGGTGGCGAAGCAGTACCAGGGTCGTCCCCGCCGGCACGCGCGGCATTCACCGCAGACCGCGCGCCAGTTCAGGACGACGAAGTCGCCGGGGGCGAGGTCACGCACGTCCGGGCCGACCGCCTCGACCACGCCCGCGGCCTCGTGGCCCAAGAGGAAGGGAAAGTCGTCGTTGATGCCGCCCTCTCGATAGTGGAGATCGGTGTGGCAGACGCCGCAGGCCTTGATGGCGACCACCGCCTCGCCCGGTCCGGGGTCGGGCACCACGATCGTCTCCACGGTGACGGGAGCGCCCTTCGCCGTGGCGACGACGCCGCGCACCTGCTGTCCCATGACGTGTCTCCTCCCCGACGTCGAGCTCACATGATGCCCGATCCGTGCCTGTCCTAGGCCGAGCCCTCAGCCTGCCCCGGGGTTTGCCGCCGGCGCCATTCAGGCGGCGCTCTCCGACGGCGACGCCGCCTCCGTCAGCGCCCGCGCCGCCCTCGCCAGAAGGGAGCGGATCGTGAGGTGGTGGATCGGCCGGGCCATTGCCCACAAAGGACGAGCCGCGGCGTTGGAGTAGTGGACGAGGGTCACCCAGGTGACCGTCGCCTCATCGACCATGACGATGTTGCGCGCGCGCAGAAATGGTGACGCCGCGTGCAACTCCGTGCTCCCCACCACGAGGTCGCTGTCGGCGACCGACCAGCCGAGGACGTGACCGTCAGCGTTTCGGGGCTCGAGCTTGAGCCTGAGCACCCGCGTCCACCCGAAGACAAGACACCAGCGCACGGCGGCCGGCGCGCCCTCGAACACCGCCCTTGCCCACTCCAGCGGCGTGCTCGTCGCGGCGGCGTCGGTCGTCAACGCGAAGGCTGACGCGTAATTGGCCGTGCTGCACGCAAACGTGGCGGCGATCGGTTGGGGAACGCCGACGCGCCGCAACCGCCTCGGTCTCACGGCGTGATCCTAGGATTTCGGTCAGGTCGCCCGATCCAGGCTTCTGACCAGCGCCATGACAGGCGCGAACCCCAGGCCCCTCACGGAAGCGTTCCGGCACAACCCCTCGGACGGCGCTAGGTGCGCACGCGGTAACGGATCGGCAGCGTCTTGAGGCCGCCCACGAAAACCGTCGCGGACGAGGTCGGAGTGCCCGCGAGTTCGATGGTTTCCAAGCGGGGCAGGAGCTCCGCGAAGAGCGCCCGGGTCTCCAGCCGGGCCAGCTGCGCCCCCAGGCAGAAATGCGGTCCGAACCCGAACGCGAGGTGCTTGTTCGGCTGACGGCCCACGTCGAAACGGAAGGGGTCGTCGAAGACGGTCTCGTCGCGGTTGGCGGAGAGGTAGGCCAAGTAGAGCGACTGCCCTTCGGCGATCTCGGTGACGTCGACGACCGCGTCCCGGGCGGCAGTGCGCATGAACTCCTTCACGGGGGTGACCCAGCGGATCATCTCCTCGACGGCGGTCGGCAACAGGTCGAGGTCGGACTGCAGCCGGGCCAGTTCGTCTGGGTGCCGGAGCAGCGCATGCAGCCCTCCCGCCATCGTCGAGCTGGTGGTGTCGTGGCCCGCCGTCGCGATGATCACGTAGTACGACGCCAGGTCCATATCGGGCACGTACTCCCCGTCGATCTTTGCGTTGGCGAGCACGGAGGCCAGATCCTCGGTCGGCGTGGCGCGGCGCGAGGCGGTGAGCTCGGTGAAGTAGTTGAAGAAGTCGAGCAGGACCGTGAACTGCTCTTCCAGATCCGTCGAACGGCGCAGGTCCTCGTCGTCGCCGCCGAAGAGCTGCTGTGTCAGCATGAGCATGCGGTCGAAGTCGCTCTCGGGCAGGCCGAGCAGCGAGAGGATGACGTAGAGCGGGTAGTGCACCGCAACGTCACGCACGAAGTCGCACTCGGTGCCCAACTCGGCCATGTGGTCCACGAAGCGGACCGCCAGCTCCTTCATGCGGTCTTCCAGCCGCTTCAGAGCGTTGGGCTGGAACCATGCCGCCGCGACGGCCCGGTACGCCTTGTGGTCCGGCTCGTCCAGGTGGATGAGCGTGCGCAGCACCTGGCCCTTCTCGATGGCCAGCGCCTCGGCTGCCTCGGTCGCCAGGAGCGGCCGTGGCGCGCTCAAGAAGAGCGTGTTGTCCCGTTCCACGTCCATCACGTCGGCGTGACGCGTGATCGCCCAGAACGGGCGGTACCCGGGCTCCTCGACCCAATGCACCGGCGACTCACGCCGCAAGAGGGTGGTGGCCTCGTGGAAGCGCTCTTCGTGTGCGTAGGCCGTGGGGTCGACGAAGACCCTGCCTGCCTCGTCGACGCTCAAACCCGCCGTGCTCGTCATCCTGCCCCCGATCTCGTGCCTTCCCCCCTCCGCTCCTTACCTTATTGAACGGGCACTGCCGAGGGTCAGGGCCGCGCCGAGCGGCTCGGTGCCCGCTTGCGGCCCCGCAGCGTGCTGGCCAGCAGGAACCCGGCCGCCAGCAGTGGCAGCAGGATCGCCCCGAGCCATTCGCTGCCGGCGAGCAGGAAGGCGAACGCCACGATGACCCCGGTCGCCAGGGCCAGCTCCGGCGTATCGCCGACGATGAAATCCCACAGGAAGTGTCCGAACCAACGCGCCGCTCGAGCCATGGCACCCATCAGGTGGCCGCCGTCTCTTCGGTCACGGCACCCGCCGGTGCCGGCAACAGTGCCCGCAGCAACGCCGTGTACCCGAAGTACACCGCGAGCCAGAAGCCGACCAGCACGGGGATGGCCAGGTCGGAACCCGGCCAGTGGATGCCCGCGCCCTCGCCGACCCAGAAGACCCCGAAGCTGCTCAACATGATGCCGACGGCCGTCTTGATCGTGTTCTCGGGAACCTCCGACAGCTGGCGCGAGACGATGATGCCGGCGATCCCCACCACGACGAGGGCGGCCGCCGCCGCGAGTGCCGCGAGGCCGAGCCGGTGTTGGGCCGCACCCAGGCTGATGACGATCAGCACCACTTCGGTCCCCTCGAGGAACACCCCCTTGAAGGCGACGGCGAATCCGACGGGATCGCGGCCCTTGGAAGCGCGACCCGTGCCGGTGCCGCCGTCCTCGCTGAGCTCGGCCACCGTCTCGGCATAGATCGCGTCCTCGTCGTGCATGGCCTTGTGGCCACTCGAACGCAGGATGGCCTTGCGCAACCAGTTGAGGCCGAGCACCAACAGAAGTGCCCCGACGACGACACGCAGCGCATCGATCGGCAGGTAGCGGATGAGGGGGACGCCGACGGCCACGACGAGGACGCCCAGCACGAGGAGGGCGGCCACGGCGCCCTCGAGAGCGGAACGCCAGCCGCGGCTGACGCCGGCGGCGACGACCAGAGTCAGCGCCTCCACCATCTCGACGAGGCTGGCCCCGAAGACGGCCAAGACGAGGACGAGGGTGGACGAGGTGTGCATGGTCGGCGCCAAATTACCTGGCCGGCGCCCTCTGCTGTGTCCGTTGGACCGGCGGTAGTCTGCGGGCACCAACCAGGGACTCTGGTGAAGGGAGACGGCCGCCATGGATGACGGCATGACCGAGGCGGCGGGCTCGGGGGACAGATCGATGCGGGGGCGCAACTACGTCGTCGTCTCCGCCGACACGCACGCTTCGCCCGACAGCCTCGACGAGTTTCTCTCCTACGTGGACCCGGCCGAACGTGAGGCCGTCGCAGCCTTCGGCGACATGTCGGCGACCGCCATCTCGATGTTCGGCGGGTTCGACCCGGGTCATATCGACGACCCCGACCCGGTGCGGGCGACGGCGGCGCGGCGCCTGGCCGGCATGGGCGTCGACACCGAGGCCGCCGCGGGCTGGCTGGCGCACTACGACGAAGGGTGGGTCGTGGCCGGCGACGGTGACGGCCGCAGGCTCAAAGTGCTCGAGGAGCAGGGGATCCACGCCGAGGTGACGCTGCCCGGGCCAATCTTGGCGGGCGGGTTGTCCCCGGCCATGTATCTCGGGGCGGTGAGCGACAAGGGCCTCGAGGTGGTCTGGCCCGCCTTGCACGGCTACCTGCGCTGGCTGGCCGACTTCTGTGCCGCCGCGCCCGGGCGCCGGGCCGGCTGCATGCCGATCGACTTCCACGACATGGACCGTGCGGTGTCGGAGGTGGGGTGGGCACGTGCGCAGGGGATCTCCGGCGGCGTGATGCTGCCGGCGATGTCGGTCACGTCTCGGCTGCCGGGGTACGCCGACGACTACTACGAGCCGTTCTGGAGCGCGTGCGAGGACAACGAGATGGTCGTCACCCTCCACACCGGGGCGTCAGGTTCGGCCACCGACAGCAAGTTCCTCTATGACAAGGAGCACGGGGGGATGCTCGGGCTCTACGAGGTTTTCGTCTTCACGCGTCGCCCGCTGTGGTTCATGATCTTCGGCGGCGTCTTCGACCGCCACCCGAATCTCCGCGTGGTCGTGACCGAGAACGGCGTGCAGTGGCTGCCCTCGCTGATCCGGGACATGGAGTCGTTCTTCGACACGCACGGGGGCGCGCCGGTGCGCTCGTACCTCAAGATGCGGCCGTCCGAGTACTTCGAGAAGCACGTCTGGCTCGGTGGTTCGCTGATGAAGCGCTACGAGGCGGAGATGCGCCACGAGATCGGGATCGACAAGCTCATGTGGGGCGCCGACTACCCCCACCTCGAGGGCGCCGCGCCGGTGCACCGCGAGACGCTGCGCTACATCTTCGGCGGGATCCCCGAGGAGGAGTTGCGCCCGATCTTGGGCGGGAACGCGGTGTCGTTGTGGGGCTTCGACGGCGCGCTGCTCCAGTCCGTGGCCGACCGGGTGGGGCCGACGGTCGAGGACCTGGCGACGCGGCTCGAGCTGGCGGACATCGAGGACACGTTCAGCTGGAGCCTGGCCCGGCCGGTCCCGCTGGCGGAGCGGAGCGCTTAGGGCTTGTTCGGGGTCCCCGGCCGGTGAGCACGTCTGCGGCTACGCCGCGGTGCGATGGACCCGGAGACAGGATGCGATGGCAAAGCGCCGGTGCAGTTTCTGCTCCTTGGGTTCGAAGTACCCGGTCGCCTCGGCCATGGAGATCACTTGCGGCTGATCGACCCGGAACGTTCGCCCATGGATCACCACGGACGCCGCTCCGTCTGCGACAACGTTCTTCAGCCAATCGGTGCGATCGCCATAGGGCAGGGCAATGAGGAACCCGTCGTCGTGTTCGACCGCGACAACCGGGGTCTCATAGGTCCGGCCCGAGCGACGTCCGACGTGACGGACGATCGAGGTGCTCGATGTCTCGCTCCCGGCTGAGCGCATGGCGAGGGGCCGCGTGATCTGGGTCAGCCTTCGCAGGACGGCCTGCGTGGGTCCGTTCATGTATCCGAGTTTGCGGAAGAGGCCTTTGCACTGGTCCATTCCACGGTGATGCCGTCCCGACGCATCATCGCCATGAAACCGGTGATGGAGATGAAGATCGCGACGGCAGTGAGGCCGTAGGTCACTGCTGAGCGCTCGAGCACGAAGGAACGCAACGACGACGAGATGAGCAACCAGAACACCAGGCCTGCATTGAGCATGAGGACGGAAGCCCAGAGGACCGAGATCCGGATGAAGAACCGACGCACGAGTGGGCGCCTCATGATTGCCGGGTCTATGGGGCAGAAATCGTGCGCGAAGCGTTGTGTGAAGGGCCGGCCCAGCAGCGCGGACACCAGCAGGGCCAGAGATATCACGATCGTCCCGGCGGTCGGTTGGGCGAAGTACACGAAGGCGCTGCCCGTGATGAAGGCGATGACCGTCCTCAGCGTGATCAGGATGGTTCCAAACAACAACAACATCGAGACGCGCTCGCCCTTGAACAGCCGCCGACCAAGAGCCAGATACGACCACGCGAGCGCTGCGATCAAGGCGCCCCGGAAACCAGAGACGACAAGGAGCAGATAGAACAGGACGAGAGGACCTACGACGCCCTCGAGCACAACGGGAAGCGCGTGGCGAATCACTTTGCGCGGCCGTGGGAGGAGGAGCAGTGAACCTTGCTGCCCGCCGCTCTCGGACACCGGGTGAAGGCGGAGGAGGTGCCAGGGCTCCACGCTCCGGCCCCTCGATCTCGTTTTCACTGCGCCGTCACCCCTGCCGTCGTCAGCGACGGCGCTTTCACCCGAATTGAGGTCGTCAAATGGTACACCGACCCCGGGTGAGGATCCTCGGCATCACCCGCGGCCTCCCCAGGCTGCGAGTTAGTAGGGCCAGACGTCTTGTACGAGCGCGCCAGCGGAGAACGGTTTGTCTCGTGAATACGGGTTCAGCGCATCACAGATCCGGTCAGACGGTCTGACCGCCGGTCTTTGTCTCCTCAGACAATGGCGGTCCCTTGGCCGGTGGCCGGCAGCCGGTAGATGGCCATCGGCGCGTCACTCGGCTCCGAAGGCATCGTCTTGATGGCCACGAGCTCGAACCCGTTCTTCTCGAGCACGCGCCGCGAGGCCAGGTTCTCCGCTTCGGGGTCCGCCACGATGCCGCGGTCCGGTCGGACGGCCCGCACGTGCGCGATCAGCGCCGCGATGAGCCCGGTCCCGACGCCACTGCCGACACGTGTGCGCTCGCCGATGGCGTAGTCAACGCCGACGTCGTCGGGCTCGGCACCCATGTCGGCGGCCCACGCTGGGTCGACGTCGCACGGGTACCACTGACACCAGCCGATGGGCTGTCCGTCGTGCACGACGAGCAACATGTGCACCTGGTCTCCGTTCAGGCTCTGGCGGATGTCCGCCAGCTCCTCCTCGAGCGACGACCCGGCCAGGAACCAGCGCGCTACGTGCGGCGCGCCCAGCCAGCATTCGACCAGGGCGAGATCGCCGAGCTGCATCGGTCTGAGCTCGAGCACCGGGTCAGCCCGCGACGAGCAGCCGGTACCCCATGTCGATCGACTCGCGTTCGAGCAGGTCGGAATGGCGCTCGTACCAGGCACCGCTGGCCAGGTCGGCCTCCAGGCGTGCGATCCCTAACGCCGTCGTCTCGGGGTGCGCCAGGGCGGTCCCCGAGTTGTTCGCCCGGACCCGGTGGTCGAGATACTGCTCGGGCCGGCACCAGTAGGCGCCGAGCACACCGTCCCGGAGGTCGCGGTAGACGGGCATGTCGATCGACGTCGTGGCTCCGATCGCCTCCGCGATCACGCCGGCCTCCGGCGCACACTGCAACGTGTGCTCCAGGACTTCGGGGAGGTACTCCTGGAGCAGCCAGAACTGCGAGTGGACCTCGAAATCGATGGCGAAGACGATCCGTCGGGGGGCCACCCGGCACAGCTCGGCCAGGCCGCACTCCCAGTCGGACCAGTGGTGCACGGTCAGGATCGCCATGACGACATCCGCGCACCCGGCCGTCAGAGGCAGGTCGGCTGCGACAGCTCGCACCGCCGGCGCCGCATTCGGCGACCGCTGCTCGAGCATGACACCAGACGGTTCGATGGCCAGCACCTCGCGTCCTGGCGGCTCGTAGGACCCTGTGCCGGCCCCGATGTTCACGATCCGCCGAGCGTCGCCGATCTGCGCCGCGACGATCGCCTCCCAGCGCGGGTCGGCGCGCCGGTTCGTGGTGTACTCCCGCCCGATCCTGTCGTAGACGGGGGATGTGGTCACGGCGCGTCCCTTCGGGCGGCCTGTTCGATGTGCATACGGCGAAGGTCTTGACAAACGCGAACGAGTGTCAACAGGTCGCCCATATACACGTCCGGTTCAGGCCGCCGACTTCTCCAAGATGTGCACGCCACACGCCGACCCCAGGCCGATGACGTGGGCCAGGCCCACCTTCGCACCTTCGATCTGGCGGTCGCCCGCCTCACCGCGCAGGTGCGTGGCCACCTCCCAGACGTTGGCGATACCGGTGGCCGCGATCGGGTGGCCCTTGGACTCCAACCCGCCCGAGACGTTGACCGGCGTGGTCCCGTCGCGCCACGTCGCGCCGGAGTTGAAGAAGTCGGCCGCGCCGCCTTCTTCGCAGAGCATCAGGTTGTCGTAGTGAACCAGCTCGGCCGTGGCGAAGCAGTCGTGCAGTTCCACGAGGTCGAGGTCAGCCGGCCCGACGCCCGCCTGCTCGTAGGCCTGGTTCGCCGCGTTGCGCGTCAGCGTGTTCACGTTCGGGAGGATCTGGCAGGCCTCCTCGAACGGGTCGGTCGTCAGGATCGACGCCGAGATCTTGACCGCCCGCTTCTGCTGCTCCTTCGAGAG
>DASXBZ010000199.1:0-6284 GCA_036491435.1 Acidimicrobiales bacterium
CTTTTCATCTGCCGTCGAAGGCTTCCGTCTACGGACCGAGAACTGGCTCGCCGCATCGGTGTCAGCAGGCATCGCGGGCAAACCCGACTCAGGGCGCCCTCTGGTGGCATCGCACGCATTGGGCGGAGGACGCGCTTCCCCACGCCCGCGCGATACCAAGGGTTCGCCGAGGGGGCTGCCCATTTCGTAGGATTCATTCAGACCCTATAAAGCCTGGTGCGAGCAACCTCGGGCAACAGATGGTGCAGACTGTGGACGGGAGAGTGCCCTCATGGCTGGTGTCTTCGTGGTCACCGATAGCTCTTGTGACTTGGAACAAGACGAAATCGACCAGCTCAATATCGAGATCGTGCCGCTCACGATCCGGTTTGGAAGCAAAGAATTCACCGACCGAAAAGATCTGAGCGTCGGGGACTTCTACGAACGAATGGCGAACGTCGAGGACCTCCCTCAGACGGCGTGCCCGTCGCCCGGTGCGTTTGAGCAGGCCTTTCGAAGTGCGAACGAAGCTGGCGCTCAGGCAGTGGTTTGCATCAACATTTCGAGCGAGTTGTCAACAACCTTTCAGTCCGCCCTCACCGCGGCCGCGGCGTGCGATGGGAAGATGGCCGTTCATGTGATCGACAGCCGGACAGTGTCAAGCGGCCTCGGCACGCTTGTGCTCGAAGCTGCCAAAGTGGCCGCCGGGGGCGCCGACATCGCTGCGGTCTTGGGTCTAGTCAATGACCTCATCGCACGCACACACGTGGTTGCAGCCCTGAACACGTTGGAGAACCTGAAGAAGGGTGGGCGAATTGGGGGCGCTGCGGCGATGGTGGGGTCATTGCTGTCGATAAAGCCGGTGATCGACCTTACCGGTGGCGTTGTCCATGAAGCTGGTAAGGCTCGGACTCGCAAGAGAGCGCTGCAGATGCTCTATGAACGCTTGTGTGCCGCTAGGCCTGTTGAGCACGTCGCGGTGATGCACGGTGGAGCACCTGACATCGACGAGTTTCTCGAACTCATCGCTCCCCAATTTCCCCAAGGGACATTTCGGGTCGGCAGCTTGGGCGCAGTCGTTGGCGTGCACGGCGGCGCGCAGATGATCGGCGTCAGCTGGCTTGACGCTGCGTAGGGAACATTCCGAACTGGGTCCCGGAACGCACCGGTGCCCCTTCGGATCTGTTCGCCCCAGGTCGCGTCCCCGAACGCCGGATCGGCCTTTCGTCGGGGGTCGATCGCCGCTTCGAACAGTTGCCGCTTGGTGCGATCTGACCTGGCGGCGTGTGTCCGGCACCACTCTTCCCTCCAATCCGTCGCTCGCCCCCAGGACGGTCGAGCTCGGCGGCCGATTGAGGCTTTGTCACCCACGGGATCGAAGCGCGCGGCGGCACCGTTTCCGACCTCGCACTTAAAGGCACGGCAGGCGTCGCAAAGTAATCCAAGAAAGTCTCTGGTTTGGTGTCGATATCAGGGCGCCCGTTCGTCAGTAGGGCGAACCAACTTCGGCCAGTGGGTTTGGACGGAGGGACTCGCCAACGGGTCGGGTTCTGGAAATCAGGAGGCAGTGGAATGCGCAAGATGATTGCGGCGATGAAGATCTCGCTCGACGGCAAGACCGAGGGGCCAGCGGGTTATGCCGATTGGGTTGACGCCTGGTCTGATGACTTTGGTCTCACCCCGCAGATCGACGCATGCGTACTCGGTGGACGCATGTACCGTGGCTACGAGCAGTATTGGCGATCAATCCTGGAGACCCCGGACCAGCCGAATCCGCTGGGGGCTGGTGTTCCCACGCCGGCCGAGGTCGACTGGGCTCGCTTTGCGGCAGTCATACCGCACTACGTGCTGTCCCGCACTCTGGAATCAGCCGCCTGGCCTTCCGCGACTTTCCTGCGGGAGTTCGACGAGATCGCGGCATTGAAGCAGCAGCCCGGCGAGGACATCTATCTCATGGGTGGTGCAGAGATCACGGGCAAATGCATCGAAGCGGGGTTGGTCGATGAGTTCCGGTTCATCGTGTATCCGTTGATCGCAGGGGAAGGCACCGAACTGTTCACGATGACCAAGCGGCACGGACTCGAATTGCGCGACCTCGAACAGGTGGGCGCCGGCCGGGTGCGCCTCGTCTACAGCGCGGCGTGACTCGCGGTCATGGTCACCCGGGCAGAATTCAACGCCGAGATCGTCGAGGAGTTTCGCGCACACAATGGGCGGGTCAGTGGGGAATTGACGCGCGCGTCGCTGATTCTCGTCCACCATGTTGGGGCAAGATCCGGCGTGGAGCGGATTGTGCCGTTGGTGTATTCCCCACAGCCGGGTGGGCGCATGGCGATCATCGCCTCCAACGGTGGCTCGCAAAAGCACCCGGCTTGGTATCACAATCTGAAAGCGAACCCTCAAATCACCGTCGAGGTGGGCTCTGAGGTGTTCACTGTCATTGCCGAGGAGTTGGAGGCGCAGGCGCGTGAGGCGATCATCGTGCAGTCTGAGGCGGCCACTGCGTTCCAGGCGGCGTCCGCGCGGGCGTTTCCGGTGTTCCTGCTTAGTCGTGAAGAATGACTGCCCGGAGGACATGTGCGCTACCTGCTGATTATTTGCGACGACGAGTCCGACGGACGAAGTCCGACCGAGCTCGTGAGCGATCCAGAGCACGTTTCGTGGGTCGACTACATAGATCGTCATGGCGTCGCGATGCTGGAGGGCGTCCGTTTGCGACCAAGCAGTGACGCGACCACGGTGGCAATGCGTGACGGCGAGGCTCTGATCAGTGATGGCCCATTCGTAGAGACCAAGGAACAGATCGGCGGGGTCGTGATCATTGAGTGTGCCAACCTCGACGAGGCGCTCGAGGTCGCCTCGCGCCATCCGTTCGCATCGCATGGTGTGATCGAGGTCCGGCCGGTTTGGGACGAATGAACGGTGCGCTGTGAACAGAGGTGTCGAGGAGGCGGTCGGTGCTGCATTTCGCGAGAGCTGGAGCCAAATCGTCGCCACATTGATCGGCGCGACCGGGGACTGGGACCTCGCTGAAGAGAGCGCCCAGGACGCGTTCGCGTCTGCCCTGCAGAAGTGGAGCCGCGACGGGGTGCCTGATCGGCCAGGAGCATGGCTGATGTCAGTAGCGCGAAACCGCGCCACTGATGTCATGCGTCGCCGGGCACTGGGAGCCACAAAGCTGAGGGAGATCGCACTGAGTTCTCGTGATGAGCTGCCCCCACCAACCAAGCGCGAGGAAGTCGATGATGCAGCAGTCAGCGCCGTGGCTGACGACCGGCTGAGATTGATTTTCACTTGTTGCCACCCGGCGCTGCCGCTGGAGGCTCGGGTTGCGTTGACGCTCCGAACGCTGGCAGGACTCACGACTGCCGAGATAGCGCGGGCGTTTCTCGTGCCTGAGCCAACGATGGCCCAGCGCCTCGTACGGGCTAAGGGAAAGATCCGCGACGCGGCAATCCCCTATCGAGTGCCTCCCGCCGAACTGCTGCCGTACCGAACGAACGCCGTACTCGCTGTGCTTTATCTGCTGTTCAACGAGGGTTATTCGGCCACCGCCGGAGAGGACCTCGTCCGACAGAGTCTGAGTGCCGAAGCGATCCGCCTTACACGCCTTCTCGTCCGTTTGATGCCCGATGACCGCGAGGCTGCCGGTCTGCTCTCGCTGATGTTGCTCCACGACGCCAGACGTGATGCACGCGTTGACGAGGCGGGTGACCTGGTGGCGCTTGAAGACCAGGATCGCAGCCGATGGGACTCTTCGACCATTGCCGAGGCGGTATCGACTTTGAGGGCTTCGCTCGAACTAGGGCGTGCCGGCCGTTACCAGATTCAGGCCGCAATCGTCGCTTGTCACGCGTCCGCCCGAACCCACGTTGAAACGGATTGGCTCCAGATAGTGGAACTCTACGACCGGCTGGCCGAGGTAGCGCCATCTCCGGTGGTCGAACTGAACCGGGCGGTCGCGGTGGCCATGACCGAAGGGCCTGCGGCAGCGCTCCGGATTGTCGAAACGCTTACGGCAACCGACTCGCTTCCCGGCTACCACCTGCTGCCAGCAACTCGCGCCGATCTCTTGCGGCGACTGGGACGAACAAACGAGGCGGCCCGCTATTACCGCGCGGCGCTCGACCTTGCCACAACAGCTAGCGAGCGCCGATTCCTCGCCCGACGACGAGAAGAGCTACTTCACCCGGACTGAATCAAGCAATTCGTGGTTCGCAGGGCTGTCTTGGCATACCCCTTAAGGGCCTAAGGCGGATCGAACGGGCCTCTGGGCGCTAGGAATGTTATCCGCTCCGTTTGAATAGGACGCTCGTCCTGAAGCGGCACAGGGCCTGGTGCTCGCCTCCAACTCAAACGACCCCTCGCCTCCGTGTCCCTTGTCTGAGGCTCAGTCACTACGATCTCTCAGACCAGTGGAGGCCCTCAATCTGCTCGTGCTCTCTGCCGAAGCCCACCAACTCGACCGACCAACCCACCCACGAGCCACTGACTCAGATAGCCGGCTCAGTGACTCCCTTGCCGAGACCGAAGAACGCAGAACTCGTTACCTTCAGGGTCACTCAAGACGACCCATGATTGGGCGCCTTGGCCCACATCGGTGTGCCTCGCTCCAAGAGCAACAAGCCGCTCGACCTCGGCATCCTGGTCATCTGGCCGGAAGTCGAGGTGAAGCCGGTTCTTGCACGACTTGGCCTCTGGCACCTGAACGAACAGAAGTCCCGGAAGGCGACCTTGGCTCTGTCGTATCTCGAACTCGTCGGGCTCGTCGTTGACCACAACCCAGCCGAGCGCTTCTTGCCACCAGCGGCCAAGCGTCACGGGATCTTCTGCGTCAACGTTTATTTGCTCCCATTCAAGCCCCACGTCTTGAGCATAAGTGGGACGGCCACGGACGACGTCTCTGATGCAGCACGCAACCTGAACCCCTGTTCCTGACGGCGGGCGGAAGTATCCCCGTACACCGGCTCCGTGCCACACCTCGGCCTTCGGTGTCACTCCTCCGAGCCATAGTGCCGTCGTTATGGGCTAGCCGAGTTAGTGCTAGATCGCCGACTGAACCTTCAGTCCGGGGTTTCTGGCATAGCAATGGGACGTTGAAAGGCTGTTGGCCAGACGATCCTCACCGCAAGGACTCACTTACCGTGGTCTGCTGCAGAGGTGGTCCCGCACCCTATTCCGACGGACTAGCTGTACAACTAGCTGACGGTGAAGCTGTTCAGGGTGAACGTCGCACCGTTCGGAGCGCCGACGCCGTTCTCGAAGAAGTAGCCGCCCCCGAAGGACAGCCCGATGTCAGTCGCGTTCCCTGCCGCGTTGGCGAAGCCGGCAGCGCCCTGGAAGCCATCGCTGTTCGTGTCCGTGCCGAAGTGGCCGTTATAGTCACTCCAGTTGGTGCCGACGACGCTGGTCGTCACAGTGCACGAGCCCGTTGCGAGATCGCAGTGCGCCGGGTTCGACCACCAATAATTGGTCTCGCTGAAGCCACCGGCCTTCGTGGTCTCGAAGTACAGCCGGACTGTGGCAGGCGCTCCGCTACCGTCGGGCTCGCCAAAGTACGTGAACGGGCCGGAGCCGGTGATCGTGAACGTGGCCGTGACTGTCTTGCCCGCGATGTTTCCGAGAAGCCCGGACTGAGACCCCTGACCCGTTGTCAGCGAGGCGATGTCGGGACCACTGGTGAAGTTGAACGCGGCCAGGTTGCCCGGCGAACTCTGAGCTTGGCTGGACGACAGCGTCTTACCGGACGCGTTATACGTCCCGACGTGCCAGTTAGAAGAAGTCGAGGGCTTGGCTCCCGCTGGGCCGCTGACACCGAGGAGAAGTGCAGCGCCAGTGACGGCAATACCAGCGAGGCGAAATGGAATCTTCATGAGGCCTCCTTCCATTGGATCGAAGACGCGAGTCCGCCTCCCACCACAAACGCGGCAATACCCAATCGGTAGTAGATCTATTCCGGTCAGGGAGTCATGTGACCGACATCGATGGCTGTGTCTCATAACCCCCGGTTGCGATGTGAGTCCACCTTTGACCCCTAACGCCGGCTCGTGGACGTACTCCAGATCGCTGAGTCACGATTGATTTGAGATGGTGCTACAGCGCAGCGCCTCCGTTGTGAACTCTGACATCGCGGGTTCTAAGAACGCACTTCAGCCACTTCGGCCAGCGCACCGGTGAGCAGCCATCGTCCGGCGTCGAGGAGCGTCTTCTTTGCGGCGGGAACCTCGAGCCCGACGGCGTCGATGAGCGAAATCATCGCTTCTGGCCCAATGATCAGTGCCAGAGCGCGAGCGATGCGGTCGAGG
>DASXBZ010000200.1:0-3244 GCA_036491435.1 Acidimicrobiales bacterium
GCGTACGTGATGGTGCGCCCGTTCAACCGGACAACGCCCCGGTCCGAGGTGACAAGCCCGGCCGCCACCTTGAGCGCCGTGGACTTACCCGCCCCGTTCGTGCCTAGCAAAGCCAGGACCTCTCCCCGGCGCACTTCGAACCCGACGCCGAAGAGCACCTGGACGTTCCCGTAGCTGAAGTCGACGTTATTCAGCTGCAGGGCCGGGATGGCGCTCGGGTCGGCGGCTTGGCGGCGGTTCTCCTCGAGCTCCTCCTGGAGTTCCACGACGACCAGCGAGAGATCGTTGCGGATGTAGTGGCTGCCCCGGATGATCATGAACCCGCCGATGATGGTGGTGGGAATCATCACGATCAGCACCGCGGCACGCGGCCCGAAGGCCTGGTCGAGGCCGGCCGAGAGCACGGCGCCACCCGTGGCCCCGAAAAAGAAGAGATAGATGGCGCCGACCGCAAAGGTCAGCCCGCGAAGGTGGTACGGCGCGACGGAGATCAGGACCGGTCCCACCATGGAGAACGCACTGAGGAACAGCACCATCACCGCGACCGAGAACGCTGCCCATAGGACCGCGTTGGGCATGAAGTACTGGATGGGGATGAGGACCGCGACGGGGAGGATTATCTTTCCGATGAGTGCCAGGGCCTGCGCGGGATCGCGGCGGTACAGGCGGTCGTAGTAGCGGCCGACGAACGGCAGCGCGACCAGCACGCCGAGCGACCCGATCGTGCCGACCAGGCCGCGGCGGAACGCGTTGAGGCCGTACTCCTGTTGGAGGAAGAGGTTGCCGAGCAGTGGCGCGGTGAAGAGCCCGAAGCCCAACGCCGAGAAGGCGATCAGGCACATCTTCATGGTCCGGATCTTGAGGATGCGAGCGAAGGCGGCTTCGAGCGACGGTGGGACGGGCTGCGTGTCGTCTATCACTTTGCCCAGCACGTCCATCTTCTCGTATTGCCCCCGCGGCGGCTCCCGGAGGCGGAACGCGATCCCCGCCACCACGACGATGGGGACGGCGAGGATGTAGAAGGCCCATCGCCATCCGTTAGGCCCGCCGGCGGCAGATGCGATTGAGCCCACCAGGATCGGGCTCAAGGCGGTGGCGATGCCCGTGGCCACACCCATGGAGGCGTAGATCCGGCCGCGCATGCTGATCGGGTAGGTGTCCGCCAGCAGCGACCCGTGCACCGTCTGGGTGGAGGCCTGGGAGATCCCGGCACCGAAACGCGCGCAGAAGAACAAGAAGATGTTGGTGGCCAGCCCGGACAGGAACACCATGGCGCCGAAGAACAGGGTGGCGATGCCGATGATCGGGCCCCGCCGGAAGTGGTCGGCCAGCCACCCCAGGGGCACGATGCCGAGCACCAGGCTCGCTCCCGAAATGCCGCCGACGAACACGATGACGCCCGAGCTGACATGGAACGACGAGCGGATGTCGGGGGCGAGGACGGCCAGGCCCGAGCTCTGGAGGTTGTCGAGGGCGACGATGACCGCCAGGATCAGGAAGGTCGACGTGCCGGTCGTGCGCAACCCTTGACGCAAGGTGGTGCGCTCCTCCCGCGTCCCGGGCAGCAGGTCCTCGGGGAGCACCAGTTCCTCTTCGGCTTCGGCCTTCGCGGCGCTTTGCCGCTCCTGGGCGGTGTCGGACAACAGCCGTCCGAGGTCGGCCGGGCTGTCCACTGTTGGATCGCCGGGCGCGTCGAGAGAGGAATCGGTCACGACGGGAACGTCCGCCACGTCACATCGCCCACCCCACAGCCATCCTCCCGTTCCACCGAGGCGGATGATACGCCCATTCTCTCCATCCGTCATGCCTGTTCTCCGCGGGATCGGCCCGGTCTGGCCACGCCGGGCGAAGATGGCGCCGAACGCGGACACGATGCCGACGCGCGTCGGCGACGACGTGCTTCGCTCCCCGATGGCACGATTGAGAGGAGTTATCGTGATCGATCCCTTTACGCCTCGTCCGGAACACCACTTCACCTTCGGACTGTGGACGGTGGGGAACCCGGGGCGTGATCCCTTCGGCGACGTCGTGCGCGCGGCGCCCGACCCCGTCGATACCGTCCACAGCCTGGCCGAGATCGGTGCATACGGCGTGTGCTTCCACGACAACGACCTGGTCCCGTCCGGCGTCTCGCCAACCGAGCGCCAGACGATCCTCAAGCGGTTCCGGCACGCCCTGGAGGAGACCGGCCTCAAGGTGCCGATGGCGACGACGAACCTGTTCTGGCGCCCGATCTTCAAGGAGGGTGCGTTTACGGCCAACGACCCCTCGATCCGCCGCTTCGCCGTGCGCAAGACGTGCGAGGCGATGGAGCTCGGCGCAGAGCTGGGCGCGGAGATCCATGTCATGTGGGGCGGCCGCGAGGGGGTCGAGGCGGACGCGGCGAAGGACGTGCGCGCAGCGCTCGATCGCTACAAGGAAGCGGTTGATCTGTGCTGCGAGCACATCCGGACACGAGGTCTCGGAGTGCGGATCGCCCTCGAGCCCAAGCCGAACGAGCCGCGTGGCGATCTCCTGCTCCCAACGGTGGGACACGCGCTCGCCTTCATCGGTGAGCTCGAGTGGCCCGAGATGGTCGGCCTGAACCCCGAGTTCGCACACGAGACCATGAGCGGGCTCTCCTTCTCGCACGCAGTGGCGCAGACCCTCTGGCACGGCAAGCTGTTCCACATCGACCTCAACGCCCAGCGGATCAGTAAGTTCGATCAGGACTTCCGATTCGGCTCGGAGGGGATCCGGGACGCCTTCTACGTCGTTCGGCTCCTCGAGGACGCCCAGTGGGACGGCATGCGGCACTTCGATGCTCATCCCTATCGCACCGAGGATGAAGCCGGGGTGTGGGACTTCGCACGAGGCTGCATGCGGACCTATCTCATTCTCGCCGAGAAGGCGGCGCGTTTCCGTGAGGACCCCGACATCCAAGAGGCACTTGCGTATGCGCAGGCGGAACGGCTGAGCGAGCCGACCAAACCCTCCGGCGGTCTCGACGAAATCCTGACCGCGGCGATCGACGAGGAGGCGCTGGCCTCGCAGGGATACGGCCATGAGCGATTGGACCAACTCGTCACGGAACTCCTTCTCGGGGTTCGATAGTGCCCTTCGTGGTCGGGGTCGACTCGTCCACGACGGCGTGCAAGGTGCAGGTGCGCGACGCAGAGACCGGTTCGGTCGTCTCGACCGGGCGGGCACCACACCCTCCGACCACCCCGCCGCGGAGCGAACAGCATCCGCGTGATTGGGAGTC
>DASXBZ010000201.1:0-24099 GCA_036491435.1 Acidimicrobiales bacterium
GAAGCGCACGAGGTCGATCATGGTGTCGGCCACCTCGGGGTTCTCGTAGTTGAGATCCGGCTGGTGGTGGTAGAAGCGGTGCCAGTAGTACTGCTGGCGGTTGTCGTCCCAGGTCCAGTTGGAACGCTCGACGTCGGTGAACACGACGCGGGCGTCGGGCCACTTCTGGTCGTCGTCGTTCCAGACGTACCAGTCCGCCTTGGCGTTGTCGCGGGACGAACGCGACTCCTTGAACCACGGGTGCTCGTCGCTCGTGTGGTTCATGACGAGGTCGGCGATCACGCGGATGCCGCGACGGTGTGCGTCCTCCAGGAAGCCGACCAGGTCGCCGATGTTGCCGTAGTCGGGGCTGACGTTGAAGAAGTCGCTGATGTCGTAGCCGCCGTCGCGCATGGGCGAGGGGTAGAACGGGAGCAGCCAGATGCAGTCGATACCGAGCCACTCGATGTAGTCGAGCTTCTCCCGCAGCCCCCGCAGGTCGCCGATCCCGTCGTTGTTGGCGTCCTTGTAGCCCCGGATCAGCACCTCGTAGAAGACGGCGTGCTGGAACCAGCGGACCGAGGGGTCGAAGGCCCCTTCGCCGCGGCTGACCGGGATCGGGGGCGAGCTCACGCCCTCACCGCCCGACGAACGTGGCCTTGCCGGGGCCGTTCTCGCTGAACGACCGGATGCCGATGGCGGCGTCGTCGGTGCGGAACGCGGCGGCGAACGCCTCCCGCTCGATCGCCAGCCCCTCGTCCAGCGAGCCGTCCAACCCGCGGTCGACCGCGCCCTTCGCCAAACCGTGCGCCACGACGGGGCCGGCGGCCAGCTCGGCCGCCCACGTCAGCGCCGCCTCGAGCACGTAGTCCGGCGCCACCACGCGGTTGACCAGCCCGATGGAGAGGGCCTCCTCGGCGCGCACCTGGCGGCCCGTCATGATCATCTCCTTCGCCCGGGACGAACCGACGAGACGCGGGAGCCGCTGGGTGCCGCCCCCACCGGGGATGACGCCCAGCAGGATCTCGGGCACACCGAACTTCGAGTCCTCGGCGCTTACCCTGAAGTCGCAGGCGAGGGCGAGCTCGAGGCCACCGCCGAGCGCGAAACCGTTCACGGCGGCGATGGTCGCCCGCGGCACGGCGGCCAGCGCGTCCAGCGCGGCGGCGAAGTTCCGCCCGACCGCTTCCGCACCGATCGTCTCCAACTCGACGATGTCGGCGCCGGCGGCGAAGATCCGCCGGCCGCCCCACACCACGACGGCCCCCGGCGGATCGTCCACCAGCTCGGCCGCCGCTTCCTGCAACTGGCCGAGCACGTCCGCCGACAGCGCGTTCGCCTTCGGGCGGTCCAGCTGCACGAGCGCCACACCGTCGGGCCGGCGCTCCATGCTGACGAAGGTCTCGGGCATCAGCGAACCGTACCTGAACTGGCGGCGGTGCTCGTCGGTTCCGCCGGAACCGGTCCGGCGGACGGACGGGGTCACCTCACCGGCGTGAGAGGAGATGCAAGCATGAGGCCGATGCCGTCCGCGGGCTGGTACCCCGACCCCTCAGGCTCGCCGGGCGTCTATCGGTTCTGGGACGGCTCGGCGTGGACCGAGCACACCTACGTCGCCGCCAGCCCGTCGCCGCCGTCGCCGCAGCCGTGGCAGGCGCAGGCGCCGGCGGTCGTCCAGGCGCCGCCACCCCCGATGTACTTCGTGCGCCCGCAGGTGACGAAGGTCGAGCTCGGCGAGCCGACGCAGCGTTACCTCGGCTGGGAGACCGTCTTCGTGATGCTCGCGTTCCTCGTGCCCGGTGTGACGGGCGCCGTCGTCCTCTTCGCGCAGCACATTTCGGGCGTCGGGACCGTCCAGAGGTTCCAAGTCCTCATCGAGAGACACCCGCTCGAGAACATGATCATCGGCATGATCGCCTACCTGGCGGTCGCCTGCGTCGTGCCGCTCGCGCTCCTGCTGCTGTTCCGGACCGGTCAGGGTCCGAAAGTGCTCGGCCTCGGTTGGCCCGGGCTGCGGAGCGACATTGGTCCGGCGATCGGCATCATCGCAGCTTCGTGGGGCAGCGAGATCGTGCTGCTGCTGATCCTGTCGCCGTTGCTGACCCGAGATGCGCGCCTGAACGCCCCCACACCGGTGGGCAACGTGCCGCACTACTACCTGATCTGGGGCCTCATGATCTCGGCGACGACCGCCATCGCCGAGGAGGTGCTCATGAACGGCTACCTCATGACCCGCCTGAGCCAGCTGGGCTGGTCCCCGACCGGCGCCCTGATCCTGGGGATCGTGCTGCGGACGAGCTACCACGTCTATTACGGCATCGGGTTCGTGGCTACCATCCCCGTTGCATACTTCCTGACCCGTTCGTTCCAGAAGCGCGGTCGGTTGACCCGCCCGATCGTCGCGCACTTCCTCTACGACGCGGTCCTGCTGACGATCGCAGTGTTCACGCACTGAACACGCACTGAAGTAGTGCAAAAAGCCCATGGAAAACCGCTGGTCCATCCGGCCAGAGTGGTCGGAGGACGGCAGTTCGTCCCTGCAACGCCGCACACTGGGGGAGGAGATGAACCGCGCAGCGCGCACAGCTCGGCGGATCGAGCCTTGGGCGGGCGCTCGCGCAGCCGCAGCCGCGGCCTCTCGGATTTCGCCGTGGGTGCTCGAACGACGCGCGCCCGTCGTGGCGACGCTCGCCATGTTCGTCCCCGTCCTCGCGTACAGCCTCCTGGGCCACGCGGGCGCGCACGGGGGCCACTACGAGCTCGTCACGCCGTCTGACCTCTGGGGTCTCGCCGACAGTTCGTGGGCGCTCGTCCATGCGCAGTTCGCCCACATCTATGTGGTGCCCCAGGGCACGCTGACCTCCCCTCCCGCGCTCGAGGTCGCCCTGGCGCCCGTCCTCCTCCTCGCGCAGGCGACGGGCCTGGCCTCCCAACACTCTGGTCAGCCGGTCGGCCTGTGGCTGCTGCTCGCGCCGGTCGTGCTCCTGTTGGCATCCACGTTGCTCTTCGCGATCGACGCCGTCGCCCGCCACTGGGACCTCTCGGACGGACGTCGGCTCGGGCTGGCCCTCGCGAGCGCGCTCGGGGTCGCGAATGTCACCGGAGTGTGGGGACACCCGGAGGACTGCATCGCCGTGGCGATGGTGCTCTGGGGCGCGCTGGCGCTCGACCGTCACGGCAGCGCAGCCGGTCCCCGCGCCGCCTTGCTCCTCGGTGTCGGGATCGCGTTCCAACCGCTCGCCATCCTGGCGGTCGCCCCGGTGTTGGCCCGGCTCGGTTGGCGGTCGGTGGCCAGGATCTCGTGGCGTCTCGCCGTCCCGAGTCTGGTGGTCCTCCTCCCGGCGCTCGCCGGTGAGCCCGGTCGCACCCGCTTCGTGTTGGTGGACCAGCCCTTCCTTCCGAGCTCCGTGTCGTTCACCCCGTTGACCCACTTCGCTCCCGTGATCGGTCCAGGGATGGACGGCGGCGGACCCACCAGGTTGGTCGCCACGCTGTTGGCGATCGGCCTCGCGGTGGCCGTGTGCCGACGCCGGCACGACCTCCCCACGGTCCTCACCGTGTGCGCCGTGGCCTTCTTCCTGCGCGTGCTCTTCGAGACGGAGCTGAACTGGTACTACCTCTGGCCCGTCGCCGCGCTGTGTCTGCTGCTCGCGGCCCGGCGCAGCGGTGGGCGCCTCGCTCTGTGCAGTGCGGCCGTCGTCGCGAGCATCGCGCTGGGGAACCACAACACCGTGCACCACATCGTGCTGTGGTGGCCCGCGCTGATGGCTTCGCTGGTCGTCATGATGGCGGCTGCCTCATGGGCCCCTCGATGGGTGTCGAACCACGGCGAACCCAAACGGAGGGGCGTGGTGAACGGACCGAAGAAGCTCCTGGTCCTCCGGGCCGAAGTGCCGCCTCACTAGCTCTTCGTCTCCGGTTTTTTGTTCGCGAAGCCGGCGCCGCGCTGGTCAGTCGGCGAGCAACCGGTCGGCCGCCTGATACGGATCGAGTTCTCCCGCGATGAGCGCTTTGACCGAGGAATTGAACTCCTCACTCGCGACCAGCTCGTCGATGTGCACCTCGGTACGGGCCAACAGCACCCGGCGCAGCTCGAGCGCGAGGCGGTCGGCCCGCCGCCCAGTCAGCTGGCTCGCGCTGAGCAGGTGGGCCCGGTGGCGCGCCACCGCCGTCCAGAGCTCCGAGACGCCCTCGGCTTCGGTGGCGGTCGTGTCGACGATCTCGGGCCGCCACGCGCCGGGCCGCGCCAGGTCGAGCATCTGCTCGAGGTCGCGCCGTGCCTCGCGCACGCCCGGCCGGTCGGCCTTGTTGATGACGAACACGTCGGCGACCTCGAGGAGGCCGGCCTTGCTGGCCTGCATCGAGTCGCCCCAGCCCGGGGTTACGACGACGGCCGTGGTGTCGGCGGCCGACGCGATCTCGACCTCCATCTGCCCGACGCCCACGGTCTCGACGATCACGACCCCGATGCCCGCCGCGCCGAGCAGCCGGACGGCGTCGGGCACCGCCAGTGATAGTCCCCCCAGGTGCCCCCGCGTCGCCATGGAACGGATGAAGACGGTCGGATCGAGCGCGTGCTGGCTCATGCGGACACGGTCACCCAGGATCGCCCCGCCACTGAACGGCGACGTCGGGTCGACCGCCAGGACGCCGACCTGCGGCACCGCCTCCGGCTCGGACCCCTCGACGGCCGGCCATCCTCCGCGCACCGCAGTGATGAGGCCGTCGGTCAACGTCGACTTCCCCGCCCCCGGCGCGCCGGTCAACCCGAGCGTGTAGGGCATCTCGGCGCGGTACGCGAGCTCCGCCACCGCCGTGGCCGCGTCGCCCCCGCGCTCGATGTACGACAACAGCCGCGCCAGCGCAACGCGGTCACCCGCACGCGCCAACTTCAACAAGGCCGCGGGCTCTGTGGGCAACGGCGCCCGGGCCGGCAAACTCGAAGACGAGGACGACGACGAGGAAGACGATGGGCTCACGAGCGCGACACCCGGGCGCCGAGCCCCTGCAGCGACCGCACAAGATCCTCGTACCCCCGTCGGATGTGATGCGCCCCGCTCACCACGGTCGAGCCCTCGGCCACCAGCCCGGCCAGCACCAACGCCACGCCGGCTCGGATGTCGGGCGCCCGCACCGCCGCGCCCGAGAGCTTCGGCACGCCCCGCACCACCGCGTGGTGCCCCTCGGTCCGGATGTCGGCCCCCATGCGCCGCAGCTCCTCGACGTAGCGGAACCGGCCCGAGAACAGGTTCTCGGTCAGGATCCCCACGCCGTCGGCCACCGTGAGCATCGCCACCAGCAGCGGCGAGTAGTCGGTGGCCACCCCCGGATAGGGCAGCGTCGCCACGTCGGCGGAGACGACATGCCCGTCCGAGGTCGCCCGCAGGCCCTCTGGACCGAACGACGTCATCACGCCCATCTGGCCGACCTTGCGCAGCAACATCTCCATGTGCTCGGGCCGGGCGTCGGCGATCGTGACGTCGCCGCCCGCCATGCCCACCGCCGCCAGGAAGGTGGCGGCCACCACCCGGTCGGGCACCACCGTGTGCCGCACCGGCGCCAGCGCGTCGACGCCCTCGACCTCGATCCGGGACGTCCCCGCCCCGCGCACCACCGCGCCCATCGCGCCCAACATCGAGGCGAGGTCCGCCACCTCGGGCTCCTTGGCCGCGTTCTCGATGACGGTGGTGCCCTTGGCCAGCGCCGCAGCCATCAACAGGTTGTCGGTGGCCGTGTGGCTCGGATACTCCAACACCACCCGCGCCCCCACCAGACGCCCACCCGGCACCGACCCGCGCACCTCGCCGTGCGAGGACTCGAAGCGCGCCCCCATCGCGGTCAGCCCGTTGACGTGGAAGTCGATCGGCCGGTCGCCGAAGTCGTCACCACCCGGCAGCGGCATCCGCACCGACCCTGAGCGCGCCATCAACAGGCCCAGCACGACGACCGACGCGCGCATCTTCTCGAACAGCGCGGGCGGCGCCACCGGCACGAGCGCGTCCGCTGGCGGTGACGTCACCGCCATGTCGCCGTTCGGCAGCCGCTCGACGGAAGCCCCCAACCCCCGCAGCACCTCGGCCATGGTGTCGACGTCGCTGATGCACGGGACGTTGGAGAGAACGGAGCGGCCTTCCGCCAACAGGCAGGCCACCATGAGCTTCAATGCGGAATTCTTCGCTCCGCCAGCGGTGACGGTGCCCGAGAGCGGTCCACCGGCCTCGACGACGATCGTGTCGCTGTCGCTGGTCGTCTGCATTCCCCTAAGTATCGCCGCTCGGGCACCCCCGAACTCCGACTCTGGCCCCCGATCCTCGATGCCCCACGCACTAGGGTCACTGCCGTGGCGACGCCAGAGACCGAGACGCCCCAGGCCCGACAAGCGCCCGATCGCAACCTCGCCATGGACCTCGTGCGGACCACCGAGGCCGCCGCCATGGCCGCCAGCCGCTGGATGGGACGGGGCGACAAGATCGGTGCCGACGGCGCCGCCGTCGAGGCCATGCGCACGGTGCTCTCCTCCGTCCCCATGGACGGCGTCGTCGTCATCGGCGAGGGCGAGAAGGACCACGCGCCCATGCTCTTCAACGGCGAGAAGATCGGCGACGGCACGCCCCCGATGACCGACATCGCTGTCGACCCCATCGACGGCACGACACTCACCGCCCAGGGCCGCAACGGCGCGCTCGCGGTCATCGCGGTCGCCGAGCGCGGCGCCATGTTCGACCCGGGTCCCTGCGTCTACATGGAGAAGCTCGCCGTCGGCCCCCGGGCCAAGGGCGCCTGCGACATCCGCAAGACCCCGACCGAGAACCTGCATCGTCTGTCCGAGGCCCTCAGCCGCCCCGTCCGCGACCTCACCGCCGTAATCCTCGACCGCCCCCGTCACGACGACCTCATCACCGAGGTGCGCAAGAGCGGCGCGCGCATCCGCCTGATCGGAGACGGTGACGTCGCCGGCGCGATATCCACCGGTTGGCCCGGCGCCGGCACGGACATCCTCTTCGGCATCGGTGGCACCCCCGAGGGTGTGCTCGCGGCCGCCGCCCTCAAGTGCATGGGCGCCGAGATCCAAGGGCGCCTCTACCCCCGGGACGAGTCCGAGCGCATCGCCGCCATCGAGGCCGGTTACGACCTCGACAAGGTCCTCACGACCGACGACCTCGTCCAGGGCAACAACTGCTTCTTCGCCGCCACCGGCATCACCGACGGCGAGCTGCTCCAAGGGGTGCAGTACCACGAGTTCGGCGCGACGACGCAGTCGCTCGTCATGCGCTCCAAGTCGGGCACCCTGCGCAAGATCGACGCGTCTCACGCGCTGAAGAAGCTGGCGGAGTTCAGCTCGATCTCCTTCTCGTAGCCGTCCGGGCCCGGCCTGACGGCCAGGCGACCGAGCGCTGCTGCCTACGCCTCGCCGGCGGCCACCGACAGCCGCAACTCGGCCCGCTCGAGCGAGCCCTTCGCCTCGAGCAGCTCGACGTCGGCCTCGATCTCCTCGCCGCCCCGGCCTGATTGCAGCTCGTTCACCCGCTGGCTGGCGGCGTCCCGCGCCTGTTCGGCGCGCGCCACGTCGATCTCCTCGGAGAGCTCTGCGATCCCGGCGAGGACCGTCACTCTCGTCGAGAGGCCGGGCAGCGGTCCATCGCCCTCGGCCAGTCCCTCGGCCGCGTGCGGGCTCGTGTCGACCTGGAGGAAGCCGCCGTGCACGGCGAAGCGCAAGAGCGGGCCTTCGGGCTGTTCGAGCTTGAGCTCACAGGGCACGATGTCGCCCACGAGCGGCGTGTGGCCGTCGAGGACCGTGAGCGCGCCGTCGGACGTCGCCAGCACGACCGAGCTCGCGCCGCCTGCGTAGAGGGATTGCTCGGGCGTGACGACCTCCACGCCGAAGACACCGTCTGCCACTAGCCGGCCTCGGCCTCGAGCTTCGCCGCCTTCTCGAGCACCGAGTCGACGCCCCCGACGTTGAGGAACGCCTGCTCGGGCACGTGGTCGAGGTCGCCGTTGGCGAGCGCCTCGAAGGACTCGACCGTCTCGTCGATGTCCACGAAAATGCCGGGCACGCCGGTGAAGACCTCGGCCACGAAGAAGGGCTGCGACAGGAAGCGCTGCACCTTCCTGGCCCGGTTCACTGTCACCCGGTCCTCTTCGGAGAGCTCGTCCATGCCGAGGATGGCGATGATGTCCTGCAGCTCCTTGTAGCGCTGGAGGATCTCCTGCACGCGCCGGGCGACCGCGTAGTGCCGGTCGCCGACGATCTCGGGCGCCAGGATGTTCGACGTGGACGCGAGCGGGTCCACCGCCGGATAGATCCCGAGCGCCGCGATCTGACGGGAGAGCTCCGTCGTGGCGTCGAGGTGGGTGAACGTTGTGAACGGTGCCGGGTCGGTGTAGTCGTCCGCCGGGACGTAGACGGCCTGCAGCGAGGTGATCGACTTCCCCTTGGTCGAGGTGATCCGCTCCTGCAGCTCGCCCATCTCGTCGGCCAGCGTCGGCTGGTACCCCACGGCCGAGGGCATCCGCCCGAGCAAGGTCGAGACCTCGGAGCCCGCCTGGACGAAGCGGAAGATGTTGTCGATGAAGAGCAGCACATCCTGGTTCTTCACATCACGGAAGTACTCCGCCATCGTCAGCGCGGCGAGACCGACCCGCAGGCGGACGCCCGGGGGCTCGTCCATCTGGCCGTAGACGAGCGCGGCCTTGTCGATGACGCCCGACTCCTGCATCTCGAGCCACATGTCCGTGCCTTCGCGGGTTCGCTCCCCGACCCCGGCGAAAACGGACACACCGCTGTACTGCTGGGCGACCCGGTGGATCATCTCCTGGATGATGACGGTCTTCCCCACGCCGGCGCCGCCGAACAGGCCGATCTTGCCACCCTGGACGTACGGCTCGAGTAGGTCGACCACCTTGATGCCGGTCGTGAACATCTGCGCCCGCGGCTCGAGCTGGTCGAAGGCCGGTGGGCTGCGGTGGATCTCCCAGTAGTCGTCCGGGTTGCCGATCGAATCTGTGTCGAGCGGCTGGCCCAACACGTTGAACACGTGCCCGAGGACGGCGTCGCCGACGGGCACCGTGATCCCCCGGCCGAGGTTCCGCACCGCGGCGCCGCGGACAAGGCCGTCGGTCTGCTGCATGCAGATGCAGCGGACCCGGCCCTCGCCGATCTGCTGGGCGACCTCGGCGGTGACCTGGTGGGACGATCCGTCGAGCTCAATGGTGAACTCGACCGCGTGGTTGATCTCGGGCAGCGCGTGCGGCGGGAACTCGACGTCGATCACCGGCCCGGCGATGGCAACCACCCGTCCGTCCTCGAGCGAGCCGGCCGGCACGGTGTCTTGCATGGTCGTGGTGGTCATTCGGGGTCAAGCTCCCTTCGCTTGGCGGAGCGCCTCGGCTCCGCCGACGATTTCCATGATCTCGGTGGTGATGGCGTCCTGACGAGCACGGTTCATGACGCGGGTCAGGGTGCGGACGAGCTCGTCCGCGTTCTCGGTCGCGGCGGCCATCGCGCGCTGTTGGGCGGTGAAGAACGAGGCCGTCCCCTCCAACATGGCGGCGAAGATCTCGGCTTCGAGGGCGCGGGGCGCCAGCTCCACAAGGAGTTTCTCGGGCTCCGGCTCGAACTCGGTGTAACCCTCGAGGGTCGCGTCCTCGTTCTGCGTTGCTTCTTCGTCGACCTCCGGAAGGGGCAGCGGCAGCAGTTGGAGACGCGCCACGCGTTGGGTCCCGGCCGAGATGAACCGGGTCGACACCATCTCGATCAGGTCCACCTCACCGGCGACGAACGGCGCCGCCACGACGGCTGCGACGTGGCGGGCGTCCGAGAAATCCGGGCGGTCGGCAAAACCGACGAACGACTCAGCGATCTCGATGCCGCGGTAACGGAAGTACGACGGAGCCTTCTTGCCGACCGACCACACCGTGACCTCCGCGCCGTTCGCCTTGTGTTCCGCCACCAGGCGCTCCGTCGTGCGCAGCACGCCTGAGTTGTACGAGCCGGCCAACCCGCGGTCACCCACGATGGCAAGAATGCCGACGCGGCTAACGGTCTCTGGCGTACCGAGCAGCTTCGCTGCCACCCGCGAGTCGGCAGCCGCAGTCACACGCAGGACTCGCTCCATGCCTTCGCGGTATGGACGGTTCGCCGCGATGCGCGCCTGCGCGCGCACAATGCGAGACGCGGCAATGAGCTCCATTGCCTTGGTGATCTTCCTCGTGGACTGCACACTGCGGATGCGTCTCCGCAAGATGCGTTCTTGGCCGCCGGCCATGGCTCAGTCGACCTTCCCCGTGTCGAACGTCTCGAGGAATGCGGTCAGTGCCTTGTCGATCTCGCCCTCGTCGGGCAGGGCTCCCGTCGAGCGGATGGTGTCGAGCACCGATGCGTGATTCGCCTTGAGGAACTCGATCAGCTCCGTCTCGAATCGGCGTACCTCGCTCACCGGCACACTGTCGGTCCAGCCCTTGGTCCCGGCGTAGATCGCGATGACCTGCTCCTCGACGGGAACCGGCTGGTTCTGGGGTTGCTTCAACAGCTCGGTCAGCCGGTAGCCGCGGTCGAGCTGTGCCTGCGACACCCTGTCGAGCTCCGACCCGAAGGTGGCGAACGCCTCGAGCTCACGGAACTGCGCAAGGTCGAGCTTGAGCGTGCCGGCCACGTTTTTCATGGCCTTCACCTGCGCTGCGCTGCCGACCCGGCTCACCGAGTTGCCCACGTTGATGGCCGGCCGGATACCCGAGTTGAAGAGGTCGGTCTCCAAGAAGACCTGGCCGTCGGTGATGGAGATGACGTTGGTCGGGATGTAGGCCGAGATGTCACCGGCCTTCGTCTCGATCACGGGCAAGGCCGTCAGCGACCCGCCACCCCGCGCGTCCGAGAGCTTGGCGGCCCGCTCGAGCAGGCGCGAGTGCAGGTAGAAGACGTCGCCTGGGTAGGCCTCACGCCCCGGCGGCCGCCGCAGCAAGAGGGACACCGAGCGGTAGGCCTCGGCCTGCTTGGACAGGTCGTCGTAGATGATGAGCGCGTGCTGGCCGTTCTCCATCCAGTGCTGGCCCATGGCACAGCCGGCGTACGGAGCCAGGTACTTGTACGGCGCGGGGTCGCCGGCGGACGCCACGACCACGACCGTGTACTCCAGCGCGTTGTGGTCCTCGAGGGTGGCCACGGTCTGGGCGACCGATGAGTTCTTCTGCCCGATGGCGACGTAGATGCACTTCACACCCTGGCCGGCCTGGTTGATGATCGTGTCGACGGCCACCGTGGTCTTGCCCGTCTTGCGGTCACCGATGATCAGTTCGCGCTGGCCGCGGCCGATGGGGGTCATCGCGTCGATGGCCTTGATGCCGGTCTGCAGCGGCTCACTCACCGGCTGACGGCCGACGATGCCCGGCGCCTGGACTTCCATCCGGCGGGTCTCGGTCGCGTTGATGGGGCCCTTGCCGTCGATCGGCTCCCCCAGGGCGTTGACGACACGCCCGAGGAGGGCGTCACCCACCGGAACGGTCTGGATGCGCCCGGTCGCCTTGACCGTCTGCTCTTCTTCGAGGTTGTCGACGTCACCGAGGACGACGGCACCGATGGTGTCCTCGTCGAGGTTGAGAGCCAGGCCGAGCGTTCCGTCCTCGAACTCGAGCAATTCGTTCACCGCCGCGCCGGGAAGCCCCGACACGCGGGCGATGCCGTCACCGACCTCGACGATGCGGCCGATCTGTTCCGTGCCGACCGCCGGGGTGTACTCCTCGACGTGTCGCTCGAGCGCCTTGGTGATCTCACCGGCGTCGATGGTGAGCTCTGCCATCAGTTTGCTCCCTCTGTGTTGTCTGTCGAAACTTGGCCTCGTCGGCCGAACCCGGACGGCTCCCAGCTCGCGTTGGGGGCCAGGTGCTCGCGCAGGGTGTCCAAACGCCCACGCGCCGTCGCATCCACCTGGAGGTCACCGATACGGATGCGTGCACCGCTCAGCAATGACTCGTCGACCTCGACCTGCAACTCGACCGGCCCCCCGGCCAGCGCGCCGAGCGACTCGGAAAGCGCGGTGCGTTGGGTGTCCTCGATCGGTGCGGCCGCCGTCACCCGCGCGATGCGCCAGCCCCGCGCCTGGGCTGCGGCCTCGACGAGGAAGTCGATCGTCCCGACGAAGTCCCGGGCCCGTCCGCCGGCCACCGCGTAGCGGACCAACCCGAGCGTGGCCGCGGGGACCTTGCCCTCGAGCAACTGGCTCACGAGGCCCTGACGCGCTTCCACCGCCAGGTCGCGGTCGGTGAGCGCGGAACGGAGCTGGGGCGTGGACGCGACGATGCGTGCAAAGCGGAAGAGGTCGTCCTCGAGCGATTCGAGCTCCTGATTGGACATGTCCTCGTGCACGGCGGTCGCATAACCACCGACCCGTTCGTGCGACGCCATCAGGCTGAGCCCGGGCTCGTCGTCCTGTCCTTCGGCGAGGTGACGGAACCGGGTGGCCAGCCAACTCAGGGCGGACGTCACCTCCTGTGCGGCCACCGCGCCAGAGGCAAAGGCGGCCACCCGTCGCGCCTCGGCGGACACCTTGCCTTCGAGGAGTTCGAGCATCACCGCTCGTCTCGACGGGCCCGGGACTGCCGTGTCGCTCAGCGCCGACCGCAGCTGACCGTTGGACAGCACGAGCTGCTCGATCGAGTCGAGGTCGGCGGCCACGCCCGGCAGCGCGGACGAACCCGCCATCTCGGCGATGGCGGCCGAATAGCCCTGAAGGGCTGGGTTCACCGCCGCGCTCCGGCTGCGGCGGCAGCGCTGTCCGGGTCTTCACGCAATGCAGTCACTGCCTCGTCGATGAGGTCACGGTGCACATCGAGGTTGACCTCGCGGCCGATGACACGCTCGACGACCTCCATGACCACCTCGCCCATGCGGGCGGCGGCCTCTTCAACGGCTCGCTGGCGGGCCAACGCGATCTCGACGTCCGCGTTGCCCACGATTTTGTCGTACTCGGCCTGTCCCCGAACCTGCATGTCAGACCTCACCTGCTCCGCCGTGCGGTTGGCCGTGGCGACGATCTCGCGTGCCTGCTGCCTCGCCTGCTCGAGGACGTTGCGACGCTCGTCGTCTGCCGCCTCGGCGTCGGCGCGCGCCTGGTCCGCCGCCTCCAACGAGGCCCGGATCTTCTCTTGGCGCTCCTGCATGGCCTTGTTGATGGGCGGTAGCACCCACTTGTAGATGGCCAAGATGAGAAGGATCGATACGACGAGCTCGATGATGAACGTGCCGTTTGGTACCAGGAAGATGCTTGCTGTGGTCATTGGTGGTTCCCGACCTCGGGGGTTGTGACGTGGACGAAATGCTGTGTGCGGCTAGGCCGTGATGCTCTTGGCGGCAAAGACGTAGACGAACACGACCATGAACAGGAGGTTGATGAAGTACATAGCCTCCACCAGACCCACCGTCAGGAAGAAGTACTGCCTCGCCTTGGCCTCAATCTCGGGCTGCCGGGCGATGGCGGCGATGGTCTGAGAACCGGCTAGACCGTCTCCGACCGCGGCGCCGATGGCACCGCCGCCGAGGGCCAGACCGCCACCGACGAGCGCACCCGCGATTCGGATCGCACCTTCAGTTGTTCCTGCCATTGTTTTCTTTCTCCTTTGTCGAGATCTGTGTCCGTCAGTGGGCTTCGTCGGTGCTCATCGCCATGCCTAGGTAGATGATGGTGAGCAGACCGAATATGTACGCCTGGATCGCCCCGATGAACAGCTCGTCAAAGGGCTTCCAAATGGCCAGGCCGATCCACGAAAGGTAGGGCGGGATCAGCGTGACGATCACGCTGATCATCAAAACGCCTGAGAAGATGTTGCCGAAGAGCCGGAAGGTCAGCGTGATCGGCTTGGTGATCTCCTCGATGATGTTGATCGGGGTGAGCGCGGCGTAGGGCTGGGCGTAGTGCTTCAGGTAGGCCCGCCCGCCGCGGGCCTTTACCGAGTTGAAGTGCACGAGGAAGATCACGATCACGGCCAGCGCGAGCGGCAGGTTCACGTCACCCGTCGGCGGCCCCAGGATGCCGGGGTCGCCACTGGGGATGAAGGCGAGCCAGTTGCAGACCAGAACGAAGAAGAAGATTGTGATGCCGAGGCCGACGAATTGACGGCCCTGGGGGCCGATGGCGGACTCGGCCAGGTCGGACACCTGCTCGACGAGGGTCTCCCAAACGAGCTGCAGCTTGCCGGGGACGCCTGAGGTGACCTTGCGCACCATGAGCAGACCGAGGCCGAACACGATGCCTGCGGCGATCAGCGTGGTCCACACGACGTCGAGGTCGACCGTCCCGAGGCCCGGGACGTGGACCGCCCCGCGGTGTTCGCCGATCTTGATGGTGCCGCTGGCAAGGATGTACATCCCTCTCATTGGATGCCCTGCGACATGACGATGCGGCCGACGTTCACGACGAACAGCAGCTGGAAGATGACCAGGCCGGCTACGGCGCCGATGCCGAGGGCGCCGTTGAGAAGAAGGAGCCCGATGCAGATCACGGTGATGATCCCGAGACGCGTCACGCTCTTCGTCCCCATGGCGCGGCGCAACACCTTGTTGCTGACGCTCATCTCGCCTTCGGGCTTGAGCTTTGCGATGCCCGCGTCGAGGAAGCGGAGGTTCACGACCGCAAGGCCGAGCCCGATGACCAGGCCGAGCGCGCCCCAGAGGGACCCCAAGAACGCGGTGAGCACGACCGCCACGGCACCGACGATGAGGGCAGAAAGGATGGTGCGGCGCAGCACCTTGTTCAGCGCGTTGCCCTGGAGGTCGGAGAGACCCTCGAGCAGGTTCATGAGGTGGCCCCTACAGATACGTGCGGATCTGCTTGATGACGCTCATCGCCGCGGTGAGCAGGCCCAGCGCCAGGCCGACCAGCAGGAGCGCCGGTGCCGTGTGGAACTTGCTGTCCAGCCAGAGACCGAGCACCACGCCGAGAGCGACGCAGATCGCGGCCGAGAGCCCCATGCCGAGAAACGCAGCGGCTCCGGGCAGGGGTTTTGGGTCCGCTGGCTTCGACGACTCGTCCTCGGCGCTCACATGACCAGGCGCGCGGGACGAGGCTCACGGGGCGTTCCATGCGACTTCTCCCCCCTTAAGCCAGGCGTGGCGCGCCGGAGTCCGTCGTCCTGATGGCCGTGCAGGCAGCGCCGGACGAGGCGAGGTGGACGGGGTACACAGGCGTCATCATCGCATCCCGGCCCGTTTCGCGTCCAAACGATCAGGAGGGGAACCTGACCACCTCCGAGGGCCGCTTCACCTGTCCGTTGGAGCTGGGAATCTCCTGGTCGGAGGGCTCGTCCTCGTCCTGTCCGTTGCCCCGCCGCAAGCCGGGGTGGAAGAAGGTGTAGAGGCCCACACCGAGGGCCGCCGCACCGACGGGGATGATCGCGTTCACCTGGTGGACGAAGAGCGGGAAGAGCAGGAAGCTCGAGAGGACGGCGGTCCACGCCCACAAGATGATGACGCTACGCCGGGGGCCGTGGCCGAGGTTCAACAGGCGGTGGTGGATGTGCTCCTTGTCCGGCGTGCCGAACCCCTTACCGCTGGCGGTTCGGCGGACGAACGCGAAGGCCATGTCGACGAGCGGGACCCCCAGGATGAACAGGGGGATGAACAGGGGTGCGAAGAAGAAGTAGGTCACGCCGGAGATGGGCACCGCCGTAGGGACACGGCCACCGATGACCATCGTGGACGCGGCCATGAGCAGGCCGAGGAAATGCGCGCCGGCGTCGCCCATGAAGATGCGAGCGGGGTTGAAATTGAAGGGGAGGAAGCCGAGGCAGATGCCGCAGGCGATGACGGCGACGAGTGGGCCGATGTTGTCTGCGGGAAGGAGTCCGAGCCCCATGAGGCGGATGCCGTAGATGGCGAGCGCGCCGCCGCCGATGGCGACGACGCCGGCGGCGAGGCCGTCGAGGCCGTCTATCAGGTTGACCGCATTGGTCAGCGCGATGACCCAGATCGCGGTAATGAGCGGGATGATGCCGGGCGAGAGGACGTAGAAGCCGGCGAGCGGGATCTTGAGCTGCCACATGGTGACGCCGGCGAAGTACAGGATGCTGGCGGCGAGGACCTGGCCCGCCATTTTCGCCGGCGCCGACATGTCGCGGATGTCATCGATGAGCCCGACCGCGAACATGGCGCCGGCGGCGAGGACGACGCCCAGCATCTCCGGCGAATCGGTGAATGTGTGGGCCGCCCTGAACGGAGGCAGCGTCGCCGCGAGCAGCACGGCCACGAGGAAGCCCAGGAACATCGAGGCGCCGCCGCCGTAGGGGATCGGCTTCTTGTGCACGGAGCGGTCGCCGGGGTGCGAGATGTAGCCCACGCGGATGGCGATGCGCTTGGCCGGCACGGTCAGGGCGGCGGTCGAGCCCGCGGCCACCGCCAGGATCAGGCCGTACCAGCCGATGTCGGGCATGCGTTACCCCAAGAGGTCGGGATAGGGCGGGAAGGCGGCGCAGAGCGTGGCGACCTCGGACCGCACCGTCGCGATCTCTCCTTCGTCGCTGCGGGCCTGGAGCGTGCGTGCGAGGAGGTCGGCCACCGTCTGCATCTCGGCGGGGCCCATGCCTGCGGTCGTCTCGGCCGCGGTGCCGAGCCGGAGACCCGACGTCTGGAACGCCGAGCGCGGGTCGTCGGGGATGGTGTTGCGGTTGCAGGTGATGCCAGCGCGGTCGAGCACCTCCTGGGCCTCCTTGCCCGTGAGGTCGGCGTCGAAGGGCCGGAGGTCGACGAGCAGCATGTGGTTGTCGGTCCCGCCCGACACGAGGCGGAAGCCGTGCGCGGAGAGCGCACCGGCCAGGGCCTTGGCGTTGGCCACGACACCGGCGGCGTACTCGCGGAATTCGGGACGCGCCGCCTCGGCAAAGGCGACGGCCTTGGCGGCGATGACGTGTTCGAGCGGGCCGCCCTGCAGCCCCGGGAACACCGCGCTGTCGATCTTCTTGGCCAGGTCCTCGCCGCAGAGGATGGCACCACCGCGGGGCCCGCGCAGCGTCTTGTGCGTCGTGAGCGTCACGACGTCGGCGATGCCCACCGGGCTCGGGTGGGCGCCGCCCGCGATGAGGCCGGCCGGGTGCGCGGCGTCGAACATGAACATGGCGCCGACGGAGTCCGCGATCTCCCGGAAGGGCAGCGGGTCGATGATGCGGGCGTAGGCCGTGCTACCGGCCACGATGAGCGCGGGCTTCTCCGTCTTGGCCAGGTGCGCCACCTGGTCGAAGTCGATGACCTCGCCAGGGACGTCGGGGTCGTGCGACTCGGGCGTCACTCCGTAGGAGACGAAGCGCCAGAACTTCGAGACGATCGAGGCGGGTGAGCCGTGGGTGAGGTGCCCGCCGTGGTCGAGCCGCATGGCGAGAACGGTGGCGCCGGGCTCGAGGAGAGCCTGGTAAACGGCAAGGTTGGCGTTCGCCCCTGCGTGCGGCTGCACGTTCGCGTGGGCCGCCCCGAAGAGCTGTGTGGCCCGGTCACGAGCCAGGTCCTCGACCTCGTCGATGATGAAGTTGCCCCCGTAGTAACGACGTCCCGGATAACCCTCCGAGTACTTGTTGGTGAGCACGGAGCCCGTCGCGGCGAGCACCGCCGACGAGGTGAAGTTCTCCGACGCGATGAGCTGCAGCGTCGTCTGCTGGCGGTTCAGCTCCTGGCCGATGAGGTCCTTGACCTCGGGATCGGCGCTCAGCGCGTCTTCATAGCTGCTCATGTCGTTCCTTCGGGTGCGATGAGGTCGGCGAGTTCTTTCTCGGCGCCCGCTCCGTGGCCGGCAGCCTCGTCGAGTGCGGCGAGCTTTTGGATGCGGCGGAGGTGGCGGCTGTTCCTCTCGGACGGCTCCTGCGGCGCATCGAGGAAGGCGTGCAGCGCGTCGATGACCACGGTAGTGCCAGTGGTCCGCGCCCCGAAGCACACGACGTTGGCGTGGTTGTGCTGTCCGGCCAGCGCCGCCGTTGTCACGTCGTGGACGACGGCAGCCCGGACACCCGGCACCTTGTTCGCCGCCATGGCGATGCCGTTGCCGCTGCCGCACACACAGACGCCGAGGTCGGCTTCGTCGGTGGCCACTCTTTGGCCGACGGCGGCGCCGAAGTCGGGGTAGTCGACCGAAGTGACGGCGTCGTGGGTGCCTAGGTCGGTGACGTCGTGGCCGAGCGCGGCGAGCTCGGCCTTGAGGATCTCCTTCAGGTCGAACCCGGCGTGATCCGAGCCGACGGCGACACGCATGGAAATCGAGTCTAACGATGGCCTGGGGAGCCTCTGGGACGCCCTTGGGCAGGCAGTACGCTGCTCGGTCCATGGCCCTCGACCCCCGCACCGCCGTCGTCGTAGGGGTCGGCCAGGTCTCCACGCCGGCCGACGCGGGGCTGGCCGCCACGGACCGGCCGGAGCCCCTGGCGCTCATGACGGCGGCGCTGCGGGCGGCCGCCGAGGACTGCGACGGTGCCGCGCCCGGGGGTTCGGCGCCGGCCGGCGCTGCTCTGCTGGAGCGGGCCGACAGCTTGCGTGTGGTGGCGCCACTCGGTTGGCACGCGGTCAACCCGGCGTTGGCGGTGGCGTCGGCGCTAGGACGTGGAGAGGGGTCGGAGCCACGCCAGCTGATGGTCTCGGCCGTCGGCGGCAACTCCCCGCAGGCGCTGATGCACGACGCGTGCCGCGCCATCAGCCGTGGCGACCTCGACGTGGTCCTCGTGACCGGCGCCGAGGCCATGTACGCCCGCGCGCTGGCGCGACGCGACCCGGCCAAGCCCTGGCTCGAATGGGCGTCCCAACCGGCCGAGACCCCGGCCCCCGAGGTGTACGGCGTCGACAAGCCGGGAGCCAGTGAGCTCGAGATGAACCGAGGAGTGATCCTGCCCGTGCACGCGTACCCGCTGCTGGAGAACGCGCTGCGCGCGGCCAACGGCTGGACGCTCGAAGAGCATCGTGCGCGTATCGGTGCGCTCTGGTCCCGTTTCAGCGAGGTCGCCGCCGGCAACCCCGACGCCTGGATCCGGAAGGCGCGGACGCCGGCCGAGATCGTGACGCCGTCGACGGACAACCGGATGGTGTCGTTTCCCTACCCGAAGCTCTGCACGGCCAACATGCAGGTCGACCAGGGCGCCGGTTACATCGTGTGCTCGGTCGATGCGGCGCGCTCGGCGGGGGTCCCCGAGGAGCGCTGGGTGTTTCCGCTGGCCGGTGCCGACGCGAACGACCACTGGTTCCTCTCGCAGCGGGCCGAGCTGCACCGCTCCCCGGCCATCCGCCTCGCCGGCGCCGCTGCGCTGGCACTGGCCGGGCTCGGGATCGATGACGTGGGCGCGATCGACCTCTACTCCTGCTTCCCGGCCGTGGTGCAGATCGCGGCGACAGAGCTCGGGGTGGCCGTGGACGACCCGTCCCGGCCGCTGACGCTGACCGGGGGGCTCACCTTCGGCGGCGGGCCCGGCAACAACTACACGTCGCACGGTATCGCCCGGGCCGTCGGTGCGCTGCGAGCGGCACCGGGAACCGCAGCGTTGGTGACCGGACTCGGCTGGTATGCCACGAAGCACTCGCTCGGCGTGTACGCGTCGCGGCCGCCGGCGGTAGGTGACGGGCCGTTCGCATGGCGCGACGTCCAGCCCGAGGTCGACGCATTGCCGGAACGCGCCGTCGACGAATCGGCGACCGGGTCGGTGCGGGTGGAGACCTACACGGTCGCGTTCGACCGGGAGGGCGCGCCGGAGCGTGGCATCGTCGCCTGCCGCACGTCGGCGGACGCCCGGGCCTGGGGCAACATCACCGACCCCGACACGCTGGCACAGCTCTGCGTGGAGGAAGGCATCGGCCGTACCGGGGTTTTGGCCGAGGACGGATTGCTCAAGCTGGACGACTGATCCGAGCGGCTTCGACTTTCTCCGCACGGGTGTATGGCTGTCTGTGAGTTCGAATTCTCACTGCTTGAGCACCTCTGAGTGATCGGTTCCGCCAGAAACAACCACGCCGTTGGCGTCGTCGACGGCGTTTGACGTTTGCGAACACGACTCTGTGATTGGTCGCTCTCGAACTGATCACCCTGTGTGATCGATTCGAGCGGAATCAATCATGGGATCCGACATGCTCCGCCGAGTCAGAACTCCCGGGCTCGGCTAGTCGGCGACGACGCCCAGTGTTCGCACGGTCGGTGACACCTCGACGGCGCTCCGCTCGGGGAACGTGCCCAGGTCCTCCCGACCGTCTGGGGGCGGAGCCTGGAGGTGGACCTATGGTGAAGGGGAACGAAGGGGGTGGCATGGCTGGCATGGCACACGACCTTGTGATCCGCGGTGGCTTCCTGGCCGACGGCCGGGGCGGCGAGCCGGTGGCCGCCGACGTGGCCGTCGAGGGCGCCACGATCACGGCGGTGGGGACGGTGACCGGGCGCGGACGCGAGGAGATCGACGCGGACGGCCTCCTGGTCACGCCGGGGTTCGTCGACATCCACACGCACTACGACGGGCAGGCCACCTGGGACTCGTGCATCACCCCGTCGAGTTGGCACGGCGTCACGACGGTGGTCATGGGCAATTGCGGCGTCGGCTTCGCACCGGTGCGGCCCGATGCGCACGACCAGTTGATCTCGCTGATGGAGGGCGTCGAGGACATACCCGGCGCGGTGCTGCACGAGGGCATCGAGTGGACCTGGGAGAGCTTCGGCGAATACCTCGACGCGGTGGAACGCCGGCCCCACGACATCGACGTGTGCGCGCAACTCCCCCACGGCGCGTTGCGCCTCTATGTCATGGGGGAACGGGCCGCCCGCCTGGAAGACGCAACGCAGGAGGACGCGGCGGCCATGCGCGACATTGCCGCCCAGGCGATGCGTGACGGCGCGGTCGGATTCTCGACGTCGAGGACGCTGAACCACCGGACCGCGAGCGGCGACCCAACGCCGTCGTTGCGGGCGCGGGTGGACGAGCTGGTGGCGATCGCCTGTGGTGTGGCGGACGCCGGGCACGGTGTGATCGAGCTGATCTCGGACTTCTATCCCGACGCCGACGGCGAGTTCGAGCTCGTGCGTTCGATGGTCGAGGCGTCCGGGCGGCCGTTGTCGCTGTCGCTGGCGCAGAGCCACCGGCAGCCAGAGGCCTGGCGGGACTTGTTGGGGCGCATCGAGGCGTCGGTGGCGGAGGGGCTGCCGATCCGCGGGCAGGTGGCGCCGCGGCCGATCGGGTTGGTCGTCGGGCTGCAGTCGTCGTACCACCCCTTCCTCATGTTCCCGGCGTGGCGGGACGTCGCCGGGTTGCCGCTGGCCGAACAGGTGCAGGCGTTGCACGACCCGACGTTCCGGGCGCGACTGCTCGACGAGGTGCCGGAGGACGACGGGTTGGGCGGCCGGCGCACCGGGCGGCGCCGGCCCATCGACTTCTCGACGCTGTTCGTGATGAGCGAGGCGCCCGACTACGAGCCGCCGCCCGAGGCGAGCGTGGCGCACATCGCGGCGGCACGGGGTGTCGACCCTGCGGTGTTGACAATGGACCTGCTGGCCGAGAACGACGGACGCAACTTCCTCTACACGCCCTTCTCCAACTACGCCGACGGCAACCTCGACGCGTGCGGCGAGATGCTCGGGCATCCCGACACGCTGTTCGGCCTGGGCGACGGCGGCGCGCACGTCGGAATCATCGCCGACGCCAGCTTTCCGACGTACTTCCTGTCGCACTGGGCGCGGGACCGGTCGCGCGGCCGCATGCCGGTCGGCCAGGTGGTGCAGCGGCTGACGGCGAACAACGCCCGGGCGATCGGATTGTCGGACCGTGGCGTCGTGGCCGAAGGGATGAAGGCCGACCTCAACGTCATCGACTTCGACAACGTCCGCTGCGAGTTCCCGGCGATGGCCTACGACCTGCCCGCGGGCGGCAAGCGGCTGGTGCAGGGGGCGCACGGGTACCGGGCGACGGTCGTGGACGGGCAGGTCACGTATCGAGACGGCGAGCACACCGGGGCGCTGCCGGGCCGGCTCGTGCGGGGCGGGCGCGACACGGCGGCGGCCTGACGGCCTGAAGGGAGGGCGCATGACGACGAGGGAACTGCACGAGCTCGAGCCGGCGGCGGAATGGCGAGCGGCCGACGTGGCCGACCCCGATGCGTGGACGCTGCGATTGGACGGCGACGACCAGGCTGAGCTCGATGCCGCGCTGGTCACGGCGAAGGCGAAGAGCCGCGACCCGCTCGAGCTCGGGCGCGAGGACTTCCCGCTCGAGGGTCTCGCCGCGAAGTTGGACGGCGTCGTCGAAGTACTGCTGAACGGGCGCGGCTTCTGCCGGATCGCCACCTTGGACGCGGCGCGGTACGGCGACGACGACCTCACGCTGTTGTACTGGGGGATCGGTCTGCATCTCGGCGCGCCCTGGGCGCAGAACAAGCACGGCCACGTGTTGGGCGACGTCACCGATCAGGGCAAGACGATCGACGACCCGACGGTCCGCGGCAACGAGCTCGGCGGCATCGCGCTCGACTACCACACCGACGGCTCCGACCTCGTCGGGCTGCTGTGCCTGCGCACCGCCCGCACCGGGGGCCTGTCGTGTGTCGCCAACGCGGTGGGCATCCACAACGAAATGGTCCGTTCGTGCCCCGAGCTGGCCGCCGCGCTGTACGAGCCGATGCCCTACGACGCGCGGGGCGAGCAGGCCAAGGGCACCAGCGCGTTCTACTCCATCCCGGCCTTCACCGAGCACGGCGGTCGCTTGTTCGTGCGCTTCATCCCCCAGTACATCCTCGCTTCGCAGCGCCACCCCGACGCCCCGCGGTTGAGCGAGGACGCCCGCGCCGCGATCGCCAAGGCCTCGGAGCTTGCGAACGACCCCGACTTCAACGTCTACATGGACCTGCAGCCGGGCGAGATGCAGTTCATCAACAACTACCACGTGCTCCACGGCCGCAGCGCGTACGAGGACGACGTGGCCAACGGGTACAAGCGCCACCTCAAGCGGCTCTGGCTGGCCACGTACGCGCTGGAGGACCGGCCGCCCTACTTCGCGGCGCTCGGCCGCAGCCACTGGGAGGCCAAGCGCTCGGTGAGCACGCTGCCGCCTGTCGAGCGGGTGGGTTAGCCCTCTTTCGAGCGCGACCGGCCGAAAAAGCGCTTCCGCCCCCCCATGGCCATGGTGGCGTCGATGAAGTTGGAGGGCAGGGCGCCCTCGCGCAGGACGCGCACCGGGCTGACGGTGGCGTCCACCAGCGTCGGCGTCTCGCCGTCGCGACGGCCCCCGTCGACGACCAGCGCGACGTCGCTGACGTCGAACGCGTTCGCCACCTGGGCCGCCTCGTTGTAGGTGAGCGGAATCGTGCGCCAGGGACCGTGCTCCTTGCACAGCCGGCGCAAGGCCCGGCCTTCGGGCATCCCGACGGTGACCGCCCACCCGCTGGCATCGGCGTCCTCGGGCTCGACCCGCACCTCGCCGGTCCGTGGCTCGTCTTCCTCGCCGGGCTCGCCGGCACCGTCGGCCCGCACGACCGGCACTTCGCCGGTCAGTCCGGTGGAGGCACGGGGCAGGAAGACATCCACCGGGCCGGGCCAGCAGCGCTCGAGCAGGCGCTCGATCTCGTCGGTCCATCCCGAGGTCAGCGCGCGCACGTCGTCGCGGTTGCCGACCGCGTAGTGCGGCCCGTCGGGGTCGGCCGCCAGGACCTCGAGCCGGGACTCGGCGCCGGGTGTCCCCATCTGTACGGCGAGGCAATACCCGCCCACGGCGGGCACGGCCACGACCGCGCCGTCGGCCAACGCGGTGCCGATCTGCGCGTCACCGACGGCAACGACGGGCGGGCTCTCGCCTTCGTCCTCCGCTTCCGTGTCCCCCAGCTCGCTCATCTGCACCACATCTCTAGTCTCTGCGGCGAGCAACCAGCGCGCGCGGACGCTGGGCCAGGTCCTGCTCCACCCTGGTTTCGACGTAACCGAGGCCCGATGCGAGTGCCATCGCTTCCTGAGCCTGATGCGGTGCGATCTCGATCACGACCGTACCGGGACGGCGCAACCACGCTCGTGCCTGCCGCAGCACCGCCTCCACGCCGGCCAACCCGTCTGTGCCGTCGCTCGCGGCGCCGGCCACTAACGCGGCCCGGGGCTCGAGCCTGACCTCGTCCGCCAGGTCCTCCCACTCGGACTCGCTCACGTACGG
>DASXBZ010000202.1:0-15435 GCA_036491435.1 Acidimicrobiales bacterium
TACGTCGACAACGTGTCCGACCCCGAGACGGCCCAGGTGAAGGTCCAGGTGCGCGGTCACGAGCCGGTGACCGCCACGTTGTCGCCCGTGGACCGGGACAAGGCGGGCGCAACCCGCCTGCGATGGTCTGTCCGGCTGCGGTTCGACGCTCCGGCGGCTGGTTCGCTCACCGCCACGGTGTTGGCCGGCGTCGGCCGCCAGAGCGTCGCCGTGCGGCGGACCTTCACGGTGGCATTGGGACGGGATGGCCCTTCGGGAGAGCTCCTCTCTCCGCCCGCGGTCGCCGACGTGTCCGGCGACGTCCTCACCGTGAAGGGTTGGTGCCTGTTCCCGTTGTCTCGCACCGCTCGGGTCGCCGTCTTCGTCGACGGTGACATGGTGGGCCTGGCTCGCACCTATACCGAATGCGCCGCAGCGGTGCCGCACCACTCGGATTCCGCCCTGTGCGGATTCGAGTCCGTCCTGAACGTGCGCAGGTCGGAACGCAGTGACACGACAGAGGTGTTCGTGGAGGCCACGAGTCTGGATGGCCGCCGGTGGAGATCGGCCATCCATTTCGTCACCTGGTCCGAACCAACGCGGGACTGGGGGGTTTCCGCCGAGCTGCAGAACCTCGCGCTGCGCAACACGGAGGTCGTTCGAAGCATCGCGACCGATCGTTCTGCCGTCGTCGTCTTCGCTCATGATCTCGGGTTTGCAGGTGCCCAGCTTTGGCTCTCCCATCTGCTCCGGACCATCGTTTCCCGAGGCCGCTCGCGTTGCTTGGTCGTGGCGCTCCGCGACGGACCCATGCGGCCGGTTCTCGAATCCATGGGTTTGGAAGTCCACATCACGAGTAGGCCGCTGTTGGGATCGGCGCACTCGTTCGAGGGGTGGGTGCACGAAATGGCACTGCTCATTCGCGCCCATGGAGCGGGCGCCGTCCTCGCGAACACGCTGTTGCTCTTCCCGGCCGTGCTGGCCGCCGAGGGCGCGAACGTTCCATGTTTGTGGGCCGTGCACGAGAGCATCGAGCCCGCGACCTTCTTCGAGCACTACGGCCGAACCGGGATCTACGGGGAAACGGCCTCGGACTTCGATCCCATCGTGCGCGACCGGTTCGAGACCAGTTTCGAACATCCCTCGGCTCTTGTCTTCGAAACAGCACAAACCGAGGCCTTGTACCGCGACGTCAAGGGTGCCACCCCGGCCTTCGTCGTTGGTTACGAGGTCGACCCGGGTCCCATCGATTCCTACCGGACGACGACAGACCGGGACGCCGTGCGCGCCGATGCCGGCTTCGCGCGATCCGACGTCGTGCTCCTTGTCGTTGGGGCCTTCGATCCCCGCAAGTCGATCGGAATGGTTATCGCCGCGTTCGACGAGCTGTCCCTGGTACACGAACACCTTCACCTCGTACTCGTCGGTTCTTGGGCGAGCGGCTATGCCGGAGCCGTGGGCGAAATGGCCCGGCAGTCCCACCATCCCGAGCGCATTCGAATCGAACCGGTGACCGACGACATCTATCGCTACTACGCGATCGCAGACTTTCTCGTGAGTGCCTCGGACATCGAATCCGTTCCGCGCTCCTTCATGGAGGCGATGGCATTCGACTTGCCGATCGTCGCCGCCGACGCGTTCGGCGTGGGGGATCTGTTGCAGGACTCTGTCACCGGATGGCTCACGAGGCCTCGCGACCTCGAGGGGCTGGTGGGGCTGTTGCATTCGGTGCTGACGAAGCCAGCAGGTGAGGTCGCTGCCGTGGCCGAGGCGGCGCGGATGGCAGCCCTCGCCCGCGGCGAGGGCCCGGGGTATGGCGAGTTCTACGCCGACGCGCTGGAAGCGCTGAGCGAGGGCCCGGACGCGGACCTGTTCGACGTGTGGAAGTTGTGGAACGAACGGAAGGGCGCCGCGTGATGATCGAAGCAACGGGCGAACGATTCATTCCCGAGCTGATGGGAGGTCAGCTCATCGAGGCTGAACATGTGATCCGCTACGCGTTGGGCGCGGGCCTGTGCGGCGGCAAACACGTCCTCGATGCCGGATGTGGGGTGGGTTGGGGGACGTTGCTGCTCCTCGAGTCGGGTGCCGCAGGCGCCTCGGGCATCGACATCGACCTCGAGGCAGTGGAAGACGCCCGAAAACGAGCGCCCGCGGCCGACATCCGTAAGGGTGACCTGGCCGATCTTCCTTGGCCGGACGAGAGCTTCGACTTGGTGGTGTGCTTCGAGGCGCTGGAACACGTGGAACAACAGGATCAGGTTCTCGACGAGCTGGTGCGAGTTCTGCGGCCCGACGGCATCCTGATGGTTTCGTCGCCGAATCCTCGGGTCTACCCAGCGGGAAATCCGTTCCACGTCCACGAACTCACGCCGGAGGAACTGCAATCCGCGGTCGAGAGCCGACTCCCACATGTCACCTTGCTGCACCAGCACGAGCAGATGGCATCGGTCCTCGTGCCACCGGGCGTGTTCGAAGGTGACTACCGAGCGCCGGCCGAGACCGAACTGCGGCTGGCGCACCCACTGACCGAGGGTGGGGATCCGTACTCGCTCGTGGTGGCCAGTCGCCGACCGCTTCCGTCGCTTCCCACCATCGTCGGTTGTGCTCCATCGGTACCGCAAGAGCTCGTCGCGGGCCGGACGAAAGCGCTCATCGGGATGATGGAGCAGGTGCGACTCCTTCAGGCCGGCGCGCGGTATCCGGCCCGTCGTCCCACGGTCCCCGCCGGGTGGGAGCGCGAACGTGAGGAGCTCCGGCGCGAACGCGACCGGTTGGGCGCGCGCCTCCTCGAGTGTGAGCAAACGCTGGCCCGAGTATCGGACATCCGGGCCGATCGCGATGTCGATCTGGAGGTGGCCGAGCTCCGCCTCGCCCTGTCGCAGCTGGAGCAGGAGTACGCCAAGGTCTTCCGCTCCACCAGCTGGCGACTGACGAAGCCGGTCCGGTTGTTGGGGCGTCTGCGCCGCATCGGTTCGTGACCTCTCTTCATTTCGTCACTCCCCCGGGCGGCAGCGTCTTCATGCACGAATTGTTGGGCGTCATCGCGGCCGAGGTCAAGAGCCTGGGCGGAACCCAGGTGACCCTGAGCGTGGGCCCGTTCCCGGCGGGCGAGGATGCCATCTACGTCGTCGAGCCGCACGAGTACTTCCTCAAGGTTCCACTCCACGCGCAACCCGACCGCGACCAGCTTCGACGCACGATCGCAGTGTGCGTCGAACACCCCGGAGCGGAGTCTTTCGCGCAGACCGTAGCCACCGCCGCGCTGGCCGGCGCGCGCTTGGCGATCACCGACGACGCCGCCCTTTCTCTCGGCGAAGCCGGTCTCCCGACCCACCGGATCCGGTTGGGCTACAGCACGCAGTGGGATGTGTGGCGCGGCGAGGACGCGCCCCGCCCACGCGACGTCGTCTTTCTGGGAACAATCGACCGACGACGGTCGCGCAACATCGCGTTCGACATCACTGCGGTGGACGATTCCTCGATTCTCCTGGCGCTTCCGCCACACGAGCCGATCACCGAGTCGCGACCCGGGTTCTTCACAGGTCGCGACAAGCTCCGTCTGTTGGCGGACTCCAAGGTCATGGTGAACATGCACCGCGAGTACAGCCGATCCTTGGAATGGGTTCGATGCCTCGAGGCCATGTGCAACGGATGCGTGCTCGTCAGTGAGCACAGCACAGACTTCGATCCTTTGCGGCCCGGGATCGACCTTCTCTTCGGCAGCTCGCAGTCGCTGTTCACCTTGAGCAAGGTGCTGTTGCGCGATCCGCCGCGCTTGGCCGAGATCCGTTCGCACTGTTACGAGACATTGCGCGGAGAACTGCCGATGCGCGACGCGGCGGTGCACATCAGCCAGATCGCCGGCGCACTCTCGGCCGGGTCCTCTGCGGCACCCACGGTGACCACCTCCACCTCCTCTCGCTGCCTGCCCGCTCGCCCGCCCTACGGGGTCGTCTACCCGTGGGATGGCGACCACTACCGGGACGAGACGGACTTGCTTGGGAGCGGCCTCGACGACCTGCCCCTTCAACCGGAGCCGCCCGTTGGGCCGGCCAGCACGGCGATGCGACCCGACCGCAGCCCGAACTCGCTGGACGTGATCATCCTGCGTTCGCCGGGACGGCCCGGGTTCGGATCGACGTTGTCGTCGCTGTTGCCCCAGCTCGAGGGCGAAGACACCGTCGTCCATCTGTGCGTGGACCGGGTGCACGAGTCGGACACACTCCCCGATGGTGCAACAGTGCTTCACCGAGCTGAGCTCCGAGCGGGCGCCGGAGGAGCGCGAAACCTGGCCCTTCGAGCGAGCGACGCCGCCCACATCCTCGTCCTCGATTCCACAGACCGGCTCCTGCCGCACGCCCTGCAACGTCTCCGCGAGCAGCTCGCGGAGTCCGGCAGCGAAGCAGCCTTCGGAATGGTTGTCAGGCCCGACGTTCAGATCACGAGCGCGCATCCGTTCGAGTGTGCCCGCCTCGAGCGGACGGACTACTTGGCGTCGGCCGCGCTCTGGCGTCGTTCGGCCCTCCTTGCGCTGGGTGGATGGTGTGAGGGAGCCGGCTGGAGGGGCCAGGAAGTCCGCGACCTCTGGTGGCGCCTCGGCTCCTCCGGTGGGTCCGCCACCATGGTCCCGCGACCAGTCGTGCGGCAATCGGGTGCGTTGACCGGTACGTCGACGGCGGATGTCGGAACACTGCCGAGCGGCGAAAACCGGGCGTTGGCGCGAAGGCTCCGCGTCTCCCCGTGCGTGCACCCAGACGACTTCATCTACCAGTTCGTCGCGAACCATCCCGAGGTCCCCGACCCACTCGAGTACTACCTCACAGACGGTCGGAACTCTGCCGAACGACTCCGCGAAGTGCTGAGCCGCCATTCCGAACTTCTCGACGCCGAGTCGTTCGACCTGCTCGAGTTCGCCTCGGGCTACGGGTGCGTGTCACGCCATCTGCCCAGGGTGCTGCCCGGCGCGAATGTCATCGCGTCGGACATCCACCCGCAAGCAATCGCTTTCGTCCGTGACGAGCTGGCGCTGCCGGTTGCCTTGTCACGCTCCAACCCGGAACGCCTCGACCTCGGCGCGCAGTTCGACGTCGTGTTCGCACTGTCCTTCTTCTCCCACATGCCGGCCGCCACATGGGGGTCCTGGCTTGCCAGTTTGTTCCGGCACACTCGCAGCGGTGGTCTCCTGGTCTTCACGACACATGGGGAGATCTCACGGCGCGAACACCTCACCAGCGCCGTGCTGGGCGCGGAGGGGTTTTGGTTCGAACCTGTGAGCGAACAACACGACCTCGACGTCGCTGAGTACGGGAGCACCGTGACCTCGAAGGACTACGTCGACGGCCAGGTGCGCACCCGCCTGGATACGGACGTCTCGGAGTTTCTCGAGGGCTACTGGTGGGACCATCAGGACCTCTACGTCGTGCGACGCCCCTGAGGCACGGCTCAGGGGCGTCGGGTCGTCACTCCGCGGTGTCCCGTTCCATTTCGAGGATCCATTGGGGAGTCTGCGTCGTCGGGAGGTCGTCGTAACCGTCGTCCCTCCGGAGCTCTTCCGCCTGCGGTCGCCGGGGGTCGCTCTCGACCTCGAAAGCGGGCGGCGGCGCGTCGTCCTCTTGTCCTTCGCCCGTGCTCCGCAACGGCTGCGCCTCTGGCCGACTCGTGATCCTCCCGCCATCGGGGTCCATCTGCGAGCTCGTTGGCGCCCCGTCGTCGGCGTCATCGCGAAACTCGTCGAGCCGACCCGGACGGAGCTCTGGGTCCTGTAACCACTCGGAGAGCGAAGAGTCGGTCAGACCGAGCTTGCGCATTCGCTCGTCCCTCACCCGCAACTGCTCGTAGAGCCACTCGTTGAGCTCCGCGACGAGTTCGCCTTTGTGCTTGGCCCAGGCCACCTTGGCGTCGTAGTGCTTCTTCAGCTCTGCGATCCGTCGATCGGTGTAGGCCAAGAAGCCGCTCGCGGAGTTCTGCAGCACTACAAACTGCTCGTAGAGGTCGTGGTAGAGCTCGTCGGTCGGGCTGGCGACCGGATGCTCGACCGGTGCGGGCACCTCCGCCTGGTCGCCGCCGCGCGTCCCGAAGACCTCCCCCAGTACCTCTCGAGTGGTCTCGAGGTAGGCACGTCCCCAAAGGTCGTCCGGCTCCAGATGAGCTCCTTCGGCCCACTCGTTCCAAGCGTTGACGAACACGATCCCATGGCCGCCGGAGGACTCCTTCTGGCGACGCGCGGCCTCGGCGAGCCACCGGCCATATCCCTCTGGTGTGGAACCGTGGAGGATCAGGGCCTCTCCCTCCTGCCGGCGGGGCGCGTTGTCCCACCCGGTCGCGACGCAGGGATAACGGGGCCACCCGACGCCCGGACGGTTCATATAGGCCGCCGCAACCTCGTCGTATTCGAAAAGTCGGTTCGACCGGTCGGGCCCGAAAATGCGGGGCTTTGAGCGGATCAGCGACGCGAGTTGATGCGGCACGAACTCCGCGCTGGCGTCGAAGCCGCGCAGTGCTGGGTCGGCGAACCTGTCGTCCTCTTCGGTTTCGAACATCACGAGCCATGGGGGGGCGACGCCCGCCCGCTCACATTCCGAGCGCCAGAGCTCGACCGTTCGACGCGGGTCGGGCAGATGTTGGGCCCGATAGACCGCGAGCAGGGGCCGGCCTTCGACCCGTATGTAGCGGGGATCCTCGAAGCACTCGATCAGCCAGCGGATGTGGGCGACGTCGTCGTCGTCGCTGAACACCTGCTCCATGAGCATCTCGTCGACGGATCCCTGCCACCGCCGATACCAACTCTCGTTCGCCCAGCAGAGTGCGAACGGGAAATCGGGCTGACCCGAGCGCAGGACCTCGTCGAACGGCCGGCCCAGCATCCGTCGGCCGCCGAACCAGTAGTGGTAATAGAGAAAACCGGTGACACCGTGCTCACGAGCGAGCTGGGCCTGGCGGAAGCGGACTTCCGGGACTCGAAGATCGTAGAAGCCGAGCTCGCCGGGAAGCTCCGGTTGACGGTGCCCCGGATACAAGGGCTTGCTGCGCGCCACGACGGTCCATTCCGTGAACCCGGTCCCGTGCCAGGCGTCGTTTTCGGCGACCTGATGGAACTGAGGGAGATAGAACGCCAGAACCTGCGGGTTGCCCTCCGAAGGGATCTGAGATTGTCCCGCGCTGATCACCGTCATCGGATCGCTCAACCGGACTTCGCCATCATCCGGCGGATCCTGTTGTAGATGCCCCGGCCGAGCGGAGCACGCTGGGCCAGGGCCACTCGGTACCTTTCCTCGGCATCCGCGAGGGATGTCGTGAGCACCTCGATGTTGTGCTCCAAGCCGGCCACATGCCCGTCCTGGGCCTCGATATAGCGATAGAGCTCCTCCACGTCGTGCTCGCGCGCCGCGATCACACCGTGGAGGATCCCATTGTCGAGGAGGCCTTTGCGCAGCAGCGCGATCCTCATGCGCTGGTTGTGCACGCGGTCGCTCAATTCGTCCACGCTCCGGGACAGCCGGGCGACCTCCGCGTCCCCGTTGTCACGTACCGCTTTTATGACGTACTGGTACGACTCGACTTCTGGATCGAGGTGGAGCTCGTCCAGGGTCTTGTGGCTCACCTCGTCCCTCGTCACGCCTAACTCGGACTGGAACAGTGGAATCACGACCCGCTTCGTGTCGACCACGAGAAGACCGGCCTCGGACATCATCCGGCGGATCGTTTCCAGGGTGAAGAAGTGGAGGTGCGTGCGATCGAGCAACCCCGTCTCCCCGTAACGAAAGCGACCGTTCATCAGTGCGATTCGCACGTCGCCGTGGGCGATGTTGGGCAGGGATGTGACGACGAAGCCGGAGGGCTTGAGTTTCCGGACCGCGTGGCGCAGGGAGGCGAGGGGATCGCGGAGGTGCTCGAGCACATCGCCCATCGCCACCACGTCGAACGACTCGTCCTTCACGTCATCCCAGACGCCGCGCTCGTCGAGGTTGCCGACCACGACACGCTCGGCCCAGGTTTCGGCCTTGGCTGCGGCGTCGCGATCGAGCTCGATCCCGACGACGTCGCATCCGCGCTCGACGAGCGTCTTCGTCATGAACCCCGTCGAGCAACCCACCTCGAGAACACGCTTGTTGTAGCCGATCATGGACAGCGCGAACGAGTGCGAGTTGTTTTCGCTGTTGGGGTCTAGTGCGGTCTCGTAAATGGAAGACAAAGTTTCATTCCCGGACGTCTGCGGTCTGGACCCCGGAGCCCGCACCCGACTCCGCCGCCAACTATATCCGTGGCACCGCTCCGGCCCCGGTGCCGGCGCTTGCGGCCCGAAACGCCGGTATGCCGGGATGAATTCTCGAATCGCTCAGGGCCGCGGGGACCACGTCCCGGCTGGTCCCTCGGCTCGTCCACCTACCGATCAGGGAACAACGAGAACCAGAACCACCGCGATGGAACCGCGCACCGCGGCACCGAGGGAATCGCGACTCAGACCAGGTTGTCGCCGCCGAAGAGCTCGGAGACCGACGTGTCCTCGAACACGGCGTCGATGGCGTCGGCGATGATCTTGGCCACTGAGAGCACCTCGAGCTTGTCGAACGAGCGGTCCTCGGCCACCGGCAGCGTGTCCGTGACGACGACGCGCGAGATCGGCGCCGCCTTCAGGCGGTCCACCGCCGGGTCCGACAGCACGCCGTGCGTCGCCATGGCGCAGATCTCCGACGCCCCCGATTCCGCCAGCAGTTCGGCCGCGGCGCAGATCGTGCCTGCGGTGTCGATCATGTCGTCGATCAGGACGCAGTGGCGGCCCTCGACCTCACCGATCACATGGCGGGCCTGTACCTCGTTGTAGGTGCCCCGTGGCCGCGTCTTGTGGATGAGGGCCAGGTCGCACCCCAGGTGCTGGCTGTAACGCTCGGCGACCTTCACCCGGCCGGCGTCGGGGGCCACCACGACGACGTCGTCGCCGAAGTGCTCGCGCATGTAGGCCTCCATCACCGGAGCCGCGACCAGGTGATCGAAAGGCGTGTCGAAGAACCCCTGGATCTGCCCGGAGTGCAGGTCGACCGAGACGACGCGGTCGGCGCCCGCCGCCGAGAGCATGTCGGCCACCAGCTTGGCCGTGATGGGCTCACGACCGGTCGACTTGCGGTCTTGACGCGAATAGCCGTAGTAGGGACAGACCGCGGTGATGCGCTTGGCCGACGCGCGCTTCGCCGCGTCGATCATGATCAGCTGCTCCATCAGCGAGTCGTTCACCGGGCTGGCGTGCGTCTGGATGATGAAGACGTCGCAGCCGCGGATGGAGATGTCGTACTTGCAGTAGATCTCGCCGTTGGCGAACTCACGCAGATTGGCTTGGCCGAGCTCGACGCCCAGGTGGCCCGCGATGTCCTTGGCCAAGCTGGGGTGGGCGCGGCCGGAGACGAGCTCCAAGCGGCGACGGGGGATCAGCTCCACGAGGCAACGCTATCGTCCCGCGGCGCGCCGGGTCGGCGGTCGATGACCTCAGCCCCCGGGGCCTGCGAGCACCGAGTGCGGCGGTACGACGTCTCCGGCGCCGACTTCGGCCCCCGGCTCGAGCACGCTGTAGGGACCGACCCGAGCTCCCTCGCCGATGGTGGCCCGGGTGCCCACGCTCGCCTCGACCACGGCGCCCCGGCCCACCGAGGTCTCGGTGAGCACGCTGTTGGGGCCGATCTCGGATCCCGCGCCGATGCGGCACGCGCCGCGCAGGATCACTCCGGGGAGCAGCGAGACGTCCGCCTCGAGCTGCGCCTCGGCGTCGACGTAAGTGCGTTCCGGGTCCCACATGGTGACGCCGCGCCGCATCCAGCGCTCGTTGATGCGGTCGCGTAGCTCGGCCTCGGCCACCGCCAGCTGCGCCCGGTCGTTGACCCCGGCCGCCTCCATCGAGTCGGGCAGGACGAGCGACCGCACCGCGTAGCCGGCGCTGTGGAGCACGGCCACGGCATCGGTCAGGTAGTACTCGCCCTGCGCGTTGGCCGGGCTCAGGCGGCGCAGCGTCGGCGCCAGAATGCTGCGCCGGAAGCAGTAGATCGAGGTGTTGACCTCGTCGATGAGCCGCTCCTCGTGGGTGGCGTCGGCCTCCTCGACCACCCGGGCCACGTCCCCGTCCTTGCCGTGGACGACCCGGCCGTACCCGGTCGGGTTCTCCACCACGGCCGTCAGCAGGGTCGCTCCCGCGTCCTCCGCCCGGTGGGAGCGGACGAGCGTCGCCAGGGTCTGGGGGCGGAGCAGCGGGGTGTCCCCCGGGAGCACCACCACGTCCTCGAGCTCGTCGTCGTCGTCGTCGGGCAGCCCGGTCAGCCCGACGGCCAGCGCATCGCCGGTGCCCGAACGCTTGACCTGCTCGACGAACCCGATCTCCATGGTGGGCGGCGCGTGCTGCACCAAGGTCTTGGTGACCCACTCGCCACGATGCCCGACGACGACCACGACCCGGCGGACGTCGATCTCGGCCATCGCGTCGAGCACGTGGAGGATCATGGGCCTTCCGCACAACAAGTGCAGCGGCTTGGGACGCTCGGACCGCATGCGCGTGCCTTCGCCGGCCGCAAGGACGACGGCGGAGAGGCGGCGGCGTTCGGGCATCGCCGCATTCTTAGCCCGCCGGGCCGCCCGGCGTGCGTATGGGACACTGCTGGGGTGCCGGAGATGATCCCGTACGACGAGTTCGGCCTGTTCCACGAGAACGCCGCCGAGTACGGCCTTCCCTACGACGGGCCCCCTGACGTGCGGCGCGTGGATGTGGAGGTCTCCCCCGGCCGTCGGGTCTCGAGCCTGGTCTGGGGCAGCTCCTCGGGGAGCCCCGAACTCGTCTTCGTCCACGGGGGCGCCCAGAACGCCCACACGTGGGACACCGTCGCCCTCGCGTTGGGGCGCCCGTTGCTCGCGGTCGACCTGCCCGGGCACGGCCACTCCGACGGGGGGCCGGACGGACCGGTGTCGGCCGGCACCAACGGACGTGACCTCGCCGTCGTGGTACGCCAGCTCGCGCCCGATGCGCGCGGGGTCGTCGGGATGTCGCTCGGGGGCGTGTCGTCCATCGCTCTGGCCGCGGAAGCCCCTGAGCTCGTGCGCGCCCTCGCGTTGGTCGACATCACGCCCGGCGTGACGGCGGAGAAGGCCGCACCGGTGACGAACTTCGTCAACGGACCGGCAAGCTTCGCCAGCTTCGACGAGCTCCTGGCGCGCACGATCGAGCACAACCCGGGCCGCAGTGAGTCGTCCCTGCGACGCGGCATCCTCCACAACGCGGTGCAAAGGGAGGACGGCAGCTGGGTCTGGCGCTACGCGCGCTTCCGCGTCGAGCCCTCCGAGGCCGTGCACCCCGAGTTCGGTGACTGGTGGGAGGCGGTTTCCGCACTGCGCGTCCCCGTACTGCTGGTCCGCGGCCTCGCCTGGTCCGTCGTGGGCGACGAGGACGTAGCCGAGCTCCTTCGCCGGCAACCGGAGACCCGCGTAGTGGGCGTCGAGGGCGCCGGCCACAGCATCCAGGGGGACCGGCCGCTCGAGCTGGCCGCCATCTTGTCCGAGTTCTTTTACCCGGAGGGGTGATGGACAAGCAGGTCTGGCTCTCGCCGCGCGCCCTGAAGCTGCACGCCGTCATCCTCGTCGTCGTCCCCGCGTGTTTGGCGCTCTGTGTGTGGCAGATCGACCGGGCCCTGAGCGGCAACAGCCTCAGTTGGGCGTATGTCTTCGAATGGCCGCTCTTCGCCGGCTACGCGATCTACATGTGGTGGCGCTTCGTGCACGAGAAGCCCGAGCCGGCCGAGGTCGTCACGTCCGAGAACGGGCACGGCCACGCTGCGATCGAGTCGGAGAGGCGCTCCCCCTCGGCGGAGACGGCGCAAGAGGACGCCGAGCTCGCTGCCTACAACGACTATCTCGCCCGCCTGGCCGAAAGGGACCGGGCAGCCGGTCACTGAGGCGCCGGCTCAGACCCGAAGCGCCGTCCGAGTCGTCCATGATGACGAGTTCGAAGCGCTGATAGGACTGTGTGAGCACCGACTCGATGGCTTCGGCGAGCAGACCGGGACGATTGCGTGTGGCGATCGTCACGGACACCAACGGACCATCCGGGACGTCGGCGACCGACGCGATCCAGTCCATGACGGTCTGCACCTCGATCCGACCCATGAGGCTCCCGAGGACGTCGACCGTTCCTGACGCGCCCGGCTCGGCGCTGTCGAGCGGCTGCGCGCCGAAGTTGGCCAGCGTCTTCACACACGAGCTCACCCAGCGTTCGAGCGACGTCAGCCACTGGTCGTGCGCCTCGAGACGATCGGCCACACCCGACATCCGCTCCAGCCCACTGACCACTTCCTGCTGCAGGTCGGTCATCCACGCCGCCTGACCGGCCAACGCGCTCTCCAGCGCGGCGACCTTGGCTTCCAGGCTGGCCAGCCGTTCCTGGTCGCGATCACCAGGAACAGACGGGTGCGCGCCGGTTTCCTGGCTCGTCACCGCGACATTGTAAGTCGACCAAAAACTCGTCCACCCTGGGACAAGCGGGAATGGCGTCGTGCTGACGAGCGAGTTCCGGCTGGGGTGAAATGCGTTGTGCCCGACGCGTCGCTGGTCGCGCGCGGACGAGGTGCCTTTTTGGGGGCTCTGAGTTGGTCGTTGGTGAAAGATCTATGCGGCAGCAGGTGCGATGCTGACTTCGAATCCGAGAGCCTCGATCCGGCGCTGGAGCCGCTTCGCCTCAACCGCGGGATCGTGGCGGAGCTCGAAGAATCGAGCGCCGGGGTCGTCGTAGAGAGCACCGTTTCTGAGCAAGTGCCAACAGACATCCAAGATGGTGTGGGCCACGGCGATCGTGGCCTTGTTGGACCCTCTGCGTCGGGCGAGCCTGGCGTACTGAGCAGACAGGTAGGTCCCCTTGGTGCGCGACGCCCCCCTGGCTGCTTCGACAAGGGCGCGCTGGAGCCAAGTTGAGCCGTGGCGCGTGCCGACGGGTTGACGTTTGCCTGCCGACTCATGACTGGCCGGGGCGACCCCGGCCCATGCACACAGGTGCCCCGAGGTCGGGAATTGGGTCATGTCGACCCCCATCTCGGCGATCATCACCTCGGCCGTGGTCCTCGAGACCCCGGGAATCGAGCACAAGATGGTGACCGCCGACTCAAAAGGACACAGACGATCCGTCACATCGGCTGTGAGCGTTGCAATAGAGCGGTCCAGAAAGTCGATGTGCTCGATCACCTGACGACAGACGAGGGCATGCTGGGAGCCGAAGCGACCGCTGAATGCTTCTTCGAGCTGGGGAATCTTGGCTCGCAGTCGCGACTTGGCCATCTGGGCCAGGACTTTGGGGTCCCGCTCTCCTTCGATCATCGCCTCGATCATCTCCCGCGACGACTTGGTCCAGATCTTCGACGCCACCGATGACAGTTTGATGCCGGCGTCCTGAAGCGTTTTCTCCAGGCGCTGGATCTCCTTGGCCCGCGCTTCGACCTGGGTCTTTCGATAGCGCGTGACGTCGCGAAGTTCCCGAATCTCGGGCGGCGGCACAAAGCTCGGCCGCACCATCCCGTGGGCGGCGACATCGGCCAGCCACTCGGCGTCAGAGAGGTCGGTCTTGCGCCCCGGCACGTTCTTCACGTGCTGTGCGTTACAGAGCCACAGCTCGTCGAACAACCCTTCGAGGCAGTAATAGACCGGTTTCCAATAGACGCCGGTCGCCTCCATCGCCACGGTGTCGACGCCAGTGTCACTCAGCCATGCGGCCAGCTCGCCGAGACCCTTGGCGGTGGTGGCGAACGACTGCTTCGTCACCTCGATGGACCGATCCGCTTGTCTGACCTGACAGCAGGCCACGACGGTATCTCGATGCACGTCCAGGCCGGCGACCCGTTCACGTATTCGTTTCACTGCTTCACCTCCCAGGTATGGATGGAAGGCTGCCGGGGAGGACCAGATGAAAGCGGATGCTGGGGTTCGTGCTCGTAGCGACAGTCCTTGGTCCCCCGGGTCCTCGCGCCAGACTCTTCGACGCACTCGAGGTTGCAAGCCAAATTCGGCGACCACGCCGGCAGCCACGAATCAGCATTTCATCCGTCCGGGGTGACCACAACGGTCATGGAAACTCTTCGGATTCTGGCGGGGTCACGCCGGCCACCAACAGCGACGTGGATATGTCGGCCGGAGAGGACCATCCGTGCGGTCCCTTGCAGTACATACGGCGTGGCTCTTGACACTCGTCCCCTATGTCAAGAACCACCCCCTAGGCGGGTTCAAGGAGCCGTCGCAACACCGCCTTGTTGAATGGACAGTAGATGCTCGTTGAGTGCCTCGGCTGGTGTCCTCCAACCCAGGGTCTTTCTGGGCCGTCCGTTGAGGGAATGGGCGACAGCGGCGAGGTCGTCGGCGCTGTGGCGGCTGAGGTCGGTCCCCTTGGGGAAGTACTGGCGCAACAGCCCGTTGGTGTTCTCGTTGGTGCCGCGCTGCCACGGGCTCTTCGGGTCGCAGAAGTAGATGTCGAGCCCGGTGTCGATGCGCAGCTGGGCGTGCTGGGCCATTTCTGATCCCTGATCCCAGGTCAACGAGCGCCGCAGCTGCTCGGGCAGCGTGGTGATCTGAGCTGCGATGGCGTCGCGCACCGCTTGGGCCCCGTGCCCGGCGAGGGCAGCACCTCCGTTGGTGCGCGCCAGGACACCGAACTCGGCCATGGGTGGGAGGTGCAACAACATGGCGAAGCGCGTCGTGCGCTCGACGAGGGTGCCGATGGCCGAGCGATTGCCCCCCAAGATGAGGTCGCCCTCCCAATGCCCGGGCACGGCCCGATCCGCCACCTCGGCCGGTCGCTCGCTGATCATCACCTCGGGCGTCAAGAAGTTCTTGGTGCGCCGGGCGCGCTGGCGCGGGGCCCGGAGCGCCCGTCCGGTGCGCAAACAGGCGGTCAGCTCGCGGCGCAGCGCCCCTCGTCCCTGGACATAGAGCGCCTGATAGATCGCCTCATGGGAGATCCGCATCGTCTCATCATGGGGGAAGTCGACGGGGAGGCGATTGGCGATCTGCTCGGGACTCCACGCTTTGGCCCAGCGCCGGTCCTGGCGCCGGCCACGCCGCTGCCCGCGCCAGGGCACATGGGGCCCGGCCACTTCATGGCCGTCGGGCCGGGCGATCTTTCCGGCCAGACGGTCCTCGACATAGGTGTGCAATGCCTCGTTGGCGGCCAACTTGGCCGTCTTGGGCCGCCGCCCCCGCCAATCGGCGATCCACTGGGCCCTCGAGGCCCGATAGGCCCCCTCGGTGCTCACATTGCGCCGGAGCTCGCGCGAGATGGTCGAAGGACATCGCCCCAGGCGTCGCGCCATCTCGCGGATGCCGAGACCCTGGGCCTTCAAGACGGCGAGTTCCTCGCGCTCGACAAAGGACAGGTAACGCCCTGAGAGTGGGGCTGAACCGACGGTGCGCATCCCGCCACCTTGGCGGAACCAGATGAATGCCTGCGCG
>DASXBZ010000203.1:0-5414 GCA_036491435.1 Acidimicrobiales bacterium
CCGCTTCATCGCCGTGGCCGACGGCGAGCGCGTGCGCATCGGTGCCTGCGAGGTCGAGTTCATTCCGGTCACGCATTCCGTGCCGTCCTCCATGGCCATCGCGTTCCACACCCCGCAGGGGCTGATCCTGCACTCGGGCGACTTCAAACTGGACCTGCAGCCGGTCGACGGCCGACGCACCGATCTCGCCCGCATGGGCGAGCTGGCGGCGACCGAGGGCGTCCGCCTGTTGCTCTCGGACTCCACCAACGCCGAGGAGCCGGGCTTCACCGAGTCCGAGTCGTCGGTCGGCGTGGTCCTTCGACGCGTCTTCGCGGCGGAGGCGGGCAAGCGGCTGGTGGTCGCCTGCTTCGCCAGCCACATGCACCGGGTGCAGCAGATCATCGACGCCGCGGTGGCGAACGGCCGCAAGGTCGCCACCCTCGGACGCTCCATGGGCAAGAACGTCGAGCTGGGCATGCGTCTCGGCATCATCAGCATCCCCGACGGCACACGGGTGGACATCGAAGACGTCGACGAGCTGCCGCCGGGCGAGGTCTGCGTCATCTCGACCGGGTCGCAGGGGGAGCCGATGTCGGCGCTGTCGCTCATGGCGACCGGGGAGAACAAGTGGCTGCGCATCGGCGAGGACGACGTGGTCGTCATCAGCGCCCATCCCATCCCGGGCAACGAGTGGTCGGTGGGCCAGGTCATCGACGACCTCTATCGCCGTGGGGCCGAGGTGGTCCACTCCGGCGCCGAGGCGGTGCACGTGAGCGGGCACGCCCGCCAAGGAGAGTTGCGGACGCTCATGGCGGTGACCCGCCCGGAGTGCTTCGTGCCGGTGCACGGCGAGTTCCGCCACATGGTGCACCACGCGCGGCTCGCACTGTCGATGGGCCTCGACCCGGCCAAGGTGCTGCTCTGCGAGGACGGCGACGCGATCACCCTCGACGGCAAGGGCATCGCCCGTGACGGCCAGGTGCCCGGCGGCTACGTCTACGTCGACGGCACCGTGGGCGACATCGAGCACGGCGTGCTGCGGGACCGCCAGAAGCTGGCCGAGGAGGGCGTGGTGATGGTGGTGGTCACCGTCGACCGACGCGAGTGCAAGCTCAGCAGCCCGCCGGTGATCGAGACGCGGGGCTGGGTGTACGCGCCCGAGGCGGAGGAGCTGCTCGGCGAGGCAAGCGATGTGGTCGGCGCGGCGGTCACGCAGGCCTTGAAGGACGGGGCCCACGACATCGAGGCGCTCAGCCGCCACACGCGCAAGGCCCTCGGCCGCTTCGTCGGCGATCGCACCCGGCGCCGGCCGATGATCGTGCCAGTCGTCCTCATGGTCTGAGCACCTTCTGCTCCGCGGGCCGGGATCAACGGAGCGCAAATTGTCCTGGTAATCCGCGTATCCGCAACCCCGGTGGGTTAACGTTCGCCCGACTTCTGGGGGCTCGGGTTGTCGTTCCGGGTGAGGCAACGATGAGGACGGAAGGGGTTGTCCAGTGCGGATGAGGCGATTGTCGTTAGCGGGGCGCTGTGCGCGATTGGGTGCGGCGCTCGCGGTCGTCAGTGGCGTGGCCATCGCGGCGGCGGTCGCGATACCGGGCCCCGCCGGTGCGGTCACGACGGGCCCGACGTGGGCCAGCCCGACGCCGCCCGTCCCTGCCAACGCGGACGCGAACCCCGACGCCAATGTCAACGCCACGAATTGCGCCGCGCCGGGAGCCTGCGTCGCCGTGGGCGGCTACTTCTCGGGCGGCAAGGACGTGCTGTTCGCGGACACCCTCACGAACGGCGTCTGGAGTACGACGCAGATACCGAGCCCACCCAACGACAACGGCACGGACGCGTTCCTCAACGCTGTTTCCTGTCCCGCCGCCGGCTGGTGTGTCGCCACTGGTGCCTACGAGATCACCCCTTCCAACGATCGGATCCCGTTCGCGTCCGAGCTGTCCGGCGGCGTGTGGTCCACGGCGGCTCTCCCGTTGCCGCCCTTCACGGGCAACCCCAACGTCAGCCCTCAGGAGTTCGGCCTCTCGTGCCCGGCCGTCGGCTGGTGCATCCAGACCGGGGGCTTCAGCGCGGCGCCCAGTGACTTCCAGGGCTTCATCGACACCTTGTCGGGCGGTGGCTGGACCACCATGCTGGCGCCGCTCCCGCCGGGTGCCCCGGCCAATCCCGACGTCGACCCCTTCACCGCCTCGTGCGGCTCGGTCGGCTCGTGCGTGGTGGCCGGCCCGTACCGCCCGTCGGGCCAGGAGAACTTCTTCGACATCCTCCACGGCGGCACGTGGACGCCGATCCTCGGCACGCTGCCGGACAACGCCGTGAGCCCGCACGTCACCGAGGTCTTCTCGGTGTCGTGCCCCCCGGGCAGCACCGACTGTGTCGGCGTCGGTGACTACTGGGACATGGGGGACCAGAGCCGGAACGTCGCCTGGACGATCTCGGACGTGACGGGGGCCATCACGACGACCCAGGTGGCCACGCCCCCCGACGTCACGGCCAACCCGCAAGCGTCCCTGAACGACGTGTCGTGTCCGGTCGCCGGCTGGTGCATGGCGGTCGGGCAGTACCAGAGCACGACGTGGCCGCAGTCGACGACGGAGGCGGCAACCCTGTCGGGCGGGAGCTGGAGCGTCACCCAGCCGCCGGGCATGTCGGCGCCCTATATCTGGGGCGTCCTCAGCACGGTGTCGTGTTCGTGGCCGGGGTCCTGTGCCGCCACCGGCATCCGTGAGCTCGCGCCGAACATCAACACCCTCCTGCTGAACACGTTGACCAACGGGGTGTGGACCGGGAACGACGCGGTCCTGCCGAACGGCGCGGATACGACGAAGGACAGCTTCTTGACGCGGCCGTCGTGCACAGCCGGCTACTGCCTGACGGGCGGGAGTTACAACGTGTTCGCGCAGCCGCTGCTCCAGGTCCACCCCAATCTGAACGGCTACCAGGAGGTCGCCTCTGACGGTGGCCTGTTCAGCTTCAACGCGCCGTACTACGGGTCGATGGGCGGCCAGCCGCTCAACGCGCCGGTCGTGGGCATGGCGGTCCAGCCGGACAACGGCGGCTACGACGAGGTCGCGTCCGACGGCGGGATCTTCGCCTTCAACACGCCGTTCCAAGGCTCCATGGGCGGCAAGCCGCTGAACAAGCCGGTCGTGGGCATGGCGTTCGACACGCAGACGGGCGGCTACTACGAGGTCGCATCCGACGGCGGGATCTTCGCGTTCAACGCACCCTTCTACGGGTCGATGGGCGGCCACCCGCTCAACGAGCCGATCGTGGGCATGGCCTTCGACCCGGCGACGGGCGGCTACTACGAGGTCGCGTCCGACGGCGGCATCTTCGCCTTCAATGCGCCCTTCCAAGGGTCGATGGGCGGCAAGCCAATCAACCAACCGATGGTGGGCATCGCCCTCGACACCACGACGGGCGGTTACTACGAGGTCGCACGCGACGGCGGGGTCTTCACCTTCGGCGCTCCCTTCCAGGGCTCCACGGGCGGCATGCCCTTCAAGTCACCGGTCGTCGGGTTGGTGTTCGACTACGCGACGGGCGGCTACTACGAAGCGGCCTCCGACGGCGGCATCTACGCCTTCGGCGCCCACTTCCAGGGCTCCATGGGTGGCCAACACCTCAACGAGCCGATCGTGGGCCTGGCCTCGGGCTGAGCAAAGCGGTGGGGTGACGCCGGCGCCCTAGCGCCCGAGGAACGCCACCAGGTCCGCCACGCGGTTGCTCACGACCGCGTCAACCCCGTCCGAGACGACCCGTTCCATGTCCTCGGGCGCGTCGACCGTCCACGTCGACACCCGGAGCCCTGCCTCGTGCACCGCGTCGACACCCGCGGCGGTCACGGACGAGAACATGGGGTTCCAGTACTCCGCACCGAGCTTGTCGAGTAGAGGCAACGGAGGGTCGGTGCCCTCCGTCCACGTCAGCCCGATGCGCGCCCGCCCCGAGAGGCCCCGCAACATGCGGAGCGCTTCGACGTTGCCCGTCACGAACAGGCAGCGGTCGAGCGCGCCGGCCGACAAAGCTTGGTCGAGGGCGCCCGGTACCACCTCCCGTCGGGTGAAGTCGACCATCAGGTCGACGTCGGCCGGCACGGCGTCGAGGAGCTGGCGCAGCGTGGGAATGCGCGTGTCGCCCTCGCCGAGGCGCGCCACGTCGGAGACGTCCAGGTCGCCCACCGACGCGTCGTGCTCCCAGAGGCGTAGGAGTGACTGGTCGTGCAGCACGACGATCGTCCCGTCACGGGTGCGGCGCAGATCGAGCTCGAGCATGTCCGCCCCCAGTGCGAGGGCGGCGGCGAAGGCCGGGAGGGTGTTCTCGCGGTGATCGATCGGGTCGCCTCGGTGGGCGATCGCGATAACCGGCTCCGGATCCCTTTCCGGCGACGTCGGCGACGGCGTCATCACGAGCCCCCCGGCGTTGCCAGCACGGCCCGGCGACGCCTACCCGGCGCCGGTGTAGACCGCGCTCGCCACGTTGGCGATGATCTGGTTCAGCGGCGGCGCGATGAGATTGTCCACCGCCCCCTGCGTGATGTGCACCCCGTCCGCTCCGCGGGTGGCGATTCCGTCGACGACGGGTTGGTAGGTCGCGCCGGGGTCCAGCTCGGCGTGCACGTCGTTCACTGACACGTAGGGGAACTCCGCGGCGACGCCGGCGACGATCGAGTTGTAGGCGTCGACCAGGTTGTTCGGCGTGCCGTCGGCGAAGTAGGGCGCGGTGGATAGGACGACGGCGGCCCCGTCGGAGTGGGCGATCCGGACCGCTGCTTCGAGGTTGGACTTGATGAAATACGCGTAGTCCGAGTTGGCCAGGGTCTCCCAGTTCCCGTTGAACAGGCGGATCTGGCTCTCCCAGAATCCGGCCTGGATCACCGTCACGTCGGGGTGGAACCGCGAGACCACCCACTGCACCTGGTCCGCCCAGAGCGCGCAGGCCCCCGGGTCGAAGTAGGTCGGCCCGGGGTTGCTCCACTCGATGCTGGGTGCGCCGTTGGTGAAGCCGCAACCGGCGGCCGCGCCGTTGTCGACGGCATAGGGCGGCGACGTCTGTTCGATGTATTGCCCCTCGTACAGGCCGATCGAGTCCCCGGTGAAGGCGACCCGCAGGCCGCCCGCGTGCGTCGCCTGGGGCCCGGTCGGCTCGTTCATGATCGTGACGACGGCCGGGATCGGGTTGCTCAACAATCCGGGAAAGAGGGGGGGATGGAGCGGCGACTGCGCGCTGCCCGAGAACTGGGCGTCGCCGTAGGTGAAGATGCCGGCGTCCTGGGCCACGAGCCAGTAGCCGCCGCCGTCGGGGGTGCGAGCCATGCCGACGATGGGCTGGTTGAGCGTCAGACTGCCGGTCGAGCCGTAGAACTGCGCGTCGCCGTAGGTGAAGATGCCGCCGTCGGACGCCACCAACCAGTAGCCCGCACC
>DASXBZ010000204.1:0-2840 GCA_036491435.1 Acidimicrobiales bacterium
CCCGGATCCGGCGCCACGGAGACGCTGTCGTGGTCAGCCAGCACCATCGGCTGGTTGCGGATGGCGAGGCTGTAGTGCGACCCGGGAGTCGTGAGCCCCACGAGGTCGAGGGTCAGCGTGGCCGTGCCACCGGCGGGGATGGCCACGTAGGCGCTGTACGCACGAACACCCAGTTCGGACGCGGCGGCCACCCCGAGATGCCGGCCGTCGAGCGTCGAGGCGTGGAGTCCGAGGGGGCTGTACACGGTGAGCCACGTGTAGTTCGTCCCGGGCGGCAACCCGCTGGTGGTGAAGCTGCCGATCACCTCGCTGGGAAGGGCCGGCGTCGCCTGGTTGTGCAGGGTGATCGTGACCCGGGCATCCACTGCCCCGTTACCCGGGTCGTAGGTCACCGCATCGGAGATGGAACGCTGCAGGTACGGGTCGATCTTGTTGTTGGCCGCGTTCTGGGTGGTCACCGCCAGGACGTCGTGGCCCTCTGCAGTGGGGAACGCGCCGGCCAATCCGAGGCGGCGGAGCACCGGCTGGTCCGCCTTGTCGAAGCTCCAGAACTGGATCTGGCCCCGACGTACCTCCGGGTTCAGCGCTTCCGACAGCGCGCGCGGGCCGGGCAACGACCCGGTCGTGAGGTCGTGGAACTCGATCCTCAACGCGTCCTGCAGGTAGTCGTGTACCTGGCCCTGCTTGGTGGTGGCGAAGTTGGCGTACTGCCCTTCGATCAGCTCGGACGCCGCGTTCGCCGACGTCAGCTGGCCCAGTCCGGGCACCTCGATCGGCCCGGTGAGTCCGATCAAGCCCTGGAGCCCGTACGGGTCGATGGCCAGGACGCCGTTGATGGAGCCTCCGCCCGCCTGGGGGTAGAGCTGGCGCACGACGCCGGCCACGGTCGGGAGGTCGGGGGCATAGCTCAGGTCCTGCATCCGGTCCTGGGGCTTGAACGCGCCGTAGCGGGCGAGATAGCCGGGCGGTCCGCTCAGGTGACCGCCGCCTGCGGCCGCGAGCACATTGTTCAGTTCCGAGATGTCACCCGACCGGGTCAGCGTGAGGCGTCCCTGGTCCGCCGTCAGCTCGCCGTAGGAAGCGATGAGCCCATCGAGGCCACGGCTCTCGGCGGGCGTCATGAACGCGACGAAGTAGTGGCGGACTCCGTCCTCCCCCAGGAGCGAGGGCGCGGCCTGCACCAGTTGCGCGGCCAGCGAGGCGTCGTTCTGGGCCCGGACGACTTTGGTGTCGAGGTCCGCCAGGCGGGTCTGCACCGGCTGGACCAGCCATCCGGACTGGAGGGCGCGGAGCTGCGCCACGGCGCTGGCGAGCTGTCCGTTGACGATGCCGATCGGCCCGGATAGGGCGCTCAGCTTCGCCAGGTCGAATCGCCCGTCCGTGTAGCGGAGCTGTGAGTAGTGGATTCCTGCCGCCTCGTTGGCCGCGGTGACCGTCACCTTCTGTGCCACGGCCGACGCGACGCCGACGGCCTGGCGCTGCTGGGCCACCACCGGCACCAGCCGTGCCCCGGCTGACCACCAGCTGTCCGTACTGCTGGCGGCGGAGGCAAAGTGGGTACTCGAAGAGCGCAGCTGCGCCGCGCCCGATTCGGTCACGCCGTTGCTGATCGAGCTCAGTGCTCCCTCCGCCTCGTTGATCCCCTGGTTGACCTGTGAGCGGGCCATGACGGCGCCCACTGCGGCCGGGATGGAAAGGACGATCGCAAGCCCGAGCACGCCCAAGGCGCACCAACGCAGCCGGCGGCGGGCCGGCGTCGACAGTGTGCGCACTGCCCCGATGAGGCACGGTCCGACGGCCGCGAGGGCCACCAACGCCGTGGCTCCATGGAAGCCGGTCGGCGGCCAGCGCAGCACCACCTGCACTGCGAGCGCGCCGGTGAGCGCTCCGACGAGCGGATTGGGCCGGCGCGACCAGACGCCGGCGAACGCGAGCAGCATCGCCACGAGCGCAGGGAGCACGAGCCAGTTCCGTCCCCGGCACATGACCACGGCAACGATGCCCAGCCAGAGCAGCGTCCCTCGCGGCGCACGCGAGGCCGCCCACGTAACCGCCGCGGCGAACAGTGCGCTGTAGACGGCATCGAGCCCAGGCGTTCCCGTGGGGTGACTGCCAGCGAACGCGCCACCGACGGCGGCCGCGACGATCAGCAGATTTACGGGTGTGAATAGCCCGTCGGTGGTCCCTCGGTCGCCCTCCAAGGCGGCCAATATAGGGGGCCACGTGGTGCTCGCGAGGGTCACCTCCGATGACAGGACCTGCGAAAAGAGTCCTCTGTGCCCCGTTGCAGAGCCTCAGGGCCGAGCGCTCAGAACGGGAGCGTGTGCTGGAAGCGCACCGGGATCTTGGAGAGGATCAATGTCCCCAGCACCTTGTTACCCGGCGACGTGACGACGACCACCGCCAACTTGCCCGTCGATTGGCCGAGCGGTTTGGTGACCATGTCACTCATGAAGGTCCCCGTGTAGGCCGCCAGGCACACCGCCTGGTGGGTGCCGACCTGATCGGTGATCGCGTCGTACAGCTGCGCGGTCATGCCCTTCAACCCGCCGACCGTGTACTTGCGAACGCCGGCGAAGTGCCCGTGACCACCGACCGCCTTGCTCGCCGTCGGGAGCGCCAGGTAGCACGACTCGTCCGTGGTCCCGAGGCCGGCGCGGGCCGAGGAGCAACCGACGAACGCCGATGCGCCCAACATCAGAGCGCCCACCAATACGCCCAGTCGCCGTAGGCCCGCGCTCCGCGTCACGTCGCGCTCTCCCGCGCCGCCTGACCCGCGCCCGGAGCCCTGCCCACACCGGCCAGCGCCACCCCGACCCCGCCCGGCTCGTACGCCACCG
>DASXBZ010000205.1:0-18194 GCA_036491435.1 Acidimicrobiales bacterium
GGCCGTCGCCACGATCAGGTCGGTCTCCGCCGGACGCGCGCCCAGTCCGACCCGCCGGCCCTTCCAGCCGGTGCGCGCCAACGCGGCGTCGAAGTAGCGCGTGTCGAAGCCGAGCTCGAGCCAGCCGTAGGTGCGGCTCGACCACACGGAGAGGCCGTCGAGGCGCGGGCCCCACGGATAGCCGAGCCGCTGGACGGGCTCGGCGGCGAAAAGGACGACGCCATCGGCCCGCACGATGCGGTGCAGGCGGTCGAGCAGCCCGACGTGGTCCGCGCAGTGGTGGAAGCTCTCGTAGAACACGGCGGCGTCGAAGGGCCGGTCGGTCGTGAAGCCGAGCATGTCGCCCTGATCCACGACGAGCTCTCCCGGCCCGTTCGCGCACCGCTGGCCGATCAGCGCGCAGAACTTGGGGTCGAGCTCGACCGCCGTGACATCGAGCCCGGTCGCCACGAGGTCCGCGGTCAGGTTGCCCCAGCCGGCTCCGAACTCGACCACCCGCGGACGGACCGAACCGTTCGCGGGCGGCAGTGCCTTCGAAAGGGTGTCGAGCACGTGCCCGCGCGCCGCAAGGTCGCGGCCGACCAACTTCAGCGACCCGCTCTCGTAGGGGAACGGCCGAGTGAGCGCACGCTCCAGATCGAACGGCGATGCCTCGTGCGCCGTGTCGTACCCCTCCCGGCCCGAGATGCGCCGGTACAGGTCCCAGGTCCATGTGCGATACGCATCCGAGAAGGGGTCGGGTGGCGGCGGCACCGGCACCGCGACGACGAACCCGCCGAGCAGCGCCTGCGCCCGCTCGGGCGACGTCCCCATCAGCTCGGTGGCGCGGGCCAGCTCGGCATCGAGCGCGTCGAACCCGACCTCCCGCGGGCCGGGCCGGCCCGCCAGCGTGCGAACCTGCCGGCCCAGACCAGGTGGCAAAGCGTCGACGCCGCGCCCGGCCAGGGCGCGCAGGGAGGGCCTCAACCCGGTGGGAGCGCGGTCGCCTCGAACATGGACGCCGTCGCCGCCGTCATGCGGCCGAAGTTGCGATCGGCGAACGCGGCCTCGTGTGGTTGCGCGAGATGCGCGTCGAGCAGCTCCTTGGACTCCCAGCATTCGTAGAAGGAGAAGGTGTTCGGGTGCTCGAGATCCTCGGCCCACCAGTACTCCCGGCAGCCAGCGTCACGCCTGCTGGCCGCGGTCACCTCGGCCAGGCTCACCAGCACGTCGGCGCGGTCGGCGGCGTCGAAGCTCATGGAACCGGCGACGATGATCATCGCCGGACAGTACAGCCGCTCAGCGCCGAGGTCCTGAGGCACCCAACGCGTCGAGCTCGTCGACGACCAGCGTCCCGCCCTTCATGATCGCCATCAGGCGGGATGCGTCCTGGAGCACACCGATGTCGCCCAGCGGGTCGCCGTCGACCACGAGCAGGTCGGCCAGGAAGCCTTCGCGCACCGAACCGAGCTCGTGGGCGCGGCCCATCAGCTCGGCACCGTGAAGGGTGGCCCAGCGCAGTACGTCGAGCGGCGCGATCCCCGCCTCCTTCACGTAGAACCCGAGCTCGTCGGCGTAGCGGCCGTGCGGCAGGCCGATGGCGCCGTAGTCGTCGCCGCACAGCAGTTTGACCCCCGCCTCGTTGGCGATGGGCAGGATGGCGAGCGCCCGCTCGATGTCCTCCGCCATGGCGGCGCCGAAGCCGAGGCCACCGCCACCCATCATCTCGGCGAAACGGGCCGGGAAGAGCTGGCTGGGCACCAGGAAGGTGCCCTGGTCGACCATGCGCTCGATGGCGGCCTCGTCCAGCCCGTCGCCGTGGTCGACCACGTCGATCCCCGCGTCGAGCGCCATGTGCAGCGCGTCGCGGTTTGCGATGTGCCCGCGCACCTTCGCGCCGCGCTCGTGGGCCGCCTCGATGCCGGCGGTCAGCTCGGCGCGCGACATCTCGGTCTGCTCGGCCGGGGCGACCGTGCCGTGGCCGCCGGTGACGAACATCTTGATGATCTCGGCGCCCTGTTTGATCTCCTCGCGCACCGCCCGGCGGAACTCGTCGGGCCCGTCGGAGCGGTTGACCGCGCCGCGAGCGCCGACGTCCCAGTACCAGGGGAAGCTCTTGTCGCCGGCGTGGCCCGTCGTGCTCACGTCCCGGCTGCCCGCCACCAGGCGTGGCCCTGGGAAGAGCCCCTCGGCGATCGCCGTCTTCATGGAGGCGTCGATGGCGAACGGCGCGCCCGCGCTCACCGCCCCCGTGAAGCCGCAGCGCAGCGCCAGCTCGAGGTGGTGCGCCGCCCGCACCGCCTGGAGCGCCGGTGGCTCCTCGAGGCCGAACGGCGCCATCTTCGTGCCGAGTTCGTGGTAGGTGGCGTGGAAATGGCTGCTGACCAGCCCGGGCATCACGGTCCGGCCCCCGAGGTCGACCACGCGGTCGTCGGGCCGGGCGTCGAGGGCCGCGTCGGCCACGCTGTCGGAGCAGACGACCGTGATCCGGCGATCCTCGACGACAACCGTCGAGCGGGGGCGGGGTCCCTCCGCGTCGAGCACGGTCGCAGAGGCGAGGATCAGCCGCGCCATCTCCGCCCGCCCTACTTCCAGCCCTGCATCACGTGCTCGAACCACCACTGCGGCGCGGCGGCGACGAGCGTGTTCATGTCCCAGTAGTCGGTCCAGCGGACGATCCTGCCGTCCACCAGCTCGTGGACCGACAGCACCGGGAGCGGCATGGTCTCCCCGGTCGGCCACTCCCACGTCTCGATGTGCTCGGTCATCACGACGTGGTCACCCGCCACGAGATTCCTTCGCTCGTCGTGCAGGCCGGCGAGCTTGCTCCATGCCAGCGTGAGGCGCCTCACCACTTCGTCGGGGCCACGGGCCACGTCGTCATCGGGCGTTCCCACGTCGGTGTAGGTGCCGTCGGGCGCGAAACGGGCTGCGGCCGCCGCGAGATCCGGGCGGTATAAGTCGTCCCAGAACCCCTCGACCACCCTACGGTTCTCGTCGGCTGCGTCCACTCGTCACCTTCATGCTCTCGTCAGCGTCGTCGACGTCGGAACATAGTGCGCTCTGCGAGCGCCGTCCCATAGGGTGAGCCACCGAGCACTACGCCCCAGGGGGTGAGCCATGTCCTATCGCGTCGTGCAGTGGGCGACCGGCAACGTCGGCCGGGCCGCCATCGAGGGCGTCCTGGACCACCCGGACCTCGAGGTGGCGGGTTGTTGGGTGCACTCGGCCGACAAGGAGGGCGTCGACATCGGCACACTCGCCGGCCGGGGGCCGATCGGGCTCACCGCCACCGGGGACGTCGAGGCGCTGCTGGCGCTCGACGCCGACTGCGTCGTGTACAGCCCGATCTTCGCCGACGTCGACGTCGTGACCCGCCTCCTCGAATCGGGCAAGAACGTCGTGACGCCGCTCGGCTGGTTCTATCCACCGTCCGAGGAGCGCGCCCGGCTCGATGCGATCTGTCGCTCCGCCGGAGTCACCCTGCACGGCACCGGGATCCATCCTGGGGGCATCACCGAGCGATTCCCGCTCATGGTGTCCGCGCTGTCGGGCTCCATCACCCGGGTCCGGGCCGAGGAGTTCTCCGACATCCGCACCTACGGCGCGCCGGACGTCATCAGCGACTGGATGTTGTTCGGCAAGACCCCCGAGGAGGCACGAGGGAGCATCATGGCTGAGGCGCTGGGCGCCGGGTTCGGGCAGTCGGTGCACATGGTGGCCGACACGCTTGGGTTCGCCATCGATCCCGAGCTGCGCACGACGCACGAGATGGCGGTCGCCACGGCACCGATCGAGTCACCAATCGGACCCATCGCGCCAGGACTGGTCGCGGCGCAGCGCTTCCGCTGGGAGGGGCTCGTCGACGGTGAGCCGGTCGTGACGGCGGCGGTCAACTGGCTGATGGGTGAGGAGCATCTCGACCCGCCTTGGCGCTTCGGCCCCGACGGCGAGCACTTCGAGGTGGAGATCACGGGCGACCCCGACTGCCTGGTCACGTTCCGCAAGTTGCACCCCGCGACCGTCGAGGCGGGACTGGCGCGCAACCCCGGCATCGTGGCCACAGCCATGCACTGTGTGAATGCGGTGCCCTATGTGTGTGACGCCCAGGCCGGACTGCGCACCTACCTCGAGATGCCGCTGGTCGCAGGCCGCGCCGCCAGGCGCGTCTGACGGCCGGCGTAAGTCTTGAGTGCATACGCCGCAGGTCTTGACGTTCACGGACGGGTGTCAAGACCCGCTGCATATACACCCAAGAACTGAGCCACCCGGGCCCCGCCGAGGCCCGGATGCGGCCGCGGTCGAACTGCCTGTCGCCGTCAGTCCGCCGAGCTGACGACGTCCAGCAGTCCCCGCGTCTGCACCGACGCCTCCAACGGCCGCCGGCGCAACGACTTGTCGGCGATGGCCGCCGGCACCCAGCCGACGTCGGTCTCGTTCACGTCCACCCCGGGTGGCACGATCTCGTCGATCCGGTCGAGCACGTCCCCGCCCAGTCGCAACTCCAGCGCGGGCAGCTGCGACTCGAGATGCTCCATGGTCCGCGGCCCGATGATCGGGCACGTCACGCCGGGGTGTGCGAGCACGAAGCCGAGCGCCATCTGAATGAGCGGAAGTCCCGCCTCGTCGGCCAGCGCGCCCAGCCGGTCAACCGCCTCGAGCTTGGCCCGGTTGGCGGGGAGCTCCATGTTGTAGCGGTCGGGCATGACCGTGGCCCGCCGGCTCGTGTTCTCCTTGCCCGACCCGAAGGCGCCGGAGAGCCAGCCGCCCCCCAACGGGCTCCACGACAGCACGCCCATCCCGTAGCGCTGGCACGTCGGCAGAACGTCCTTCTCGATGCTGCGCACCAAGATCGAATACGGCGGCTGCTCGGTGACGAAGCGCTCCCGGGCCCGGCGCTCGGCCACCCACTGCGCCTCGACCACCTCGTGCGCGGGGAACGTCGAGCTGCCGAAGTAGCGGATCTTCCCGGCGCGCACGAGGTCGGTCAGCGCGCCCAGCGTCTCGTCGATGTCGGTCTCGGGCGAGGGCCGGTGGATCTGGTAGAGGTCGATGTAGTCGACGCCGAGACGGCGCAGGCTGCGGTCGCACTCGTCGATGATCCAGCGGCGCGAATTGCCCTGCGCGTTGGGGTCGCGACCCATCTGCCCGTGCACCTTGGTCGCCAGGACCACGCGGTGGCGCTTCGTTTGCGCCAGCGCCTTGCCCACGATCTCCTCCGATTCGCCGAACGAGTAGATGTCGGCGGTGTCGACGAAGTTGATGCCGGCATCGAGCGCGGCGTGGATGATGCGGATGCTGTCGTCGTGGTCGGTGTTGCCGAAGGACCCGAACATCATCGCCCCGAGACAGAGGGGGCTGACCTTGATGCCGGTGCGGCCGAGGGTGCGGTATTCCATGTCGGCCGAGGCTAGCCACGGGCCTGGCGGCCCGCCCCGCGGCCCCGACTCAGCCGCTGAATCGGGCGCCGGCGTCGGCCGCAGCCCACAAAAGCACCGGTTCGCCCGTACGCCCGAAGCTCCGCAGCGCCGCCTCGGTGAGCTTGATGGCGTGCTCGTCGCGGCAGGCCAGCGCCCGGTCGATCAGCGCGTCGGCGGACAGCGTCTCGAGCTCGGGCAGCTCGCTCTTGCGATCGTTGTCGTAGGCCACGTGGAGCGCGGCCACCGCCTGCCACACATAGCCGAGCGCGGCGTCCCGGTCCTCGACCGCGAGCCAGGGCAGGATCAGCTCACAGGCCAGCGGCGCCGTCACCGAGTGCAGCAGACCGATCGCGCCGCCGTCGTCTGCGTTGCGGAGGTAAGCCAGCGAGCCGCCCCGGGCCAGTGCGTCCAACAATTCAACGGGGCCGCCACTCCAGCCGAGCGAGGCGACCGCCTGCTCGAACTCGTCGGCGATGTCGCCCACCTGCACCACCATGTCGCTGATGAGCAGCTGGCGCGGCGCGTCCTCGTCCAGGTACGGCAAGTCGGCCAGCGCGTCGGGCACGTCCTCCTGGCCGATCAGCAACGGCGGGCCCGGCAGCTCCTGGTAGGTCGAGGCCCAGAACGCCAAGCCGTTCGCCAGTTCGAGCCGGCGCGGCGGTGTGTCGGCCGCGGCCAGCGACCGGACGGCGTGCGCGGTGCGGATGAGCCCGTGCGCGGCCGCGCCGATCGCGCCAGGGATGAGACGGGGGGCCCATTCGCCGACGACGGCGACCGGCGGCCGGTCGGCGACCTCGCGCTCGAACAGGGTGAGCCATTCACCGAACCGCTCCTCCTGGCCGAGGGCCTGCGGCCAGTCCTCCTCGGAGAGCGGCCGGTCGGCCGGCGGGGGCGCCGGATCGAGCCGCCGCCGGTAGTGCTCGACCCAGTCCGCGATGGCGTCCTCGCGGCCCAGGTGGGCGAGCGCCTCGGCCGCCATCGGCCCGTGGTTGGCCAGACCGAGCGAGCCGTAGACCGGCGCCGTGGCCGCGAAGACCGTGTACGCCTCGTCGAGGGGTGCCGACTCCACGGCCCCAGTATGGCCAGACCCGGGCTCCGGTGCCCGGGGTGGCGACCGCTACGATCCGGCCTTCCGAGAGGAGGTGCGATGGCGACGACGCCACCGTTGCACGGGTTGCGGATCATCGAGTGCTCGGCCCTGGGTCCGGCGGCCATCACGACGTCCCTGGTCGACCTCGGAGCCGACGTGATCAAGGTCGAGCCCCCGGCCGGCGACTACATCCGGGAGATGACCTGGCCGATCGTCGAGGGTGTCTCGCTCATGCACTTGCACCTCAACCGGGGCAAGCGCTCGATCGTGCTCGACCTCCGGACCGACCAGGGAGCAGGCATCTTGAAGGAGCTGGCGACCGGGGCGGACGTGGTGATCGAGGCGATGCGGCCCGGCTCGCTGGCCCGCCGCGGCGTCGGGTACGACGACCTGAGGATGCTGAACCAAAAGATCGTGTTCTGCACGATCTCGGGTTACGGGATGACCGGCCCGTACCGCGACTACCCGAGCCACGGCATCGCCTACGACACCTGGGCCGGCATCGTGAACGTCGCCACCGACGACGAGGGCTTCGCCTACATCCCCGAGCACGTGTCGATCGGCATCAACGCCGCCCCCATCATCGGCGGGCTCGGGATCCTCGCTGCGGTGATCCGTGCCCGTGAGACCGGGGAAGGCTCCTACATCGACCTCGCCCAGTCCGACGCGGCGGCCGCCTTCGACTGGTACCGCTCCGAGACCTGGCGGGCCTACGAGCGCCCGCAGTCCGAGGTGACCGGAAACAAGTCCGACGACTACGAGCGGCGTGCCCCGGGTACCGCCGGCATGGTCGAAGGCGTGCGCTACCAGATCTACGAAACATCGGACGGCGGCCACGTCCTGTTCATGGCGTCCGAGCAAGCCTTCTGGAAGAACTTCTGCGAAGGTGTGGACCGCATGGACCTGTTCGAACGCTGGCCGGGGTCCAAGTACGCCGACCACGCACGCGGCAACCGCGAGCTCCGGGCAGAGCTGCGCGACATCTTCCGGACGAAGACGGCGCAGGAGTGGCTCGACTTCGGTGGTGCCGTCAACACGCCGATCGCGCCGGTCAACACCCCCAAGACGCTGCTCGACGACCCGCAGTTCGCCGATCGCCTGCCACTGCTGCCCCAGTCGGAGGTGGGCGCCGACCAGTTGTTCACGCCTCTGCACTTCGTCGGCGAGGAGTTGCCGCACCCGGCCAAGGCCCCAACCGTCGGCCAGCACACCGAGGACGTTTTGCGGAGCGTGCTCGGATACGACGACAATCGCATAGCCGCGGCCCGCGACGGAGGGGCATTCGGGACCGACGCGTAGGCGGCGCGTCTTTGGGGAGAGGGTGAGGGTGATGGACAAGGTCCGGCTCGGCGTCGTGGGCGCCGGGAACATCGCGGCCATGAACGTCCGCGGTTATCTGGAAGACCCCCGCTGCGAGGTGGTCGCCGTGTGCGACACCGACGAGGAGATCGGGAAGCGCGCCGCCAAGGAGTGGGGGGCCGAACACTTCTACGCCGATCTGGCGGACCTCCTGGCCGACGACTCGGTCGATGCGGTGGAGATCCTCACGCCCACACACCTGCACCACGACCACGTGATCGCCGCCCTCGAGGCTGGCAAGCACGTCTCCGTGCAGAAGCCGGTGGCCAACTCGGTCGACGACGCCCTGGAGATGGAAGCGGTCGCCGAGCGCACCGGAAGCGTCCTGCGCGTCAGCGAATGCTTCGTGCACTACCCACCGCTCGAGTTGGCCAAGAAGCTGGTGGCGGACGGCGCCATCGGCAAGCCGACCTCGCTGCGCATCCGCACGCTGGTGGGACAGACCGACTCGGCGTTCCAGGCGGCCCTCCGGCCCGAAGGCTACGGCTGGCGCCTGGACAAGCGCAGCCCCGGCGGGCACCTCTTCGACGACATGGTGCACAAGTACGCCATGGCCCTCTGGCTGCTCGACCTGGGCATCACGTCGGTCCAGGCCGTCGTGCGGCGTCGCGACTTCTTCTTCGAACCGTGCGCGGTGATCTTCGAATACGAAGACCCCGACGTGCTCGGGATGATGGAGGTGCAGTACTCGCCGGACTTCTACATGCGCTCGCAGTACTACGGGGCGGACGAGTTCTTCGAGATCACGGGCGACGAGGGACAGCTGTGGGTCACCCGGGCCACCGGTGAGATGCTCGACCTGGCACCGGTCGTGCTGTTCACCGGCACGGCGCAAGGGCGCAAGACCACTGAGTTCACCGACATGGACGCCGACTGGGGCACCGGCTTCGCGCGCTCGTCACAACACTTCGTCGACGCCCTCGTGCACGGCACAGCGGCCACGATGACCGCCGGAGAGGCGACGGACGTGCTCCGCCTGTGCTTCGCGGTCTACCAGGCCGGTGAAACGCGGGCCCCGGTCGACCCGCGCCTTGTGACCGGGTCGGTCAGCCCGCCCGGCTGGGGTGAGTGGTAGCGCGCACCCGCGCTCACTCCCAGGGCGGCCTTCCGATCTCGATGCGTGCGAGCCGTGAACGCACGGTGCCGAAGCGCTCGTCCTGCTCCGTCCACTGACGGCGGGCCTCGGACGCCTCCTCGGTCGTGCGAGCGACGAAGTTCCACCACATGAGGAGCTTGTCGGGGAAGGGCACGCCTCCGAGCAGCAGCACGCGGGCGGGTTCGCGCAGCTCCACCCGGCACTCGTCGCGCGCGTCGCCGAGATACGCCAGCACGCCCGGTTCGACCACCCGGTCGCCCACGCGCACGCTCCCCTCGAGGACGATCAACGCGTGCTCGAACGCAGGCTGCAAGGGGAGCACCGCTCCGGGGGCACGCAAGCTGAGCTCGACGCCCAGGTGCTCGGTGTCACGCCGGGCGGGGGACGCGCGCCCGTCGTAGTCGCCGACGAGGATCGTGCCCTCAGCGCCGTCGAGCTCGAACCGTGGCAGCTCGTCGTGGTGCTCGAAGGCCGCCGGGCCGTTGCGGGTCGCCTCGGGTTGCGTCACCCAGAGTTGGATCCCGTGCAGCGTGCGCGAACGTCCCGGATCCTCCTCAGCGTGGGCCACCCCGTGGCCGGCCGTCATCAGGTTCAGCTGCCCAGGACGTATCAATTGCTCCGAGCCGAGGCTGTCGAGGTGCAGCATCTCGCCCTCGAGCAGCCACGTCACAGTCTGCAGGCCCATATGGGGGTGCGGGCCTATGCCGAGCGTGCCCGGCGGGTCCGCCGCGACCGGGCCCATGTGGTCCGCGAAACACCAGGCGCCGACGGTCTTGCGTGGCCGGTGCGGGAGGAGTCGTCGCACCTGGATCGAACCGACCTGGCTGACCCGCCCGGGCTCGATTTCGACGACCGAGGACTCCGTCACCTCTCCCTCTCCGGGGGTGGCGGCAACGTCTTCTGTCGTGACCGGACCGCTCATACCGTCCCTTCTACACCCCTAAGGTGAGCCTCGGCCGCGATCACCCGGGAGGAGCTGCCGTGTCCGACCAGAGCGACACCGTCCAGGTCGTCGACGTCCCCGCCGAAGACAGGTTCGTCGTACGGGCCGACGGGATGGAGGGCGAGCTCATCTACCGGGTGCGGGGCGACCACTTGTTCCTGATCCACACCGAGGTTCCCGAGGCGTTGGGAGGCCGCGGCATCGGGGGGCAGCTCGTGCGGGCCGCCATACGCCGGGCGAGGGCCGATCACCTCACCATCGTGCCCTGGTGCCCCTACGCGCGCCGCTGGCTGAAGGAGCACCCGGACGAGGCGGGTGGGGTAAACGTCGACTTCAGGACGCCGCCTCCGGAGGAGTAACGCAACTCAGGAGTGCGACACCAAGAGTCCGTCGTGACTCAGACGGATGGGAATGAGCTGCAGTGCGGGGTCGAGGGCGAGCAATCCCCGCTCCAGGTCGCCACGGCGATCCGGGTCCGGGCCGCACAGGATGCTCACGCTGCCGCCCTCGCCCCCGGCACCATTGAGCTTCCACCCGGATGCGCCCAGCGAAGCGCCGAGGTCGATGACGGCCTGGGCCCGTGCGCTCACCAGCTCGCCGTGCAGGCGTGCCTGCGCGTCGGTGTTCCGGCTCATGGCGCGACCCAGGCCCTCGAGATCGCCGCCGAGCACGGCGTCGCGCGCCATCACGGCGCACGCGCGGAGCTCTTCGAGCTCGGGCGAGCCCCGGCCCCCACGGACCAAGCGGGCGATCACGCGCTCGTGGACCTCCGTTGACCGGTGTGCCCCGCCCAGGTGGACGAGCAAGAGCCGCTGCTCGAGCTCGTGCCGCACTGGCATGCGCGCCATGACCGACGTCCGTCTGGCTTCCGGGTACGGATCGATCTCTATGAAATTGATGGCACCGAAGGCGGCGCACACTTGGTCCTGGACGCCCGACTGCAGTCCCAGTCGCTCGACTTCGATCCGATGGGCGGCCCGCGCGATCTCGTCGAGACTGCGAGGGCAAGGGGTCAGCGCATCGAGGGCGCCGATGAGCGCCACCGCGACCGCGGCCGACGTCCCCGTCGAGCATCCGGCCGGAACGGCCGAGGCGACGCGGATACCCACCCCCACGCCCTCGGGGATCCCGGTGTCGTCGATCACGGCCTCGAGCAGGGGATGCCGATTCGGGGCCTGTCCGGGTTCATAGCCGTAGAGGTCCCCGAAGTTCGCCACGTCGAGGGTGATGCGGTGCGGGGCCGTGCCGAGGGCGCGGACGCGCACGCGCACGTCGACCCGGGGGGAGACGGCGATGTTGAAGACCGCGCCGCGCCCGGAGAACCACGTGTCCGTCCACCCACCCACGTCGCAGATACGGATCGGGGCCGAAGCCGTGACCGAATCCCCCGGAACGGGTCTCTCGCCCGGGTGACGGACGGCGCCGGTCACGTCGCCGGCCTACTGCTGCCCGAAGAACTCGATCAGGTGCCCGGCTACCTCCGGGACGTGCGTCATGATGCCGAGGTGCCCCGAGCCGGCGACCTCGCGGTAGCTGCAGCCCGGAATGACCTCGGCCGCCTCCCGGGCGTAGCGGGGTGGCGAGTCGATGTCGTGCTCGAACGCAAGCACGAGACACGGGACGCGCACCTCGGGCCAGCGGGTGGTGCGGGACGGGTCGGTGGACCAGGCCAGCGCGGCTTCGTACTGGCCCAGTCGCCCCGGGTTGGGCCACACCGGCACCTCGCTGATCAACGACAGCCACGTGCTGACGACCTCGGAGTCCTGGAGGTCGGACGTCGGCAGGTACCGCAGCGTCTCTGTCGCGTAGAAGAGCGGCGGCAGGTCATGGTCCAGGGCGGCCAGGTCGCGCTCGACCGTCGTGATCGCCACCTCCCAAGCGGTCGGCTTGTTGGCGCTGCCCATCAGGGCTGCGGCGCGCACCCGTTCCGGCTGGTCGAGCACGAGGGTCTCGGCGATCCAGCCACCCATGGAGTGGCCCGCGATGCGGACCGGGGCATCCCAGCCGAGATGGTCGAGCAGCCCGACGGCGTCGGCCGCCATCATGTCGACGCTGTAGGGCGCGGGCGGCGAGGAGGAGGGTGCGACGCCCCGGTTGTCGAAGGTGGCGACGCAGTAACCCGCCGCGACGAGCGATGGCACCAGTCCGAGGTGCCAAGCGATCGCGGGCTGGCCGCAGCCGGCGAGCAGGAGGAGGGGATCACCCTCGCCCGTCACCTCGTAGCTCAAGGTCGCGCCGTTGACGCTCACGTCAGGAATGGAGGACCTCCGACAACAGCTTCGGCGCGACGTTGCGCCCGGTGAGGATGACGACGGTCTCCCCTCCGCCCGGGTCGGGGGTGACGACCCCGCTCCGCAACGCCGCGACGCCGACGGCGCCCGCGCCCTCGATGACGAGGCCCATCTTGTTGGCGGCAAAGGCCATGGCCGACCGGATGTCCGCCTCGCTCACCGTGAGCACCTGCACGCCGTGCGCCAAGGCAATGCCAACGGTGACCGCACCCGGCTCGAGGTTGCCGGCGAGGCCGTCGGCCACGGTCGGCTCCACGTTGATCGGCACGATCGCACCGGCGGCGAGCGCGGTGCTCATGGACGGTGACGCCTCCGATTCGACGCCGACGATCCGCACATCCCCGCCCTCGAGCCCGAGGATCACGCCGGAGAGCAGGCCGCCGCCCCCGCACGGCACCACGACGGTGCCGAGATCGGGCACCTGCTCGGCCAGCTCTCGCGCCAGCGTCGCCTGGCCGGCGATGACGTCGGGGTCGTTGTAGGGCGACACGTAGCGGCTGCCCTCGCGCGCCGCGAGGTCCAGCGCGTGGGTCTCGGCTTCCCGGTACCCCTCGCCGTGGAGGACGAGTCGGACGTCGAATTGTTGGAGGGCGGAAACCTTCGCCGCCGAGGCGCCGGTGGGCACCACGACCGTCACCTTCGCGCCGAGATTCGAGGCCGCGAACGCGAGGCCCAAGCCGTGGTTGCCGGCCGACGAGGCCACGACGGCGCGCCCGGGATCGTCCTCGTGCGTCGCGGCGACGGCCGCGAGCCCGCCGCGCACCTTGAACGAGCCCGTCGGCTGGACGGTCTCGACCTTCACGGAGACGGACGGTCCGAGCTGCGGGGCGGCCACCACCGGCGTGACCGGCAGGTACCGGCGCACCGCCTTCCATGCCGCCTCCAAGTGGGTCGGGCCCGGGACCTCGACGTCGCGCACCGAACCAGTCTGTCCCACCCGCGACTGGCATGCTGAACGCGTGCCGCCGAGAACGATGCAAGCCGGAGCCGCAACCGTGCACGTCCACCACGACGCCGCGGCGCTCGCGCGCGCCGCGGCCGCCGAGGCGGAAGAGGTACTGCGCGCCGCCGTCGCCGCGCGCGGCGTGGCCCATGCCATGTTCGCCACGGGCAACTCACAATTGGCCTTCGTCCACGCGCTGGTCCACGAGACACCTGGCGTGCCCTGGTCCGACACCGTCATCTTCCACATGGACGAGTACGTGGGCGTCGGGCCCGACCATCCGGCCGGCTTCCAGCGCTGGATCCGCATGCGCCTCACCGAACCGGCTCATCCCAAGGCCGCGTTCTACGTCGAGGGTCTGGGCGATGCCGCGAAGGAGTGCGAGCGGTATGCGGCGCTGCTGCGCCGGCATCCCCTCGACCTGTGCTGCCTCGGCATCGGCGAGAACGGGCACCTGGCCTTCAATGACCCGCCCGTGGCGGACTTCGCCGACCCCCTGGACGTGAAGGTCGTGACACTCGATGCGGCCTGTCGGGCCCAACAGGTCAACGAGGGCCACTTCCCGAGCCTCGAGGCGGTGCCGGCGGAGGCGATCACGGTGACCATTCCTGCGTTGCTGCGGGCCGGGCGGGTGCTTGCGATCGTCCCGGAGGGCCGCAAGGCCCAGCCCGTCCACGATGCGCTGACCGGCCCGATCAGCCCCAGCTGTCCCGCCTCGGCGCTGCGGACCGTGTCCCACGCGACCATCCACCTCGAGCCGGATTCGGCCCGGTTGCTCCCGGACTGAGCTCCCTGCCGAACACGGCAACCACATCGAACCCGTCGGGCAACGACAGGGCAATGCCGACTCCGTAGCTTTCGCAGTGGGATCTGGGGGGACCGCCGGGCCGGTGGCCGGGCCGCTCGACGGGGGGGATGTTGACGATCGCTATCGCCACGGGGCTGCTGAGCCCGCCGTCGTCGGCCGACATCGGTGTCGCGGTCGGCGGGAGTGGCGGAAAGCGGAGGCGGTTGCGACGGGTACTGCTCGCAGTCGCCTGCTCGCTCTTCGTCCTCATCGCGTCGGTCGCGGCCTGGATCGGGGTCAGCCTCTACAAGATCGACCACGCCGTGCACCACGTCGTGGTGCCGGCCTCGCTGCTGGCCAAGGGCAAGAACGATCTGCTTGCGATCGTGAGGGGCCCGAACCACTTCGAGCAGATCTTCGTCTTCCACGCAACCGGGTCGCACACCAACGTGCTCAAGGTCCCGAGCTCGCTCGCCCTGCCTCTCGCGGGAGGCGGCAAGGCCGCCATCGAGGCGCTAAGCCTGCACAAGCCCGACGCCATCATCGCGGGGCTCGATCAACTCGGCATCCCGGTGACGCATTACGTCGGGGTGGACCTGCACATGGTCGACCCGAACTCGGACCTCGGGAAACTCGCGACGGGCAAACTCTCCGTTTCGTCCCTCATCTCGAATCCGACGGGCACCACCACGCTGCTCGAGCAGGTCGCATCGCACATCTATCTGGGACCCGGCACCCCGGTGTCGGCCGTCCTCTCACTGATGAACGTCCCGACGGCGCACCCTGTTTCGGTCCCGACCTCCAAGGACGAGCACGGCACCGTCGTGCTCGCATCGGCGTTCCCCACGGTCCTGCGCAGTTTCCTCTAGTGACGCGGCAAGCCCTTTCGGGGCACGCGCTCCTCGCGCGCTGCCGGGCCTGGTTGCACCGCTTGGTCGACGACGCGGCGTACGACGAGTGGGAACTGGACACCGAACCGACGAGTCCGGATCCTGACGTCAGGACGAGTCCTCAAGTCTTGATCGACGACGTGCTCCGTGACGCGGAGAGCCACGCTCCCCGCCGCGAGGCCGCGGACGGTGGCGACACGGCCCAGCCGAGCTGACCGCGCTCAGCCGGCGTCCGGCAACGGCTCGTGCGCCAGCCAGCGGTCCAGGAAGGGCAACGCTTCCGTGCCGTGCCACTGGTGGCCCCCCTCGAACACGTCGTGCACCAGGCGGTCGGAGGCCTCATCGGCCTCGTAGACAAGACGAGTACGACGCACCGACTCGGTCGCGGTGGCGACCGGGAACAGCAGGTCCTCGATGCCCGACTCGATCAGCAGCGGGCGCGGCGCGACGAGGGAACCCAGGTCCTCGTGCTCCAACCGGCCGAGCATGCCGAACAGGATCTGCGAGCCGCACATGTTCCACGGCATCTTGTGGCTCTCCGCCCACGACGAGAAATAGCCGCTGACGACGGCCGCGGCGACGCGTTCGTCGACCGCGGCGGTGAAGAGCGTCACGGTGCCGCCGTAGCTGATGCCGACCATGCCCAGACGGCTCGGGTCGACGAGCGGGTGTTCCGCCAGGACGTCGAGCGAGCGCCTGAGGTCCCAGATGTTCTGCGTCAGGGGGTTCCACCCCGCCATGGCCGCGTGCACGAGGTTCGTGTCGCAGGCGTAGTGGTCCTCGGGATTCCAGTCGAGACGCTCGCCGAAGCACCGCAGGTCGGGCGCCAACACCACGTACCCGCGGCGCGCCAACCGGAGGGCGTAGTCGGCGTTGGGCATGTCCGTGTGCTCCAGGCCGACGACCTGTGACTTGCCGGGTCCGTGACCGTGGCAGGCGAGGACCGCCGCGCCGGGTGGTGCGCTCGTCCGGGCGTCGGGGACGAGAAGGTACGCCGGCACCGACATGGTGTCCTCGGTGTCGAAGACGATCTTGTCGCGGCGATAGCCGTCGCAGGTGGTCGACTCCAGTGTCTCGACGTTGAGGGGCACGCGGGACGGCTCCTGGCCCATCAGCTCCGGCAGGCGGGCGCGGCAACGCTCCACCCAGACCGGGATCGCCGCCGGGTCCGGATCGCCTTCCGGCAACGGGTCCTCGTGGTCGGTGGCGGCCAGACGGGCCATCCACTGGTACCAGGGCGAGTAATTACGGACGGGCGGAACGAGGAGGGGCCCTCCGTCGTCTGCGCTCATGCTCGGCCCCTTCCCTCGACGGCCCGCTGCGGGTGCAGGCCAATGTAGGGGACCACGAACTGGGGCAGAATTGAGAGGTGACCCTCGCCACCTCCGTCAGCGTCCACCCGATCTCGCCGAAGATCGGCGCCGAGATCTCGGGCGTGGACCTGTCGGCCCCCCTCACCCCCGAGGTCGTCGCCGCGATCCGCGACGCATGGAACACCCATCACGTCATCTTCTTCCGGGACCAGTCCCTGACGGCCGAGCAGCAGGCCGAATTCGCGCGCCAGTTCGGCACCGTGACCGAGGCCCACCCAGTGTTGCCCTCCATCGAAGAAAGTCCGGAGGTCCTCGCCATCGACGGCAAGGTCGACCGGGCGAGTTGGTGGCACACGGACGTCACCTTCCTCCAGACCCCGGCCATGGGCTCGATCCTCTACATGCTCGAGGCGCCCGCGGTGGGCGGCGACACGATGTGGGCGAGCCTGCAGGACGCCTACGACGGCCTGGCCGATCCGGTGCGCGCCATGTGCGACCAGCTGATCGCCATCCATCACGACCCGTGGTTCGCGGCGGATGTGGCCGAGAGGGGCGGCTACGAGTGGGATGGCGTGTGGCAGGAGAAGCTGCTGCCGTCGCTGCACCCGGTTGTCCGCACGCACCCGGAGAACGGGCGCAACGGGCTTTTCGTCAACCGGCAGTTCACCCGGCAGATCTTCGGCCTGTCCGACAACGAGAGCAACGCCATCCTCGAGATGCTCTACAACCACTGCGTCAAGCCGGAGTACACCTGCCGCTTCCGTTGGCGCCCAGGCTCGGTGGCGTTCTGGGACAACCGGGCGACCTTGCACTACGCGCTCGACGACTACGGCAGCGCACCCCGCTACGCGCACCGCGTGACCCTCCGGGGTGACAAGCCCTTCGGGCCGGCGATGCCGCTGCCTGCGACCTGACTGCCCTCCTGGCCGCCGCCGGTCTCTGGGCGGACGCCGGTATCGCCGCGGCCGCCTTCGTCGGCACCAACGTCGACAACTCCATCGTCACGATGGCCATGGTGGCCGGCGCGCCTCTCGAGCGGTCCCGTCGCATCGCGGCCGGCCAGGTCCTGGGTTTCGTCGTCCTCCTTGCGATCTCGGCTGCCGGCGCGGTGCTGTTGTTCGAAATCTCCGCCCGGGTGGTGGGCCTGCTCGGGCTGGTGCCGCTGGCGATCGGGCTGCGAGGCCTCATCGGCTTGTGGCCCGGTCGGACGGGCCGCCGACCGCCGGCCGAGCAGCGGGCCGTCGGCCGGAGCCTGACCGCGGCCGCCCTGGTCACCATGGCGGCCGGTGGCGACAACCTGGCCGTCTACATCCCCCTGTTCCGGGTCGGTGGCGTCGCCCGGCTCTCCGTCATCGCCGTGGTCTTCGCGTTGGGCGAGGTCGCGGTCACGGCGCTGGTGCTTGTCGGGGGCAGCCATCCGCGGGTGAGAGCAACGCTGAGCCGCTTGGGTGCCGTCGCCGTGCCTCTGCTGCTCTGCGCGATCGGCGTGCTCGTCCTGGCGAGCGCCGGCACGTTCTCGTTCCTCTGAGGAGACGGCCCTGGGCCGTGCGTGCTTGACTGCTGGTCAGAGCGAACGGAGGCTCATGAAGGACCTGGAGGGCAAGGTGGCGGTGATCACCGGCGGCGCCAGCGGCATCGGCCGCGCCGTGGCCGAAAGGGCGGCCGCCGAGGGCATGAAGGTCGTCCTGGCCGACATCGAGGAGGGTGCACTCAAAGAGGCCGAGCGCGCGCTCACCGGCCGAGGCGCGGATGCACTGGCCGTGGTGACCGACGTGAGCGACGCGGCGTCGGTGCGAGAGCTGAGGGAGCTGGCGCTCAGGCATTACGGCGCGGTGCACCTCGTGCACAACAACGCCGGGGTCGGCGGGGGCGGGCAGATCTGGGACGTGCCCGAAGAGGACTGGCGCTGGATCCTCGGCGTCAACCTCTGGGGCGTCATCCACGGGGTCGCCACCTTCGTCCCGCTCCTCATCGAGCAGGGCGAGGGCCACGTCGTCAACACGGCTTCGATCGCCGGCCTCACCACGGCGCCCTTCCTCGGGCCTTACAACGCCACCAAGCAGGCGGTGGTGGCGATCTCCGA
>DASXBZ010000206.1:0-50570 GCA_036491435.1 Acidimicrobiales bacterium
CGCTCGATTGCGGCGTCGATCTGGTCGTCGCCGCACAGGCAGACGGGCACGCCTGCCATCACCCGCGGCGCCGGCCGGCCCGCTGCTTCAGCAGCTTTCGTGATCAGCGGGACGACATGGCCACCGATGGTGCGTTCGTCGGCCAGCCACAGGACGGTGCCCGCGGTCCGTTCGCCGGCCAGCTTCAGCATGACGGGGCCCAGCGCGGCGATCATGACCGGGGTCGGCGTGACGTCGGTCACGTCGAGCGGGTTCCGGATGTGGAACAGCTCGTTGTCGACCTCGACGAGCCCCGGGCCCGCCAGCGCGGTGTCGAGCACGTCGAGGTAACAGCGCATCGTGGTTGCCTGGCGTTCGTAGGGCAGGCCGAGCATGTCCTGGATGATCCAGTGGTGCGAGACCCCGAGGCCCAAGGTGAACCGGCCGCCGCACACCGCCTGCGTCGACAATGCCTGCTGCGCCAGGACCATCGGATGGCGCGGCTGGATCGGCACCACCGACGTGCCCACCTCGATGCGCGTGGTCGCGGCGCCGAGGAGGGTGGCCGCCGTCATCACATCGAACTCGTCGGGGATCTGGGGCGTCCAGACGGTGTCGAGGCCGGCCTCGTCGGCCCAGCGTGCGTCGGCTTGGAGCTTTTCCACCTTGGTGGCGTAGCGCCCCCGGTCGGCGCTGACCTGCAGTCCCATCCGCATGATCGGGCTCCCCTCGATGTGGAAATGGCGTTCTCATCTAAGGTATAGCATCCTTTCCGCTAGGGACGCTCGAGAAGCCAAGGGGAGGCGGCGCGAAGTGGGAGACATGGCACGAACGGCGGTGGTCACTGGCGGGGGCTCGGGGATGGGCGAGGCGATTTGCCATCGTCTGGCGGCGCAGGGCCACGGGGTCGCTGTGCTCGACATCGACCGCGACGCGACCGAGCGCGTGGCGAAGGAAATCGAGGCTGCGGGTGGGCGAGCGCTCGCTGTCAGCGTCGATGTCAGCGACCGCGCTGCTGTCGAGGCGGCCATGGACCGGGCCCGGGGTGCGTTCGGGCCGATCGGGATCCTGGTCACGAGCGCGGGGATCGAGGGCTTCGTGAAGTTCGCCGACATCACTGTGGAGGCGTGGGAGCGGATGCTCGCTGTCAACCTCACGGGCACGTTCCACTGCGTACAGACCGTCGCCCCCGACATGGTGGAGGCCGGTTGGGGGCGCATCGTCACGATCTCTTCGTCATCCGCGCAGTCGGGCACCAAGCGGATGGCGCACTACGTCGCTTCGAAGGGCGGCGTGATCGCGCTGACCAAGGCGCTGGCGCTCGACCTCGCATCGCACGGCATCACGGTCAACACGATTCCTCCTGGCGCGATCGACACGCCGATGATGCGGCGCCCGATGGAGTCGGGCACCTTGGGCAGCATCGACCAGATCGTGGCGCGGGCCCCGTTGGGTCGCCTGGGAACGCCCGAGGACATCGCGGCGGCCACTGCTTTCTTGTGCTCCGAGGGTGCCGGCTACATCACGGGGCAGCAGATCAACGTCAACGGGGCGTGGTACCTCTGAGCACTCAGACCGAAAGGGGCTCAGTATGAGCGACGTGACCGTGCTGAAGGCCGAGCGCTGGGCCGACGTCGAGACCGGCGAGGTGCGGTCACCGGCCGTGGTCGTGGTCGAAGGCAATCAGATCGTGGCGGTCAACCCCAAGGACACACCGAGCCCGGCCGCCGAGATCGACCTCGGCGACGTGACGCTCCTTCCCGGTCTGATGGACATGGAGCTCAACATGCTCATCGGTGGACCGGGCGGGCCCGAAGGGCTACCCGATCCGATGCACGGCGTGAAGGACACGCCCGTCTACCGGTCCTTGCGCGGGGTGGTGAACTGCGCGACCACGCTCATGGCCGGCTTCACCACGGTGCGCAATCTCGGCTTGATGGTGTACACGGCCGGGTTCCTCCTCGATGTCGACCTAATGAAAGGAGTCGACCAGGGCTGGTTCCCCGGCCCGCGCATCTTCCCGGCCGGCCATGCCATCACGCCGACGGGCGGTCATCTCGACCCCACGATGTTCCAGGGGCTGGCGCCCGGGATCATGCCGCAGACCGTCGAGCAAGGGATCGCCAACGGCGTGCCCGAGGTGCGCAAGGCCGTGCGTTACCAGATCAAATACGGCGCCAAGCTGATCAAGATCTCGGCGTCCGGCGGCGTGATGTCGTTCTCGAGCGCGGCCGGCGCCCAGCAGTACTCCGACGAGGAGCTGGCCGCCATCGTCGACGAGGCCCATCGCAACGGCCTGCGGGTGGCGGCGCACGCACACGGCGACGCAGGCATCCGTGCCTGCATCCGGGCCGGGGTCGACTGCATCGAGCACGGATCGCTGGCCACCGACGACACGATCAAGCTGATGGCCGACAGCGGTACGTTCCTCGTCGGCACGACGGCGCTCGCCGACCATATGGCGATCGACCGAATCCACCCCATCCTGCAGAAGAAGGCCGCGGAGATCTTCCCCCAAGCGCGCCGCATGTTCGGCCACGCCCTCGCCGCGGGCGTGAAGATCGCGTGCGGCTCGGACGCGCCCGCCATTCCGCACGGCACCCAGGCCGACGAGCTCATCTCCATGGTCGACCGCGGGATGACGCCGATGCAGGCATTGCAAGCGGCGACGATGACGAGTGCCGACCTCATCGACCGCGCGGACGATCTCGGCCGGTTGGCGCCCGGATTTTTCGCCGACATCATCGCGGTGCCCGGCGACCCTTCCGAGGACATCAAGGCGACCAAGGACGTACGTTTCGTGATGAAGGACGGACACGTCTACAAAGGAGTCTGAGCAGCCACTCGTCGCTGCGCCGGCTCTGCCGCAAGAACCCGAAGGGAAAGTCACTGCTCTGTCCCAGTTGGAGACCCTTTCTCGGCTCCGCCCCGCTACCGGGACGAAGCGGGCGTTTGCAGACGCCGGAGGTTGGACGGCGCTCACCCCGGCCGCTCGTTCGTTGACGTTCTCAGCGACCGCGTGCTAAGCACTCGCTCAGCACTCGCTGAGCACCTGCTCAGCGCAAGTGGCCCGGGAGGGATAGCTGCCATGGCGGACTACGAGTCGGTCGACTTCTTCACGGACGAGTCGCTGAACGAAGACCCCTACCCGTATTTCGATCATCTGCGATCACGATGCCCGATAGTTCCGATGCCGCACCACGGGGTCCTGGCGGTCTCCGGCTACGAGGAGGCGTCGCAGATCTACTTCAACAACGAGGATTTCTCGTCCTGCAACTCGGTTGTCGGACCGTTCGCCACGTTTCCGGTGCCGCTCGAAGGCGACGACGTGAGCGACATCATCGACGGCAACCGAGAGGTGCTGCCGATGTACGAGCACATGGTCACCATGGACCCGCCGCAACACACGCACGAACGGGCGCTCATCATGCGGCTATTGACGCCGAAGCGGCTCAAGGAGAACGAGGCGTTCATGTGGAGGTTGGCCGACCGCCAGATCGACGAATTCGTCGGCGCCGGCCACTGCGAATTCATCAAGGCCTACACCCAGCCCTTCGCGATGCTCGTCGTGGCCGACGTCCTCGGCGTTCCCGAATCCGATCACGAGCGCTTCCGAGAAGGCTTCGGGCTGAGTATGACGCCGGGCAAGCTCGGGTCCGACCGAAAAGGGATGTCCAGCAACGCCCTCTTCTGGCTGGACGAGTACTTCGCGCAGTACATCGAGGACAGGCGGAACAACCCACGCGGCGACGTGCTGACCGACCTCGCCCTTGCGACCTATCCCGACGGGACCACACCGGACATCACGAACCTGGTGCGGACGGCGACCTTCCTCTTCGCCGCCGGCCAGGAGACGACGGCCCGGCTGCTGGCGGTCGGCCTGAAATATCTCTCCGAATATCCCGAGCTCCAGGACGAGCTGCGTGCGCACAAGGAACGGATCCCGGGCTTCATCGAAGAGGCCTTGCGCATCGAGAGCCCGGTGAAGGCGGACTTCCGCCTCGCCCGTCGGCACGTCAACGTTGCCGGCGTCAACATCGCCCCGGGCACGCCGGTGATGCTCCTGAACGGAGCCGCCAATCGCGACCCCCGCCTGTTCGAGTGCCCCGCCGAGTTCCGGATCGACCGGCCCAACGCCAAGGTGCACATCGCGTTCGGCCGTGGCGTCCACGCCTGTCCGGGCGGCCCGCTGGCGCGGGCGGAAGGCAGGGTGAGTATCGAGCGCATCCTCGACCGCATGCACGACATCCGGCTCTCCGAGGAGCATCACGGCCCACCGTCGGCCCGCCACTTCGAGTACGAGCCGACCTGGGTCCTGCGCGGCCTGCACGAGCTCCACATCGAGTTCACGCCGGCGGAGGTGTCCCAGTGAGCGCAAGGGTGGCGGTGGTCACCGGCGCCGCGTCGGGCATCGGTGAGGGCGTTGCCCGCCGCCTGGCGGCCGACGGCCATGCGGTCGCCCTGCTCGACTTCGACGGCGACGGCGTGCGCCGGGTCGCGGCGGTGCTCACCGGTCAGGGTCACACGGCGGCGCCCTACGAGGCCGACGTGGCGGACCGGGAGGGGCTCGTGCGGGTGTACGACCGCGTCCGCCACGACCTCGGCCCCGTGACCATCGTGGTGACGAGCGCCGGCATCGAGGCCTTCGATCCCATCGCGAGCATCTCGGCCGAGAAGTGGGACCGCGTCCTGGCGGTCAACCTCACCGGCACGTTCACCTGCCTGCAGCTGGCCGTGCCCGACATGATCGAGGCGCGTTGGGGGCGCATCGTCACCATCTCCTCGTCCAGCGCCCAGTCCGGTGCGCCGAACATGGCGCACTACGTCGCGTCCAAGGGCGGCGTCATCGGGCTCACCAAGGCCTTCGCCCGGGAGCTGGCCGACCACGGCGTGACGGCGAACACGATCCCCCCCACGATCGTGGACACCCCGATGGCCCGCAAGGGCGAGGCCGAGGGGCATGTGCCCAGCGTCGACGTCTTGAGCAAGATGATCCCGCTCGGGCGCGCCGGCACTCCTGACGACATCGCGAGCGCCTGCTCCTACCTGTGTTCCGACGAGGGCGGCTACATCACCGGCCAAATCATCGGGGTCAACGGCGGCATGTACATCTGAGGGCCTTGTCATGAGCACGACGGCTCGACGAATCGGCACCGAGACCTCGAAGACGCGCGGCGTCCTCCTCGATGCCGCCGAGCGGCTCATGCTGGAGGAGGGCTACGCCGCCGTCACCTCGCGCCGCACTGCGGCCCGCGCCGGCTTGAAGCCCCAGCTCGTCCACTACTACTTCCGGACCATGGACGACCTGTTCCTGGCGCTGTTCCGCCGCCGGGCCGATCAGGGGCTCGAGCGCCAGGCCCGCGCCCTCGACTCGGCGCAGCCCCTATGGTCCCTCTGGGACCTCAGCCGCGATCAACGCGGGACCGCACTCACGATGGAGTTCACCGCGCTGGCCAACCACCGCAAGGCCATTCAGGCCGAGCTATCGGCCTCGGCCGAGCGGTACCGGACGGGGCTGCTCGAGGCTTTCCGCATGGTGCTGGCGCGCTACGAGATCGACGAGACGGCGTACCCCCCGATGGTCTGTGCGGTCCTGCTGACGAGCATCTCGACGTTTCTCGTCATCGAGCAGGTGATGCTCGGGATGACCACCGGGCACGCCGAGATGGTCGCCTTCGTGGAGGACATCATCCGACGGCTCGAAGGAGACCGCATCCCGGCGGCGGACATAGCATCGGTGCTGCCGATCAAACCGGAAAGGCATCGTTGATGCGAGTCGTCGTGGATTTCGACCAGTGTGAGAGCAACGCCCTCTGCATGGGCATCCTCCCTCAGGTGTTCGAGGTGCGCGACGACGACTTCCTCTACGTCCTCGACGAGAACCCGCCCGAGGAGCTGCGCGAAAAGCTGATGGAAGCCGTGCGGTCCTGTCCGAAGAACGCCATCTCCATCGAGGACTGAGGGCTCAGGACGCCGTCGTCGTTCCCGGGATGTCAGTGCCGCACACTGGCGACGTCGACGCAGGGACGAACCCGTTCGTCTTGGCGATCATGTACCAGCCGCAGGCCTTGGGCAGGTCGTGCCCGAAGATCGTCGAGTAGTTGATCGACTGGGACAGCAAGCCGTTGCCGTTGTAGCTCTTGATGTTGCGCAGGGCATGGATGACGCCGGCTTGGGTCGGGTTCTTGCCCGCGTGCTCCAGACCCTGGATCATCAGGTCGGCGCCCAGCCAGGACTCGTACTGGCTGAAGTTGGGGAACTGGGTGCTCGAGAAGTGCTGGTACTTCTCGAGGGCGGACTGCATCTGGTGCGTTCCGGCGTTGGGGAGCTGGAAGGGCCGGAACACCGAGTCGAAGAACCCGCCCTGCACCGCGCCCCACGACGGCGAGTGGACCAGCTGTGACTCGAAGCCGGTGGGGAAGACCATGACCTTGGGCTTCACGCCCGCCTCCTTGAGCGCTTGGGCCAGCGCGAAGTTCGAGTTGTCGTCGAGTCCGGCGTAGAAGGTGTCGCATCCTTTCGACTTTGCGACGAGCGCTGGTGTACCCATGGCCACCGAGCCGAACGGGATCGACGTGTCGAGGACGCCGACCTTGCCGCCCGCGTGCTCGAAGGAGTCGGCCGTGCCGATGGCCGACCGCGACGACGAGGGCGAGATCCCGTAGCCATAGGTGCACAGGACTGTGCCGCCGTGTTGTTTGATGAACGTGCCGAAACCAGAATTGACCGGGTACTTGGGGTCGACGCTGCCCGCGTCCGAAGCGAACATGTTCGTGAAGGGCTGCGTCCCCCACTCGGGGCCGTCGAAGAAGCCGCCGGTGACGGGTACGCCCTGTTGTTGGGGCGCCTTGTCCGCGAGGAAGAAGAGGGGACTGGTCGACACAATCCCGAACGCGCCCTTGGCGAGGGCGTCCTGCACCGCCGTCGCGATCGCCGTGGGGCTGGTCTGGTCGTCGAGGACCGTCCCGACCAGCTTGTGACCGTTGACGCCGCCCTCGGCGTTCTGCAGCGCGATGCGCGCCTTGAAGCCAGCCGGAGCCTGGCTGAACTCCGCGGCCCCGGGTCCCGTGAGCGACGTGATCATGGTGAGATTGATGGGCGCCGCCGAGGAGGCGGCGCCGGCCGACCCGGACAGTGCGGCGGTGGCACCGGCGGTCAGGCCGCCGGCCATCAGTGCGGCCAGCCCGGCCCGGGCCAGACGCCGGTGCGGGCGTCCCGCGCGGCTTTCCTTGCGATCCGCTGCCTTCATTGAGCCAACCCCCTAAGCGTTACTCGCCTCTGTAATCGTTCTGTAATACACGACTTTCAGCGCTCGCGCTGGTCAGGTCGCAGCGACCTGGAGCAACGCCTCCGCCGTCTGCACGGGTTCGGTGATCATCAGGTCGTGCCCCGTGTCGATGTCCCAGAGCCGCCCCTCGGTCTTGGCGCGCGCCATCTGGTCGCGGTCCCTGGTCGGCAGCGTCGACGTGCAGACGATGTGGAACTGCGGGATCGCCCAGAGCGCATCCTCGTTGCCCAGGGTGAGCGGCTGCTCGAAGCACTTCCACGGGTGGGGCGTCAGCCGCTCCGCCATCCAGGCCAGGTCGTCCGGGTCGGTCACTCCGTAGAGGAGGCCTGCGTCGGGCCCGGGCTGCAGGACGAGCTCGATGCCGTCGACCACCTCTCCCATCGGCCGTACCGCGTTGATGACCGGCCCGGCCACGTCGACCAGCGACTGGCCGTTGACCGGCGTCGCCGCGTCCAGATACACGAGACGGCCCACGCGGTCCGGCACCCGGTCTGCGGCGCCGGTGATCACCATGCCCCCGTAGCTGTGCCCGACCAGGATCACATCGCGCAGATCCTCGAAACGCAGCACCGCGGCCACGTCGGTGACGTGCCGCTCGAGGTCCACCCGCTCGTCCAAGAGGTGCGCGCGCTCCCCGAGCCCCGTGAGCGTCGGGGTGAGCACCTCGTGGCCCTCGGCGCGGAGGAGGCGGGCCACCCGGTGGTAGCACCATCCGCCGTGCCCACCGCCGTGGACCAGCACGTACGTCGCCATGGATGCCACCTACCTCCCGCCGGGTTCCCCGGCCCGCTGTCCTTGCCCCTGATCCCGGCCGTCGACTGGTCGGCGGGGCGGCACCAGGGTATAATATTGACGTCGATGTTGAAAACCGGTGCAGGGCATCGCCTGCGTCGGTCGTGATCGCTGCTGCGGAGGTGGCCATGTCAAAGGGAGTTGTCGACTTTCCCGTCTTCGACGCGGACAACCACATGTACGAGACGACGGACGCCTTCACCAAGTTCCTGCCGAAGGAGTACGACGGGCTGGTCAAGTACGTCCAGGTGAACGGGCGGACGAAGATCGCGCTGCGCAACGTCATCTCGGACTACATCCCGAACCCGACGTTCGAGGTGGTAGGCCGCCCCGGCGCGCAGGAGGAGTACTTCAAGCAGGGCAACCCGGAAGGCAAGTCCCGCCGCGAGATGATCGGCGAGGCGATGCGCTCGCCGGAGGGATTCTTCGCCCCCGAGCCGCGCCTCAAGATCATGGACGAGCTCGGCCTCGACCGGGCCCTCATGTGGCCGACCCTCGCCAGCCTGCTCGAGGAGCGCCTGGCCGACGACCCGAAGGCGACGCACGTCGTCGTGCACGCACTCAACGAATGGATGCACGAGCACTGGACCTTCAACTACGAAGGCCGCATCTTCCCGGCGCCCGTCATCACACTGCCGATCGTGAGCGAGGCGATCAAGGAGCTCGAGTGGGTGCTCGAGCGCGGCGCCAAGATCATCCTGATCCGCCCGGCGCCGGTGCCCGGCTACGAAGGGCGCCGCTCCTTCGCTCTGCCCGAGTTCGATCCCTTCTGGGCGAAGGTCGCCGAGGCCGACATCGCGGTCGGCATGCACGCCTCCGACGACGGGATGACCCGCTACTACAACGACTGGAACGGCACTCATGGCGGTGAGCTCCTTCCCTTCGCGGGTGGCAAGTCGGCGTTCTCGGATATCGCGCACACGCAGAGCCGGGGCATCTTCGACACGGTCGCATCACTGATCGGGCACGGCCTGCTCACGCGTTTCCCGACGCTGCGCATCCTGCCGGTCGAGAACGGGTCCGCCTGGGTGCGTCCGATCGTCGAGGCCGTCACGCACTCCTACGAGCGTGAGCCCCACATCTACGACGAGGACCCCTTGATGGTGCTCAAGCGCAACATCTGGGTCCACCCGTTCCACGAGGACGACCCCATGGGTCTCATCGATCTGATCGGCGCCGAGAACGTGGTGTTCGGCTCGGACTACCCGCACATCGAGGGGATGGCCGAGCCGCTGACCTACGTGAAGGAGCTCGACGGCCTGCCTCACGAGGACGTGGCCAAGGTGATGGGCGGCAACCTCGCCGAGGTCATGAAGATCCCGTTCGCGGCCTGAGCCTGCCTCAGGTCGAGACGATCGCCACGCCAGCCGTGCCCGGCGCGCCGTACAGCTGGCTGTAGCCGACGCGGGGCGACCCCGCGACCTGGCGGTCGCCCGCGGTGCCCCGCAGCTGCAGCACCAACTCGTGGATCTGCCGCAGGCCCGACGCGCCGATCGGCTCGCCGTTGGCGATGAGGCCGCCGTCGGTGTTGACGGGTAGCGAGCCCCGGATCTCGGTGGCGCCCTCGGCCAGCAGCGCCTCCTGCTCGCCGTCCTTGCAGAAGCCGTTCTCGGCCATGTGGATGACCTCGGCCCCGGCGTCCGTGTCCTGCAGCTGCACCACGTCGACGTCCTCGGGACCCACTCCGGCCATCTCGTAGGCCGCCCGCGACGCGTCGACCGTTGGCGCGTCGGCGCGCTGGAGTGGCAGCCAGGGGCTGTGCACCTCGAAGGCACCGAGTCGCCGGGTGCGCACCACCGACGCCCGCAGGTAGATCGGCGTCGAGGTGTAGCGGTGCGCCACGTCGGCCCGGCACAGGACGACGGCGGCCGCGCCCTCGTTGGGTGAGCAGAACATGTACTGGGTCAGCGGGTCGTTCACCATCTGGGAGGTGAGGATCTCCTCCTCGCTGAGCGGCTTGCGGCGGAATGCGTTCGGGTTCAGCGCGCCGTTGCGGTAGTTCTTGGCCGCCACTCTCGCCAGGGTCCCTGCGCCGATGCCGAAGTCGTGCATGTAGCGCTGGATCTTCATGGCGAAGAACTTCGGGGTCAGGAAGAGGCCTGTCTCGCCGTACCAGCTCTGCGCGCCGTAGTCCACGGGGTCGGCTGCGAACGCACCCGGCAGGTGCTTGTCCATGCCGATGGCCATTCCGAGCTCGTGGTCGCCCAGACGCAACGTGTTGGCGGCCTGTGTCAGTGCGCTGGCCGCGGTGGCACACCCGTTGTAGACGTCGGTGAACGGCAGGCCGGTGGGCCCGAGGAAGTTGACGACGGCGTCGGGGTTGTCGACCTCGTAGCTTCCTCCGAAGGCGAACTGCACGTCCTTCCACGTGATGCCCGCGTCGCCCAGTGCGAGCCGCGTCGCCTTGGCCGCCATCTCGATCGCCGACACCCCGGGGAAGCGGCCAAAGGGGTGCAGACCCACGCCGATGATGGCCACGTTGTCCATGGTCCTCAGTCCTCCTTCACCGGCCGGAACGCGTAGGTGAGCACCTCGGTGCCGTCCTCGTCCGTGGTGAACGGCACCACCGTCAGCTCCATCGGCATCCCGATGCGCAGTTCCTGGTCGACGTCACCGGCGAGCCGCGCCTCGATGCGTCCCTCGGGCAGCTCGATGAAGCCCACGCCGAAGGGAACGAACTCCGCCGCCGGCTCACGGCCCGCGTACGGCGGGTTCTTGGGTTGGAAGCGCTGCCGCGTCCAGGTCCACAGTGTCCCGGTGCGCGACAGGAGCGTCGGGCTCACCGCGTCGGTACCGCAGCTGGGGCAGGCGTCCTGGGCCGGGAACGTCACGAAACCGCAGGCCTCGCAGCGTGAGGCGAGCATCCTGGGCTCAGCGGAGGGCCACTCGAAGAGCCCTTCGGCCACGCACCGTTGCCCTGTCATATGCGCTCTCCCATCACGAGAATGCTCATTTCGTCCGGGGCGTCAGCGTAACGCGGGTGCGGGCGGGCGCCCGCTTACGGATCGAAGGTCCGGGCCGTCGCCGCCACGCAGAGACGGTTCTCGTTGCCCTCGTCGCACACCTCGACCCGGCCGAGCCCGTGACGCACCTCGGCCGTGGCGACAGCGGGCCCGACCCGCGCCGGCTGGAGGTAGCGCAGGTCGAGAGACGCCAAGCTGGCACCGAGCGGTGACAGCGACAGCACCGCCTCCTCCGCCGTCAGCGCGATGAGCCCGCCGTTGATCGTGTTGGACGCGTTCAGCACCTCGTCGGAGTATGCGAGCGCCGCCACACCCGGCGCGCGCCGCTTACAGCCGGCGCGCTCGGCGAAGGGCATCGTCAGACGCGCGCCGCTTTGTCGGGGCGCGCGGCCGGGGAGCGTTGCGATCCGCAGACGTTCGTCCGGCGCAGCCATGAACGACGCCGCCGCGAACCCGAACTGCTCACCGTCCTCGTCGAGGAAGTCGACCCCGGCGACGAACACCGAACGGCCGGACTTCATCACTGTGCCCTCGCCGCGGACCAGGCCCTCACCCGGCGCGGGACGGTAGAGGTGCACGTCCAGCTCCAGCGTGACCGGGACCCGCGGGCCCACCGTCTCGACCGCGAGGTAACCGGCCACCACGTCGGCCCACGCCGCCAGGATGGACGTGCGCAGGTGGGCAGTGCCCGGCGTGTGCATCTCGGGGACGACGATGGCGGAACCGAGCATGCGGCCGTCGGCTTCCTCCGACGGCCCGACGTCCCAGCCGAGCTCCTGGAGCACGTGACGACGCGTCGGCGCCGCCTCCTCTCCTTCGACCGTCGACGTCATGCCTCTCCTTCTGACCGGCGCCCGTGGCGCCGGCGCTTACATCCGGCCGAGCAGGAAGCCCGCCGCCGGCGCGGCCGGCGGGTAGGACTCGGTGATGCCCGAGCTGATGTAGCCCACGTCGCTGATGAGGGTCTGGCCCGAGATGGCCGCCGCCGCGTCGCTGCAGAGGAACACGAGCGGGTACGCCTGCTCGAGCGGCGTGGACGCCTCGATTCCCACGTCCTCGCGGTAGTCGGCGCCGAAGCCCAGCCACATCTCCGCGTTGGCCTGGGCCAGCGGGGTGTCGGTCGGTCCCGGGCAGATCGCGTTGATCCGGATGCCCTGCTTGAGCATCGAGTACGCCTCGCGCGCCACGTAGCCGCAGACCGCCTGCTTGGAGTGGAAGTAGTCGTTCCAGCCGTGCTCGATCGCCCACGCCGACGCCGAGTCGAAGTCCGGCGTGTCGAGGTACTCCTTCACCTGCTCCCACCCGGCCTCCCAGCCGAGACCGGCCGCCGAGGAGATGAAACCGATCGCCGATCCCTTCGGCAGCATCCCGCCCGCCAACATGCGCTCGATGAGATGGCGGTGCCCGGCGAAGTTGATCTTCTCGATGTTGGGGGTCCCGTCGGCCACGCCCGCACAGGACATCAGCGCGTGCACCGGGCCGCCGCACTCGTCGACGGCGGCGTTGATGGAGTCCTTGTCGGCCAGGCTCATCTTGATTGACTTGACGCCCGACAGCTTCACGTCGGCGTAGTCCATGACCACGACCTCGCCGCCGGCATCTCGGGCCAGCTCGGCGGCAGCTGCGCCCATGCCGGTGGCGCCACCGACAACGAGTACCCGCTTGCCGTCGTAACGGAATGCATCGAACAGTGACATGTGTGCTTTCTCCTGACTGACGCGTGCGCGTCCCTAGCCGACGACGGAGCGGACCTTGAGGTCGACGATGGTATCCCAGTCGATTCCGAGCTCCTCGAGGATGGCGTCGCCGTGTTCGTTGAAGTCGGGCGACCGGCCGGCCGCTGCCGGACTGCCGCCGAACTGAATCGGCGCGGCGACGAGCTTGACGGCCGCGCCGCTGGCGGTCGTGCAGTCCTGGATGTACCCGTTGGCGGCGACTTGGGGGTCCACCGTCGCCGCTTCGAGCGTGTCCTGCACCACGCACCACTGACCCGTGAAGTCGGCCAGCTGCTGGCGCCACTCGCTGACGGTGCGCTCGGCGAACGCTGCCTCCATGAGCGCCTGCGCGTCCAGCGTGTTCTCCATCAAGGCGTCGTGGCCCACGAAGCGGGGGTCGGTGCCGGCTTCGGGACGGCCGACGAGATCGCACAGCTCCGCCCAGTACCGGCTGGCCTGGAGGCAGCAAAGGGAGAGTTGGCGCTCGTCCTTTGTCGTGAAGTTGCGTACGAGCGGGTTCTGGCGCGGCATGTTGGAGGGCGGCCCCTGCCACGGCTGGTTCAGCAGCAGCGAGACCGCGTAGGCCTGGCCCATGGCCCACATGCCGGAACTGAGCAGCGACACGTCGACAGTCGTGGCCTCACCGGTCCGCTCGCGGTGGAACAGCGCGCCCATGATCCCGCCCGCGATCGTCATGGCGCCGATGGAATCGCCGAAACCCGGACCCGGCGGCGCGGGCATGAACCCTTCCATGTCCGCCGGCTTCACGCCCAACGCCACGCCCGGCCTGTACCAGAAGGAGAGAGAGTCGTACGAGCCCTTGTCGGCGTCGGGCCCACGCTCGCCCTGGCCCGTGCCGGCCACGTAGATGATGTTCGGGTTGTGGGCGCGGATGTCGTCGAGCTCGATGTTGAGCTTCTTGCGCACCCCCGGCAGCTTGTTGGTCAGGAAGACGTCGGCCGTGGCCGCCAGCTTGTAGAGGATGTCGAGCCCCTCGGGCGTCTTGAGGTCCAGCGCCAGGCTCCGCTTGCCCCGGTTGGAGTGCTCCATGAGGGGATGGACGTCCCCGGTCATGGGCATCACGCCGGTCGCAGCCAGGCCGCGCATGGCGTCGCCGCGCTCGGCCGGCTCGATCTTGATGATCTCGGCACCCCAGTCGGCGAGCAGCGCCGTCGCCGCCGGCACGAACGTCTGCTCCGCCACTTCGAGGACGCGCACGCCCTTCATCACCGGGGTCGCGCTCACTTCGTCCCTCTCTCTGGCCCGTGCCCGCCCGGCGTGCCCGCCGGGACGGCCATGACGGCCGGTTTCGAATCTGACATCGACGTCGACATTAGTCCGCCGCCTGGGCACCCTGCCCGGGCCCCACCTCCACCACGACCTTCCCGACCGCCTTGCCGTCGGCCACCCAGCGCAGGGCTTCCCCGGCCTCGGCCAGGGGGAAGGTCGCGCCGATCAGCGGGGCGGCGCGGCCCGAGACCAGGAGGTCGAGCAGCTCGCGGTCGTTGCGGGCCAGCTCCTCGGGCCGGTGCTGGGCCCAACTGCCGAACTGGAAACCGAGGATCTGGGATCCCTTCAGCAGCACCAAATTAAGAGGTACCCGGGGGATCGACCCGGCGGCGTAGCCCACGGTGACGAAGCGGCCGCCGAAGTGCAGCGCGCGCAGCGCGGGCTCGGCCAGGTCGCCACCGACCGGGTCCACCACGACGTCGGCCCCGCCGGGCAAGGCCTCGCGCAGGGCCTGGCGCAGATCGCCGGCCCGGTGGTCGATGAGGCGCGCCGCCCCGAGCGCCCGCGCCGCCTCGAGCTTCTCCGGCGACGACGCCACGGCGGTGACGGTGGCGCCGGCCAAGGCACCCAGCTGCACGGCGGCGGAGCCCACGCCGCCGCCAGCCCCGAGCACGATGAGCTCCTCGCCCTCGCGCAACTCCGCCACCGAGCGCAGCACGTGGTACGCGGTTCGGTAGGCGACGCCGAACGCGGCGGCCGTGCGGTCGTCCACGCCGTCGGGGATGCGCATGAGGCTGCCGGGCGCGACGACGAACTCTTCGGCGAAAGCGCCGACGATGGTGGAGCCGAAGACGCGGTCACCCAGCGCGACGCCCTCGGCACCGTCGCCGAGCTCTACCACGGTCCCGGCGTACTCACTGCCGAGGATGAAGGGCGTCGGGACCGAGACCTGGTACGTGTCCGCCACGACGAGCACGTCGGGGAAGTTGACCGCGCCGACGTTGATGCGCACGCGGACCTTGCCAGGTTCGATCGGTGGCGACGGCACCTCCGCGAGTTCCACGACCTCGGGCCCGCCGTAAGCGGGGACCAAGGCGGCGCGCACGTGATGAGGACCGTCGGTGCCGTGGCCGCCGGCGCTCAGCCGGCGCTCTGCGTGGCCAGTACCGAGTAGGGCGTGGACGCCGCCAGGTCGGCCGCGGACTGCATGAGGTCGAGCACGATCGGCCCGAAGGCCTGCAACTTCTCGTCGTTCCCACGCCGCTGGTAGCCCTGCTCGAGCACGACCGCCAGCTTCCACTTGGCCAGGACGCAGTAGTAGTCGATGTCGTCGACCTGGCGCCCCGACACGTTCGAATAGTGCGCCAGGATCTCGTCGCGCGACGGCATGCCCGCCATGTCGACGTAGCCGCCGGCGCTGTCCTCGTCGCTCGAGGTGTCGTCCGGCCATGAGTGCACGACCCAACCGAGGTCGAGCTTGGGGTCACCCACGGTGCCCATCTCCCAGTCGACGATCGCGGCCAGGCGCGCCGGGCCGCCGTGCTTGAACATCACGTTCGCGAACTGGTAGTCGCCGTGCATCAACCCCGGCACGTAGTCCAGGGGCCGGTGCGCCCGCAGCCAGGCCGCCGCCTCGTTGAAGCCCGGAAGCTCGCGGCCCTTGATCCGCTCCAAGAACGCGGTCCACCGGTCGACCTGGCGCTCGTGGAAGCCGTCGGGCCGGCCCAGGTCGGCGAGTCCCTTGGCCTGCCAATCCACTTTCGAGAGGAGTGCGATGCCCTCGACCAGTTGGAAGGCCAGGCCGCGCCGCTCCTCCAGATCGGTGTCGAAGGGGGCCGGCCACTGGCGGCGGGTCGACATGGGCGACCAGCCGTCGACGAAGCCCATCAGGTAGAAGGTCCGCCCGAGCACCGACGGGTCGGTACAGACGGCGATGGCCTCGGTGTGCGGCACGTCGGTGCCGGTCAGCGCCTCGATGATCCGCCACTCGCGCACGATGCCCTCGTCGCGCGACGCCGGTGCGCTGGGCGGGGGGATGCGCATGGCGCAGTGCAGGTCGCCGCGACGCAGCTCGTAGATCTCGTTCTGGCTGCCCCCCGAGATGTAGTGGTGCTCGAGTGGCGCGCCCACCCCCAGGCCCTGGCTGTCGAGCCACGCCGTCAGGTTCTCCTCGTCGGCGATGGTCGGCGTATCGCCGACCGGCCACTCGTCCCCGGATGCCGCGTCGGCGCTCACAGGTTCGCCACCTCCGCCTCGAGATACTCGGCGAACTTGGCCCGCGCCGCCTCCTGGCGCTTGGGCAGCCACTGGGTCGGCCAGATGTCGTCGCTCGCCTTGTAGTCGCGCAACACCTGGCGGGCGACGGTGACCTTGTGCACCTCGGTCGGCCCATCGGCCAAGCCCATCACGCCGGCGCCGTGGATCATGCCGAAGAAGGGCATCTCGTTGGTTGTCCCGAGGGCGCCGTGCACCTGCATGGCCCGCCACGCGATGTCGTGCAGCACAGTCGGCATCACCACCTTGGCCGTGGCGATGTCCTTGCGCACCCGCTTGTAGTCGTTGTACTTGTCGATCTCCCAGGCGGTGTACAGCACGAAGAGCCGGAACTGCACCAATTGCGCGTACGAGTCGGCGATGTAGCCCTGGACGAACTGCTTGTCCGCCAGGATGCTGCCCTGGGTCTCGCGACTCAGCGCCCGCTCGCACATCATGTCGATCGCCTTCTGCGCCATGCCGATCGTCCGCATGGCGTGGTGGATGCGGCCGCCGCCGAGCCGCGTTTGCGCGATCGCGAAGGCCTGGCCCTCGCCACCCAACAACGCGTCCGCGGGCACCCGCACGTCCTCGTAGTGGATCAACGCATGAGAGCCCTCGTTGACGGCGTCGCCGTAGAGGCCGACATTGCGTACGATGTTGACGCCGGGCGTGTCGGTCGGCACCAAGAACATCGACATGCCCTGGTACGCGCTCACCTCAGGGTTCGTCACCACCATCACGATGAGGAACGACGCGGTCTTGGCGTTGGACGAGAAGTACTTCCACCCGTTGATGACCCATTCGTCGCCGTCCTTGACCGCCTGAGTCTTGAAGAGCGTGGGATCGGCGCCTGCGTGCGGCTCGGTCATCGAGTAGCTCGAGAAGCACTCGCCGTCGAGCAGGGGCTCGAGGTACTTCTTCTTCTGCTCCTCGGTGCCGTAGTGGGCGATGATCTCGGCGTTGCCGGTGTCGGGTGCCTGACACCCGAACACGACCGAGGCCCACTGCGAGCGCCCGAGGATCTCGTTGAGCAGCGCCAGCTTCAGCTGGCCGTATCCCTGGCCGCCGAGTTCGGGCCCGAGATGCGTGGCCCACAGGCCCTGCCGGCGCACCTCCTCCTTCAAGGGGTCGATCGCCTCACGCCGCTTGCCCTCGAGCGGCGTGAATTGCAGGTGCGGGAAGACCAGGTCGAGCGGTTCGACCTCCTCCCGGACGAACTGGTCGACCCAGTCCAACTTCTTCTGATACTCGGGATCGGTTTCGAAGTCCCACGCCACGGCGCCCTCCTTCGGTTCGGTGACAGAATATGATTCTGGCTATCAAGAACGCAATACCGGACTCGGAAACCGCCTCAGACGGCGTCGCCGGCCGCATCGTGCGCCGCTCTCTGGCCAAGCGGGAGGGCGAGTACGCCGGCGAGGTGCGCCGTCTGCTCGATGCCGCGCTCGAGGTCATGCACGACTGCGGCATCTCCTCGCGCCCGCGGGTGGCCGACATCGTCGCCGCCGCCGGGCTCTCCAACGATGCCTTCTACCGGCACTTTCGCTCGAAGGACGATCTGGTCAACGCGTTGCTCGAGGATGGCGCGGAACGCCTGCGCGGCTATCTGTCCCACCAGATGGACAAGGCCCGCACCCCCGAGGCGCGGGTCCGTCATTGGGTCGAGGGTGTCCTCGGCCAGGCCGACGGGGATGTCGCCGCGGCCACGCTGGCCGTGCTGTGGAATGGCAGCAGTGCGGACGGTGGCCAGGCCGCGGGGCGCCACTTCGCCAGCGCTCCGCTCGCCTCCTTGCTCCACGAGCCGTTCACCCAGCTCGGCAGCGACGCGCCCGAGCTCGATGCGGCGCTCGCGGCTCACGCGACCCTCGGCTTGCTCTCGGACTCCCTCTGGCGTCGCCTGGCGCCGAGCCGCGCCGAGACCGAGCGCGTTGTCGACTTCTGTTTGCGCGCCGTGCGGCGCTGACCTTCTGTCCGGCGGCCGAGCGGCTCCGCCGGACCAGGTCGCGGCGGTCTCCGCTCCTCGGCTCAACCCTTGTCTTCGTCCAAGCCCTCGGGAACCCAATAGGGGAGTCGCTTCTCCATGAAGGCGGCCATGCCTTCGCGCGGCTCGGGTGAATCCGCGAGCGCCCAGAACATTGTCTGGTAGTCGATGAGCCCGTAGCGCTCGTTGAGCATCCGCTTCACGTGCATGCGCGCCATCGGAGGGGTCAGGAGGATCTCACGCACTGCTGCCAACGCCGCTTCCCGCAGTTGTTCGTGGGGCGCGACACGCGCGATCAGTCCGATGCGCTGTGCCTCCGCTGCATCGAAGCGACGACCCGAGAGCAGCAGGTCCCGGGCGATGGCGATGCCCACGTGGGCGGGCAGCACCGCTGCGTACGTGGCGTCGGGGATGCCGCGCAGGAGTTCGGGCACCCGAAACGTCGCCCGGTCGCTCGCCACGCAGATGTCGGAAAGCATGGCGATGAGCAGACCGCCCGCCTGGCAGATCCCGTTCACCGCCGCCACCACGGGCGCACGACTGTCGCGGATGGTGAGAAACGGCAGGATGTCGTGCTCGATGTCGGGCGTCGGCTCGTCGTCCGGATGCCGGCGGCCCCCCAGGTCACCACCAGGAGCGAAGACGTCCCCCGTGCCGGTGATGATCAGCGCTGCGAGCTCGGGATCGTGGTTCACGAGGTGCACCGCCCGCTTGATGCCGAAGTACATGGCCGGCGTCAGCGCGTTGCGTGCCTCGGGTCGGTCGATGACGCACCACGCGATCGGACCCTCTCGCTCGAAGCGCAGCCCAGCCGCACCCAGTTCGTTGGCCATGTGCCCTCCCCTCTCACGCCGGCGTGCGCCCGGAGACTACCGAAACTTCGGGGCCGAACCTCTCGCCACGAGGTGCTGCAGCTACTGTCACCCGGCGACGCGCCGGCAGGGGAAGCCGGCAAAGGGGAGGGATGGGTGTCGAACGACCGGTTACAGACTGGGACCCGCATGCACGGAGTCCACTCTCACCGAGTGGCCCTTGCGTTGGCCGTCGTGGCGGCCTCGGTCGGCGGCCTGGTTGCCGCCTTTGTGCCGGCCGCCATGCCCGCAAGCGCGACGGTGGCAGCGACGGGCAACCCATCCGTCCCATCGCCGACCGTTGAAGGACCGGTTCTGCCGACCAGCGGCATCTCGTTCCTCGGCTCGACACTCTTTCCTTTGTCAAAAGTGGGTTACGAGGAATCCGAGTTCTTCTTGTCGGGTACGGCGACGGCGTACACGAGCAAAAGCCCGCTGACCGAGAACGGCACGTGGCGCGTCACACCGGCCAGCACGGCGCCGTACACCACTCGGGTCGTCGTGTATCGGCCCATCGACGCGAAGAAGTTCGACGGGACGGTCGATGTCGAGTGGCTCAACGTGACCGGCGGCGTCGATGCCGCCGCCGCTTGGTTGACCGGCCATCCCGAGGAGATACACGCCGGGGTGGCCTACATCGGCGTGGACGCGCAGGTCGGGGGGATCAACGGCGTGCCCGGTTCGGTCGCAACGGCAGAGTCCGGTGTGGGGGGTCTCAAACAGACCGATCCCACTCGCTACGCCGCGCTCAACCACCCCGGCGACAGCTACTCGTTCAGCATCTTCGAGCAGGCCGGCGAAGCGGTGCATCGCTCGGGGGCCAAATTGCTCAGCGGCCTCACGCCGAAGCGTGTGCTGGCCATCGGGGAGTCGCAGTCGGCGATCTACCTGACGACCTACCTCGACGCCATTCAACCTCTGTCGACTGGCGTCTACGACGGGTATCTCGTCTATAGCCGAGGGAACGACGGCGCCAACCTGTCGCAGTCGCCGCAGCCCAACATCGTCACACCGAATCCGACCTTCATCCGCACGGACCTCAAGGTCCCCGTCCTCATGTTCGAGACAGAGGCCGACCTGCTCCTCTTGGGGTACGTCGAGGCTCGGCAGGCACCGACGCAGTACATCCGCGAGTGGGAGACCGCGGGCACCGCGCACGACGACACGTACGGGCTCCTGTATTCGCGTTCGGACGACCTGAGCGGGCAGGCCGACACGCAGGCCTTCGCCTCCATGCTGAACCCACCCAAGGACCCGATCCCCGGCATCGTCGATTGCAACGCGCCGATCAACGCAGGTTCGCACACCTATGAGTTGCGCGCCGCCGTCGCGGCGCTCGACCACTGGGTGCGCACTGGCGTCGCTCCACCGCAGTCGCCGCGTCTCGAGGTGAACGCGAGCAAGACTGGCTTCGTGACCGATGCCAACGGCAACGTCCTCGGCGGGATCCGTCCACCCCAGGTGGTGGCGGCGGTGTCCAAGCTTTCGGGGATCGGACAACCGGGCAGCGGCACCCCGGCACCGACCCAACCGGTGGGCCAGAAGACCACGTCGTCCAGCACGGCGGTGGGTGCCGGAGTTCTCTGCGCCATCTTCGGCACGACGGTGCCGTTCACCGCATCGCAGCTGGCGACGCTGTACCCCACCCACCAAGACTTTGTGGAGAAATGGGATGCGGCAACGGCCGCCGAGGTGCGCGAGGGCTATCTCCTGACGCCGGACGCCCGTACGCTCGACAAGGTAGCGGCGGCATCGAATGTCGGAGGCTGAGTCCGTGGGTCCACAGAGGTGGAGCGAATGATGACGGTCGGCATCGTGACCGGCGCCCGACGCGGCATGGGAGCCGCGTGCGCGGATCGCGTCAAGGAGATGGTGGACGTACTCCTGCTCGTCGACCGGGATGAGGACGGCCTCGTCGCTGCCGAGGAGCGTCACAGGTCGACGCCGGGGCGCGCCAAGATCGAGACGTTCACCCTCGACGTCAAGGACCGGGAGGGGGTCGCGCTTCTCGCCAGACGCGCCGGTGAACTCGGGCCGTTACGTGCGGTGGCGCATGCGGCGGGGGTCTCGCCGACGATGGCCGACTGGCGCGAGGTCTTGACCGTCGACCTCGTGGGCACGGCGCTCCTGGTCGACGCGTTGCGACCGTTGGCAACCGACGGCGCGGCCTTCGTGTGTTTCGCGTCGATCTCGGCCTCGCTCGCCATCCCCGATGTCGACCAACCCGGCGACGGTGCACTGGACGAGCCATTGCATCCCGACTTCCTGGAACGTCTTCGCGAGGCCGTCGGGCCGGACCTCGAGGACTCGGGGATGGCCTACACCTGGGCCAAGCGCGGGGTGCATCGTCTGGTACGTCGCGAGGCGGCTGCGTATGGTCGGGCCGGGGCCAGGATCTGCTCGGTGACGCCCGGCATCATCGACACACCGATGGGCCGCCAGGAAGCAGACACGCACGAGGTCATGGCGCTGCTCGTGAAGTCAGCGGCGCTGGCGCGAGAAGGTCGACCCGAAGAGGTTGCGGCGGGGGTCGCGTTCTTGCTGTCGGATGAGGCCTCGTACATCACGGGCGTGGATTTGACGGTTGACGGCGGCGTCATTGCTGCTGTGAGGAGTGGAGGGTTGTCATCGTGAGTCCCAGTTCGCACAAGGGCGCCGGCTCCGACGCGGTCGACGTGCACGACCTGCTCGACCCCGAGCTCCGCGAAGTCCTCGGCGCGTTCGAGATGCCACCGTTCGATGCGGAGACCATTGTGGCCATCCGTAGTGCGTCCTTCCCGGGCATGGCGCTGTCCGATGCAGTGGTGCGCACGGAACATGAGGTCCCAGGGGAACCGCCGATTCCCGTGCGGGTTCACCGTCCTACCGGCGTCGACGGCCCGCTGCCCGGAATCTTCAGCATCCATGGGGGCGGATACGTGATCGGGTCCTACGACATGGACGACTACCTGCACGACCGGTGGTCTGAACAGCTCGGCACCGTGGGCATATCGGTGCAGTACCGACTCGCTCCCGAGACGCCCTACCCGGGCCCCGTCGAGGACTGCTATGCGGCCTTGCGTTGGGCTCACGAGCATGCGGCAGAGATCGGCGTCGATCCGTCGCGCCTCGGCATTTACGGGATCAGCGCCGGGGGAGGGCTGGCCGCCGCGCTCGCCCTCCTGGTGCGTGACCGGGGGGAGTTCCCTCTCGCTTTCCAGCTGCTGGACTGCCCGATGCTCGATGACCGCCAGACCACACCGTCAATCGCCGCCAAGGGCCTCTATGTGTGGGGTGCCGAGTCGAACGAGTTCGGCTGGCGCTCGTACCTCGGCGACCTTTACGGCTCTGCGGACGTCCCGCCGTACGCCGCGGCAGCGCGGGCCGTTGAACTGGCCGGGCTGCCTCCGAGCTGTGTGGTGGTCGGTTCGATCGACGGATTCCGTGACGAGGACGTGGAGTACGCGCTCCGGCTGAATCAGGCGGGCGTGCCGTGTGAGTTGCATGTGATCGCCGGACTGCCGCACGCATATCAGATGGCGCTGGACTCGCAGGCCGTGCAGCTGGCGACGCGCTGCAAGGACGACTGGCTGGCTCGCCAGCTCGCGCAACTCACCGCCGACTGAGCGGCACACGTCAGGCAGACATGTCGACCGCTCGCACGCGGACCGGCACGATGCGCACCATCGCCCTGCGATCGCCGGGTACGTCGTGCTCGCGCAAGTCGGCGTCGTACTTGGCGCCCACCCGGCGGGCGAACTCAAAGTCGTCGTCGGGTTCCACCACAGCGGTGCCGCGAATCTCGACGTAGCGGTAGGGATTTGCCAAGTCGAGAATCAACACCGTGCAGGCGGGCTCCGTCTGGAGGTTCTTGAGCTTCTGCCGCGACGTATTGAGGGAGAACGCGATCTGGTCGTCTTGCGCCAGGAACCACACTTCGGACAACTGCGGGTAGTTGTCCTCGCCAACGGTGGCCAAGGTGGCGAAACCCGCGTCCAGCAGGTCGCGGTGGCTATCGGGAACTGTCTTGTAGGCCATGGACGAGCCATACCCGGTAACTCGGACCTCTATCGATCCGTCAACAGGCATAGGTGTGGACCGGCGCAGTCGGGGTAGGAATTCACCATGCCGCTGCAGAAATACGGCTGGAAGGCGATCGCGGTGGGGACGGGTGCGGTGGCTGGGCTCGCGACCCAACGGGTCATCGAGCTCGTCTGGACGGCGGTTCGGGGGTCGAGGCCGCCCAAGGTGGCTGCCGACCGCAACTCGCCCTGGGCGGAAGCGGTGAGTTGGGCAGTCGCGACAGGGATCGGCGTCGGCGTGGCGCGGCTCTTGGCAGTGCGCACCGCGGCCGTGATCTGGGAAGCAGCTGCGCACGCCCCACCTCCGGAGCCTGGCCTCGGTCGTTCAGACAGCGAGGCCGCGTAGCGCACGCCGCTTTGGAGAGCCCGCCGGGCGGCTGTTCGGACTCCCTATCGGAGACGGTAAAGCTTGGTTCCGTTCTCGCCGAGGATCTTGCGGACCGACTCCGGCCGAAGCGTTGCCATGGCCTCGTGCACGTGCTGCAGTGGCTTGGGCCAGAGAGCAGTGGGGTGGGGAAAGTCGGTCTCAAAGAGGATGTTGTCCTCGCCGACCTTGTCCACCAGTTCCTGGAGATGGCCGCGCCCGGTCTCGAACCACATCGTGGCGAACCAGTTCGATTTGAAGTACTCCGAAGGGCTCTTCCCGAGCTCGGCCGCCTGCGCCGGAGCGTTCTCCGGCAGCTCCCAGTCCATCGTCTCGAGGATGAAGGGCACCCAGCCGACCCCGCTCTCGACGGAGACCATCTTGAGATTGGGGAATCGGTCGAACAGCCCCGAGAAGATGGTGTTGATCACCACGCGGGCGTTCCCGATGAACAGCATGGAACCGCCGATCGCCGGCTTGACGAACTCGTCCTGGGACTCCCAGAAGTACTGGCCGTAGAAGTTCATCGCCGTGAGACTCGACCCGATATGGAAGTGGACCGGGAGCTCGAGGTCCTCACAGACCTCCCAGAGGGGGTCCCAGGCTCGGTTGGCCAGGTCCGGCGCACCCAGGTCCTGGGGGTCCGAGCTCATGTTGATCCCCCGCAGCCCTAGCCCACCGATCCGCTTCGCCTCGCGGACACATTCATCGACATCCCACGCGGGCAGGATGGGCATGGGCAGCAAGCGGTTGTTCGTGCGCTCCTGGATCTCCGCACGCGTGTCGTTGAAGATCTCCACACAGATCCGACGCAACGCGAGGTCCTTCACTTCGCCCAGTGTCTGGCCTCCCAGCCCGAGCGCGTTGGGATACAGAACTTGGTGTTGGATGCCCATGTCATCGAGCACCTCAAGGCGGGCGTCGACGTCCCAGGCGGCGACGTGGGCACGTTCGAAGTCCCACTCCAGCATCGACTCGAGGAAGGGATGCTTCACTCCGTCACGGTCGATGGTGCTTCCGCCGCCCGCCTTGCCAACGGGTGTCCCCTCGATCACCCACTGGCGCTCCCCGTCGACGTCCTCGACGTGGAGGATCTGGTCCTTGTAGGCCGCCGGGGCTCGCTTCGTCCAAAGGTCCTGGACGTCTGTGAAGTGCGAATCGGCGTCCAGAACAGCCAGCCCCTCTGGTACCTCGCTGGCGAGAGTCATCTGGTCCTCCAAGTTGTTGAGACGGTGCACGCACCGTGCAATTCGAGGCTACTCCTGTCAGAGCTTGCCGGCGCTCCCGGATCGAGCGCGAATCATCGCGTCCTGTACGAAGGACGCAGCCAACTGCCCGTCGGCCCGGAAGATCTCTCCACGACCGTAGCTGCGGCCGTGGCCGGCGTACGTCGCGCGTTGTTCGAGGAGGTGCCAATCGCCGGCGGGGCACCGTTCGTGAAAGGTGAGCGTGTGGCTGAGGACACCGGTGGACAGCGTGACGTGCGCCAGGGCCTGGCCGACGCCGGCGTGCGGGCGCATCGCGGTCCCGATGAGGAAGCCATCGGTCGAATAGCTGACCAGCGCCTGGTCGGTCGCGGGGTCGTCGGGGGCGCCGGCGAAGCGCACCCACACGTCGAGCTCGGGGGGACCGACGAGCTCGGGATCGCTGATGTCGACGTCGCCGACGATCCCGATCTCCCACGCCTCTTCGCCGCGGACGTTTCCGGCGACGTCATCGGCGTTCGAGGACGAGCGGCGCGAGTCAGCGTGGCGGATCACGTCGTCCTCCAGCGCACTCAACAAGACGAGCGAACGAGTGCAGATCTGGTCGGCCTGGCTGATGGTCACCGTGCTGCTGGCAACGGAGCGGCCGGCGTGCATCCGCTCGACGGAGATGTCGAGCGGTGCGTCGTGCGACGCGCCGCGGGCGAAGACGGTATGAAGGGTCTTCACCGCCTTCCCCTCCTGTCCAGCCAGCCCCGCCATGATCGATTGGGCCAGGAGTTGGCCGCCGAAGACAACGCCGTGGGAGGAGGGGAGGTTGCCGGCGCGGTAGCGATCGTCGCCGACCGGCTCGAGGGTCAGCGCCTCGAGGAAGGCGTCGATGGTCGGCATCTGGGCTCCTTCTTGTCAGCGGACGACTTCGGTGGGTGGCGCCGGCGCCACTCTGCTTGCTCGGAGGTCCGGCGTGTCGCGGTCCGGCCTCCGTGGCCCGGCCGGAAGAGGGACGCGAGGCCGCTACCTTGGGGCTCGGACGAATATAGCTCCAATTTTGACGACGACGTCAAAGTCAGATACCCTCCGAAACTGGCGTCTCAGCTGGGTGACCTGGTTTTTCTGGTCACCGGCGGGACAGCCGTGCCCTTCGTGGGGTGGGCGAATACGAGCGACGAGAGGAAGAGGAACGTGGCCGATGCAGTGAAGGTCAACCCCGAACAGCGGATGCTGATCGACGGGAAGCTGGTCGAGGCCGACTCGGGCAAGACCTTCGACAACATCAACCCCGCCACCGAGGAGGTGCTCGGGTCGGTGACGGACGCCTCCTCCGCCGAGATGCTCCGGGCCATCGACGCGGCGCGCCGGGCCTTCGACGAGACCGACTGGTCGACTAACCACGCCCTACGCAAGCGCTGCCTCGAGCAGCTCCACGAGGCGCTCCAGGCCGAGCAGGAAGAGCTCCGCGAACAGCTCATCCTCGAGGTGGGCTGCCCGGTGATGACGACGCACGGCCCGCAGCTCGACGCGCCGCTGTCCGACGCGCTGGCTTGGCCGGCCAAGGAGATCGACAACTTCGAGTGGGAGACGGTGCTGCCCGACGCCATGGGGCTCACGGGTGGACTGGACTCGCGGCGGATCTGGCGCGAGCCGGTCGGCGTCGTGGGCGCCATCATCCCGTGGAACTTCCCGGTCGAGGTGACCCTGCACCAAGTGGGGCAGGCGCTGGCGACGGGGAACACGATGATCGTGAAGCCGGCGCCGGACACGCCGTGGAACGCCACGTTCCTCGGGCGGTTGATCGCGGAGAAGACCGACATCCCGGCCGGCGTGATCAACGTGGTGACGTCGTCGGACCACCTGGTCGGCGAGGAGCTCACCCTGTCGCCGAAGGTGGACATGATCTCGTTCACGGGCTCGACGGCGGTGGGACGCCGGATCATGGAGAAGGGTGCCGCGACGATGAAGCGGGTGTTCCTCGAGCTCGGCGGCAAGTCGGCCACGATCGTGTTGGAGGATGCCGACCTCGGCCTCGCCGCCATGATGGGCATGGGCGCGTGCTTCCACGCCGGCCAGGGCTGTGCGATCCAGACGCGGATGCTGCTGCCGCGGTCTCGTTACGAGGAGGGCGTCGAGCAGCTCAAGGCGATGTTCGCCGCCGTGCCCTACGGGGAGCCCCACCGCGAGGACGTGATCATGGGCCCGCTGGTGTCGGCGAAGCAGCGCGAACGGGTCTTGGGGTACATCGAGAAGGGGCAGAAGGAAGGCGCCACGCTCGCTGTGGGCGGCGGCCGCCCGTCGGGCGACGAGTTCGCCAAGGGTTGGTGGGTCGAGCCGACGCTGTTCACCGACGTCGACAACTCGATGACGATCGCGCAGGAGGAGATCTTCGGCCCGGTGCTGGTCGCCATCCCGTTCGAGGACGAGGACGATGCGGTGCGCATCGCCAACGACAGCATCTACGGGCTGTCGGGCGGCATCTTCTCGGGGTCGGTCGAGCACTCGCTGGCCGTGGCCAAGCGCATCCGGACGGGCGGCTTGTCGATCAACGGCGGCGCGCCGTACGGGCCGGATCTCCCCTTCGGTGGGTACAAGCACAGCGGTGTCGGTCGCCAGAACGGCACGGCCGGGTTCGAGCAGTACCTGGAGGTCAAGTCGGTCTCCTGGCCGGCGGGCTAGGGCGCAAGCGGGAGGGAGACACAGGGCGTGACCGTCACCAGTTCCTCGGACGTCTACTACGACCCCTACGACTTCGAGATCGACGCGGACCCGTATCCCGTCTGGAAGCGCCTGCGCGACGAAGCGCCGCTGTACTGGAACGACAAGTACGAATTCTTCGCGCTGAGCCGATGGGACGACGTCGACGCCGCCATGCTCGATTGGCAGACGTATCTGTCGGGCCGGGGTTCGGTGCTCGAGATCATCAAGGCCGGGGTGGAGATCCCCCCGGGCTCGATCCTCTTCGAGGACCCACCCACCCATGACGAGCACCGGTCCTTGCTGTCCCGAGTCTTCACGCCCAAGAAGATGCTGGCGCTCGAGCCACAGGTGCGTGCCTACTGCGCCCAGGTCCTCGATCCCCTGGTCGGGTCGGGCCAGTTCGACTTCGTCGAGAACCTGGGCCGGTTCATGCCCATGCGCGTCATCGGGATGCTCCTCGGCATTCCCGAGCAGGACCAGGAGGCGATCCGCGACCGTCTCGACGAAGGCCTGCGGCTGGACGACGGCGTCCCGTCCGAGAGGGTCTACGACGGCAACGCGCAGTTCGACGTCTTCTCCGACTACGTCACGTGGCGGGCGGAGCACCCTTCCGACGACCTGATGACCGAACTCCTCAACGCCGAGTTCGAGGACCACACCGGCACGAGGCGGACGCTGACCCACCAGGAGATCATCGGCTACGTCGGGCTGCTGGCGGGGGCCGGGAACGAGACCACCACCCGCCTGATCGGCTTCACCGGTGAGGTCCTCGGCCGGCATCCCGACCAGCGCGCCGAGATCGTGGCGGATCGCTCGCTCATCCCGAACACCATCGAGGAGCTCTTGCGCTACGAGTCTCCTTCACCCGTCCAGTCGCGCTATGTCGCGCGCGACGTCGAGATCCACGGCCGCACTGTGCCCGAGGGCAGCGTGATGGTCATGCTGAACGGATCCGCCAACCGTGACGATCGGCACTTCCCCGACGGTGACAAATTCGACATCCACCGCGAGGTCGGGCGCCATCAGGCCTTCGGCTACGGGATCCACCTCTGTCTGGGCGCAGCACTCGCCCGGCTCGAAGGGCGCGTTGCCTTGGACGAAGTGCTGACCCGCTTCCCGGAGTGGGAGGTCGACTACGACCGGGCCAAGCGCGCCCAGACTTCCACGGTGCGCGGCTGGGAGACGCTCCCGGTTCGCACCGCGTGAGGACGAGGGAGGAGGACCCGCGATGAACATGGACGACATGATCCTGGTCTCGATCGACGACCACATGATCGAGCCGCCGCACATGTACGAGAACCACGTGCCGAACAAGTGGGCCGATGCGGCGCCCAAGGTCGTGCACGAGGACGGGATCGACCAGTGGGTGTTCCAGGGCGAGAAGACGAGCACCTCGTTCGGCATGTCCGCGACCGTCGGGTGGCCGTCCGAGGAGTGGGGCTTCAACCCCGGCACCTATACCGAGCTGCGTCCGGGGTGCTTCGACGTGCACGAGCGGGTGCGGGACATGAACGCCAACGGCGTGCTCGGCTCCATGTGCTTCCCGACGATGGCGGGCTGGAATGCCCGCACGTTCGCCGAGGCGCGCGACAAGGAGATCGCTCTCGTCATGTTGCAGGCGTACAACGACTGGGCCATCGACGAGTGGTGCGGCGCCTACCCGGGCCGGTTCATCCCGCTCGGCATCGTGCCGATGTGGGACGTCGACGCCGCGGTGGCCGAGGTGCGCCGGGTGGCGCAGAAGGGCTGCCGGTCGATCAGCTTCCTCGAGACGCCGCACGTCCAGGGCTTCCCGAGCTTCCTGTCCGGCTACTGGGACCCGATGCTCAAGGCGCTGAGCGACGAGAACATGGTCCTGTCGCTGCACATCGGGGCCGGGTTCCAGGTCATCCAGCGCGCCGAGGAGGCACCGGTCGACCACCTCATGGTGCTGGCCTGCCAGATCAGCGCCATCACGGCGCAGGACCTCTTGTTCGGCCCCACGCTGCGCCGCTTCCCCGACCTGAAGGTCGCGCTGTCCGAGGGCGGGATCGGCTGGATCCCCTTCTACTTCGACCGCATCGACCGCCACTACGGCAACCAGGAGTGGCTGCACAGCGACTTCGGCGGCAAGCTCCCCTCCGAGGTCTTCCGCGACCACATCCTCGCCTGCTACATCACCGACCCCTCGGGCCTGCTGCTGCGCGACCGCATCGGCATCGACAACATCGCCTGGGAGTGCGACTACCCGCACACGGACACGACGTGGCCCGTGTCGCCCGAGTTCGCCTGGCGCGAGTTCCAGGAGGCGGGGGTCACCGACGAGACCGAGATCAACAAGATCACGTTCGAGAACGCGTGCCGCTTCTACGGCTGGGACCCCTTCGCGCACACACCGCGCGAACAGGCGACGGTCGGGGCGCTGCGCGCCGCGGCGAGCGACGTCGACGTCACGCGGATGTCGAAGGACGAGTGGCGCAGGCGCAACGAGGCCGCCGGCATCGGCGCGCTGTGAGGGAGGACCGCAGTTCCATATGCTGATCAATCCAACCGAGGAACAGGAGTTCTTCCGGGCGACCACCGAACGCTTCCTGGTCGAGCACGCCCCGCCGGACGCACTGCGCCGCCTGCGCGACGACGCGGACGGCTTCGACCGCGACTACTGGCGCCGCGGTGCCGAGCTGGGCTGGACGTCGCTTCTGGTGGACGAGGCGCACGGCGGCGGTTCGATCAGCGGGGCCGGGCTGGTGGACCTGAGCCTGGTGGCCTACGAGTTCGGCCGCCATGCCGCCCCGGGGCCCCTCACCGCGACGAACGTGGTGGCGTCCGCGCTGAACGACGCCGGTGCTGCCGGCGCACAAGCCGAGGTGCTCGCCGGGTTGCTGTCGGGAGATGCGATCGCCACCTGGTGCCCCCCCGAGCTGGGAGCGCGGCCGGGCGAGTGGCACACCGGCGTCGAGATCGAGCGCACGGGCGAGGCCTTCGTGCTGCGCGGCACGGCCAAGCCGGTGGAGCACGCCGGCCAGGCCGACCACCTGCTCGTGACCGCGCGTGACGGGGCCGGTTTGACCCAGGTGCTCGTCCCGGCCGGTCTCGACGGCATCACGGTGGAGGCGCTCGAGACGATCGACCTGACCCGGCGTTTCGGGGCCGTCAACTTCGACGGCGTCCGCGTCGACGCCGCTGCCGTCGTGGGTGCGCCCGGCGGGCCCGACGTGGGGCGGCAGCTGCGGCGGGCCGTCACCATCCTGAACGCGGAAGCGGTCGGCGCCATGCAGGCGGCGTTCGACATGACGGTCGAGTGGTCGTTCGACCGCTACTCCTTCGGGCGCCCTCTGGCGTCGTACCAGGCGCTCAAGCACCGCTTTGCCGACATGATGTCGTGGCTCCAGGCAGGTCACGGCATCAGCGACACCGCGTGCGCCGCCGCGCAGGACGAGGAGCCGAACGCCGACGAGCTGGCCAGTGCGGCCAAGGCGTTCATCGGGCGGTACGGCGGCGAGCTGATCCAGGACTGCGTGCAGCTGCACGGTGGGATCGGCGTCACGTTCGACCACGACCTGCACCTGTACCTGCGCCGGCTCACGGTCAACCGCTCGGTCGCGGGGACACCGAGGGAGCATCTCCGCCGCATCGCCGGCATCGTCGAGGCCAGGCAAGGAGCGGCAGCGTGAGCGCATTGCGGGCCGAGGAGGAGACCGACACGGACGAGATGGAGGACCTCGAGAGCTTCCGCCGCCGGGCGCGCGCCTTCATCACGGCCAACCTGGCGCCCAAGACGATGGAGGAAATGCGCCTCGACTACAGCGTGGGTGACGAGGAGGCCGAGCTCGCAGAGGTCGCGCACGAGCGCGAGCTCCAGCGGATGATCTACGACGCCGGATTGGCGGGGATCTGCTTTCCCCGCGCCTACGGCGGCCAGGGGCTGACGCCGGCGCACCAGATGGTGTTCAACGAGGAGATCGTGAACCGCGACTTCCCGTGGCGGATCCAGGTGCCGACGTTCGTGCCGTGCGCGGCGGTGATCCTGGAGTTCGGGACCGAGGAGCAGAAGCAGCGCCACCTGCCGCCGATCCTGCGGGGCGAGGCGCTGTGGATGCAGTTCCTCTCCGAGCCGAGCGGCGGGTCCGACGTGGCCGCCGCGCTCACCACGGCGGTGCGCGACGGGGACCAGTGGGTGCTGAACGGGTCGAAGATCTGGACCACCGGGGCCTGGTGGTCCGACTGGGGTCTCTGCCTCGCCCGGACCAACTGGGACGTGCCGAAGCACCGCGGGCTCACCGTCTTCATGCTGCCGATCCACCAGCCGAACGTCGAGGTGCACCGCATCGAGATGCTCAACGGGTCGCGTGAGTTCTGCCAGGAGTTCCTGACCGACGTGATCGTCCCCGACGAGGACCGCATCGGCGACGTGGACGACGGCTGGACCGTGGGCACGCGCTGGATGTTCCACGAGCGGATGCTCTTCAACTCGCCCTATGCGAGCCATCCGGTGGGCATGACGCACGGCAGCATGGATGCCACGTCGGTGTTCACGGTGGCGCGCGAGGCCGGCTCGCTGGAGGACACCGGGACCCAGGAGATGATCGGCGAGGCGCGCATGCTCGAGCTGGTCAGCGACGCGGTGGGCAAGCGGATCAACGAGAGCATCGCGGCCGGGAAACTGTCCGACCAGGCGGCGGCGATCGTGCGCCTGTTCAAGGGCACGTCGCAAGAGCGAATCCGCACCCTGGGGTTCGAGGTCGCCGGATCGGCCGGCGCGGCCTGGGGCGGCGAAGGACCGACCTCCCGCGCCGCAGTCAACTACCTCATCCGCCAGGGTGGCAGCATCGGGGGCGGCACGCTCGAGATGGCGCGCAACGTGGTGGCGGAGCGTGTGCTGGGCATGCCACGGGAGCGCCGTTTGGACAAGGACGTACCGTTCCGCGACGTGCCGCGCGGCCGCCCTAGCTCGGGTTGACGGCAGGATTCTTCGCAACAGGCAACCGGCAGCAGCCGGGGAGGGAGAGAGCGTGGCGACCGCAACGGTCAACGGGTTGACGCTGGCGTACGAGACGATCGGGGAGGGGCGGCCCTGGGTCATCACGCCGGGCGGCAGGTTCACGAAGGACGAGCCCGGCGTGCGCCAGCTGGCCGAGGCCCTGGCCGCTGACGGCAACCAGGTGCTGATCTGGGACCGCCCGAACTGTGGCGAGTCGGACGTGTGCTTCGAGGGCTCCTCCGAATCGGCGATGCAGGCCGACGCGCTGGTCGGGCTGCTCGAGCACCTCGACATGACGCCGGCGGTGATCATCGGGGGGTCCGGCGGCGCACGCGTGTCGCTGTTGGCGGCGGCGCACCCGGGTGCGGCGGCGGGCCTGGCCACCTGGTGGATCAGCGGCGGTGTCTACGGGCTCCTCACGCTGGCGATGCACTACTGCGGGGGATCGCTGGCCGCGGCGTGGACGAGCGGTGGCATGGAGGCGGTGGCCGATCTCCCCGAGTGGCAAGAGGTCATAGAACGCAACGCGGGCAACCGGCAGCGCATCTTGGACCAGGAGCCCAAGGCGTTCATCGCGGCGATGGAGCGCTGGATGCTGGCGTACGTGCCGACCGACGAGCCGGTCCCCGGTCTCTCCCTCGACGCGGCCCGTGCACTCGACATCCCCGCGCTCGTCTTCCGCAGCGGTGAGAGCGACGTCTGGCACACACGCGCCACGTCGGAGCGCCTGGCCGAGGTGTTGCCACAGGCCCGCCTCGTCGAGCCGCCCTGGGGCGACCGCGAGTGGCTCGAACGCGGAGAGGAACGAGAGAAAGGGATCTTCGTCCGCTGGCCGTTGCTGGCGCCGCAGCTGCTCGAGTGGCAGGCGGCGACGCTCGGTTGAGCTAGCCGAGGTACGTCATGATCGGGCCGAGCGCCTGGTCGATGGTGAGCACGGGCGTGATCGTGAACGTCATGAACTCGTGATAGGCCAAGACGTCGGCGTAGGCGGCTTCGAGACTGTCGCTCTCACTGAGCGTGTACCCGCCGGTGCCGTCAGCCCTGACGTGGTGAGAGATCTCCCCTTCAACGGCCCCCCGCTTGCCGAATTCGTCCATGAGCCGCTGCACATCCGCCTTGGGCATGTGGGGATTTAGCTGGTACTCCGTCATGAAGAGCATGCTGACGTCTCCTTTGCTCGTCTCCTCTGTTCCTGTCCGAGCCCACCCTTGGACTCGGCTCCGGCCGATGGTACCCCCGGCCCACGCGAGCGATCGGGGGGATGATCGAGCGCCAACAGGTCTGCTCCGTCGACGCGACCGGGCGGGCTTGTGCAAGCGGGATCGAAGAAGACGGCCCTTTCTGTCCGGCTGCTCTCGACCGCGGCGACACCGGCGGATCGGGCCAATAGGCTGCAGTCACGTTCTACGGTCACGGCTCCTCGATCGCCCTCGTGGTCTTTCTCGCCTTGTTCGCCCTGCGGATGTTGTCCTCCCAACGTCGGCGGGGTCACCCCAAGGCCTCGGCCCCAACCCGCTCGTTCACAGCCGGCCCATCCACCGACCAGGCACCGGAGGCTGTCGGCGAGCATTCCGGGCACGGTGCGTTCACCGGCATCGCCGCCTGTTGGCTGGTCGACCCCACCCGCCGGCACGAGAAGCGGTACTGGTCAGGGTCCGAGTGGACCGAACACGTGAGTGATGCGGGAGTCCCGGGCACCGACCCGCTCCCGGGGGGCACCGGTCCCTCCGGTTGACCCCGGCCCGGGTCGTGGGCCGGGTTCGCTTCCGAGGTGAGGGTCAGCTCCGGGTGCGGTAGTGGAGCCAGACGACGCCGTTGCCGAACCGGCGCTCGTCCAAGAGCTCCAACGAGACGCCGGCATCGCGGGGGAACGCGGGCTTGCCGTCACCAACGGTGAGTGGATACACGAAAAGGTGACACTCGTCGACCAGCCCGGCGCCGAATGCGTGCGCCGCCAGGGTCGGCCCGCCGAGGGTCACGTCACTGGCGGCAGATGTCACCATGGCGCGGACTGCGCCCGGGTCGAAGGTGTGCTCGAGCCGGGTGTTGGCGGTCGAGACAGCGTCCAGTGTCGTGGAGTAGACGATCTTGGCGGCTGCCTGCCAGACGTGCGCGAAGTCGGCCATCAGCTCCGACTGGGCGACCAGGGTGGGATCGGTCTCCCACACGGCCATCGTCTCGTACATGCGCCGTCCGTAGAGGTGGGTACCGATGGGGCGCAGGAGGTCGGTGATGAAGGCGAAGACCTCGTCGCTGGGTGCGGTCCACTCGAACACGCCCTGCGCATCCTCGGTGTAGCCGTCGAGGGACATGTTCGCGATGTAGATCAGCTTGGCCATTTCGCTCCCCGGGTACCTGCGTGACGGTGCACGAGAGCATACGGAAGGGACCCGTTCATCCGGAACGTTGTACGGGCACCTTGACGATGGTCGTGTAGCCGAGCCAACCATTGTCCCGGAACGGCGGTTCGAGCAGGTACAGGGCTCCGTCGAAGTACACCCCCTGCCCCTGGGCGAGACCCTGATCGACGTACGCGGGCTGCGGAACCTGGGGCAGTGAGGCGACGACCGACTGGGATCCCGTGTCGGGGTTTATGGCGACGATTTGTTGGCCGTCGGGATACCACTGAAAGGTCCACAGGCCCTGCGTTTCGTTCCCGATAACGGTGAGCGGCAACGTGTCGGCCGGCGTGGAGTAATCGGGCGCCTTCCCGTCGTCCTCGAACCGCTCCGTGACCTGTTTGGCGCATGCGCCCTGGAGGCCAGCGCCGACCCAGGCGCTCGAGCCGGCCGCGGACAGCCAACAGATGGGGAGGGGCCCCGAGAGGACGACGTCAGGCGCCGTTGCGCCGGCCGCGACATAGGAGAGTGCCGGGGGCGCCGGGATCGCGTTCTCCGCATTGGCGACCCACACGCCCCCGTCGTCGGCGGCGAGCAATGGTCGATACAGGGTTGGCATGGTGATGGTGTCGACCACCTCGCCCGATTGGGCGGAGACCTGCAGCAGCTCGGGACCGTGGGTGGTTTCCACGTCGTAGACCCAGAGCCACCGGCTGCCGTAGACGATGACCGGTCTGGTGTCCGAGAACGACCCGTAGGTCATCACCACCGGACCATCGCTCACTGCACCCGTTTCGGGGTTCGCGACGTCGATGGAGATCGTCGCGTTGTTCGACTGCGGAACGTTCGTGTTGACGGCTTCGACCGTCTGGCCGTAGAGACGGGGGTCGCCGCAGCTTCCTGTTACGAGCGGTCCCACGGTCAAGGAGCCAGGGTCCACCGTTGCCGCCACGCACGTGGGCTGTTGGCTCTGCGCCGTTGCTGGCGACTCCCCGCTCAACAGCAGACCGTTGGAGGTCGCCGAGATCTGCATGAAGAGCCCTGAGGACGGGAGCGCCACGCCTGGAGGCTTCGGCGTGGCCGGGGGTGGCGTCGGCGCCTTTGGCGCCTTGGGCTGGAGAGGGGTGGCGTGACCCGAATGCCCTTGCCCCCCGGTTTGGCTCAGCGCGACGACCCCTCCGATGGACGCCGCGACCACGAGGACAATGGCCCCGATGCGCAGACGACCCCGCCGCGGTGGGCGCCGTGCCGCGTCGATGGCGCCTCGGTCATCGGGTGACTCCGGGACGGATCCCGATGTTGCTGGAGGGACCTGGAGCGTGGTCATCGCAGTGATCCGATTATGGCGAGTACCGCGTCCTTGCGGGGTCTTCGTATCTGAGCGGGGTCGTGCCCGACGGAAATCCCCCAGAAACGGGCGATGTGGCCTCATGGGCGAGCCGCCGAGCCGAATGGCACGGACCATGCGACAGGCTTTTGATCGGACACAGGAGGCCGTGGTCGGTTTCGACGCGACTCGGCCCATCACGATGGCGCATGAGGCCTGGGGGCTGGCTCGAGCTCTCTGGGGGCCGCCGGGCGCCGCGTCTGGGTGTATCGGGGATGGTTCTTGACACGCGGGGACGAGCGTCAAGAACCAAGCCGTATAGACGCAGAGCACGAGACGGGTTGCACCATTCGATGGAGGCACCACGTCGCTGTAGACAGGCGCGACCCCGGCAGAATCCGAAGAGCCCGGTGGAGTAATCGAAGTTCCCCCACCGATCGTTACGGTGAACAGACCTCAGGTTCTAGGGAGGGCCAGCGAAAGTCAGGGCAGATTTGTCGATAGCGCCCGGCTCTAAGCCTTCTGTGGGGCCGGTGAGCCGGCCTCGCGGGCGCGCGGCAGGTCGCGCTCACTGACGTCGAGACCGAGGGCCCGCGCAAAGATGAAGGTGAACTGCTCGAGCACGTCGTCGAATTCGTCGTCGATGATCTTCTCGACGAGCCAGGCCTCGGGGAAGCGACGGGTCATCGAGCCCAGCGCGGCCGCAGTGATGGTCGGGTCGAGGCGCCGATCGATGATGCCGTGGCGCTGCAGGCTGCGGATGGAGTTCGCGACCTCCTCGAGACCGAGGAGTTGCCGCTCAAATCGGGTGGCCGCCACCTCCGGATCGAACCGCGAGACCTGTTCGATGACCCCCATGATGCGCGCCTCGTCGCGGTAGGCCTCGAGGTGGACTCGCATCGCCTCCTGGATGCGCTCGAAGGGGCTCAGCGAGGACTTCGGGTCCAAGATGATGTTCGTCATGGGCGCGCTGAGGCGCTCGTCCACCTCGGCGACGACCTCCCGGAAGACCTCTTCCTTCGATTCGAAGTAGTGGTAGAAGGATCCGTGGGAGAGCCCGGCCTTCTCCGCGATGTCGGAGATGCGGGCGTCGAGGAAGCCGTCGCGCTCGAAGATCTCCTTGGCCGCGCCGACGAGGCGCGCGCGCGTCTCGACACCCTTGCGGGAACGGGGCCCGCTGGGTTTGTCGTTGCCGTTCGTATCCGGCCGCGCCGTCGACACGCGCTTCTCCTTCCGTGCGGGCTCCCGGGCCGGGGGTCCCATCAATGTACCCGTGCCCTCGGCCTGCCCGGGTGGACGCCCACCCTGCCCGACCCCACCGTCACCCCTCGTTCCGCTGGAGGAGCAGGACCCCGGACGGGGTGCCCCCGCCGGAGGTGACCACGGCCGAACGGGCGTCGCGCACCTGCCGCTCGCCTGCGTCGTGCCGCAGCTGTTGCATCGCCTCGTACACGAATCCGAAACCGTGTGTCCGGCCCTCCGACAGCTGGCCGCCGTGCGGGTTGACCGGGAGTTCCCCGTCGAGCGCGATGCGGCGCCCGCCATCGAGCCAGTCGTAGGCCTCGCCGAAACCACAGAAGCCGAGCGCCTCAATCCACGAGATGGCGTTGAACGTGAAACCGTCGTAGACGAGCGCCAAGTCCACGTCGGAGGGCTGCAGGTCGGTTCTGGTCCAGAGGTGGGCTGCCTGCCCGATGACCTGTGGCTCGTGGGTCACGGTGCCCTGGTCCCAAGAGACCCGCTCGAGGATCTGGGTCCCCACGGCCTCGATCCGCACGGCCGGGTGCGGCAGGTCGTCGGCGACGTCCGCCGCGGACACGATCACCGCGATCGATGCGTCGCACGGGACGTCGCAGTCGTAGAGCCCGAACGGCGACGTGATGGGCCGGGCCGAGAGGTAGTCGTCCATCGTCATCGGGTCGCGGTAGATGGCGGCCGGGTTCCGCGCCGCGTTGGCGCGTCCGTTGAGCGCGATCAGTCCCAGCATCTCGCGCGGCACCTTGTAGCGATGGAGATACTGGTGTGCGTTCATCGCGATCCAGTTGGAAGCGGACAGCGCGCCGTAGGGGGCGCGCCACTCTTGCATCGGACCGGACGCACGACCGCCACCGGCACGGCCCGCGCTCGCCTTGCCCTCGGCGGCCAGGGTGGCGTACGTCGACTCCCAGACGGTGCGGAAACACAGCACGTGGCGACAGAGCCCGGCGGCGACCGCCATGGCCGCGGCGATGATCGACCCTCCTGGTCCCGGCAGGTCGCCGCCCCCGTTGATCCAGGTCGGGTGCAGGCGCAGCGCCTCTTCGATGGCCGTCGGGCCACCCTCGCTCATCCCCATGCCCCCGGCACCGGGGTACGTCGACAGCCCGTCGATGTCGTCGAACGTCAGCCCCGCGTCGGCGATGGCCGCCGTACACGCGTCGACGGCCAGCGCGAGGGGGTCGATCATCAGGCGACGCCCAATCTGCGAGCGTCCGACGCCCGAGAGCACGGCGCGGTGCTCGAATCGTTCGGTGGTCGGCGGCCGGCGAGGAACGGGACGCGTCGGTTCCGGCACCCGATCGACCGGGTCCATTACCTCCGTCGGCTCGAAGAGTGGCAACCACACGTCCTCGTAGTGGTCGAAGCGGACTGCGACTTCCTGGCCGATCGCGACGTCGGAAGGCGCGCAGCCGACGACGTTCGTCGTGAGGTGGACGCTCGGGTCCTCGGCGAGCGCGATGTTCGCAATGACGTAGGGCGGCTCGAAGTCCGGGTGCCACTGGTGTGCGTTGACTGTGTACCCGACGACGGTGCCGCGGCCCGAGACGGCCACCGGCTTGGAGGCGCGGCTGCGGCACCTCGGGCAGATGGGTGTCGGCGGGTGCACGAGCTGCCCACAGTCCTCGCAGCCCTGGATCCGGAGCACGCCGTCGGCCCCCGAGGTCCAGAACCACTCGCTCGCCAGTGTCAGCTCAGGCAGCGGTCGCACAGGTCCCCTCGTCGTTCGATGTTCATTGGTCCACCTGCCACTTTGGCCGTTGCCGCAGGGGCGACGCTACTCTAATATTGACGTCAATGTTGAAGGACATGCTCGTCGTCGACGCGGACTCGCACTGGTGCGAGGCCCCGGACCTCTTCACCAAGCGGGCGCCCGCCGCCTTCAAAGAGCGGGTGCCCCGGGTCGAAGAGGTCGATGGAGAAAAGATGTGGGTGTTCGACGGGCACCCCGTCGGCCGCTTCAGTGCGGGTGGGGTCATCGCACGTGACGGCACGAAAGAGAGCTCGTTCCACGCGCTCATGGAGTGGGATCACGACGAGGTCCATCTCGGCGCGCACGATCCCGAGGTGCGTCTCGGCGTGCTCGACGAGTGCGGCATCGACGCGCAGATCATCTTCCCGAGCACGATCGGGCTCGGCGGCCAGGATCTCGGCATGGTCGAGGACCCCGCCCTCTGCCGTCTCGCGATCGAGATCTACAACGACGGCATGGCCGAGATCCAGGCCGACTCGGGCAACCGGCTGCTGCCGCTGCCCTTGATGCCGGCCTGGGACGTCGACACCTGCGTGCAGGAGGCGCGCCGCGTCTCGGCCCTCGGCGCACGCGGCGTGAACATGACGTCGGATCCTCAGGACCTGGGCGCTCCGGACCTGGCCAATCGGGCTTGGGACCCCCTGTGGGAGACCTGCTGCGAGTTGGCGCTGCCGGTCCATTTCCACATCGGCGCGAGCCAGACCGCGATGACGTTCTTCGGTCAATACCCGTGGGCATCGCACGCCGAGAACACGAAGCTCGCCATCGGCGGGACGCTCCTCTTCATCGGCAATGCGCGCGTCGTCACCAACCTGATCCTCTCGGGCATGTTCGACCGTCACCCGGAGCTGCAGATGGTCTCCGTGGAGAGCGGGGTCGGCTGGATCCCCTTCATCCTCGAGGCGCTCGACTACGAGATGGCGGAGAACGCGCCGCCGGAGCTCGCGCAAATGGAGCGGATGCCGTCGGACTACTTCGGGACCAACCTGTACGCCACGTTCTGGTTCGAGAACAACCGCAACAAGCTGCCGGACCTGATCGAGGCGGTCGGTGAGGACCGGATCCTCTTCGAAACCGACTTCCCACACCCGACCTGTCTGTACCCCAACCCGCTGCAGACCGTCGAAGCCAAGATGGAGACGCTCAGCCCCGAGATCCGCGGCAAGATCTTCGGCGAGAACGCCCGCCAGCTATACCGGCTCTGAGCGCCGGAAGGACCGCCTGGCCTGGGGCTTCTGAGCGTGGCGGTTCGTGAATCTGATATTGACGTCGTTGTCAAAACCGGTCTATCCTGACCGTATGGCCAGAACCTTGGACTTCCCTGTCTTCGACGCCGACAACCACTTCTACGAGACGCGCGAATCGTTCACGCGCCATCTGCCCGAGCGGTTCAAGGGCGCCATCGACTACGTGGACCTGCACGGCCGGACCAAGATCATGATCCGCGGCACGGTCAGCGAGTACATCCCCAACCCGACGTTCGATGTCGTGGCGCGTCCGGGCGCCCAGGAGGAGTACTTCCGCAACGGGAACCCCGAGGGCAAGTCGTACCGGGAGATCGTCGGCGACCCCATGCGCGGCATCCCGGCCTTCCGCGAGCCCGGCCCGCGCCTCGAGTTGATGGACGAGCTCGGCGTCGACCGCGCGCTGATGTTCCCGACGCTGGCCAGTTTGCTCGAGGAGCGGATGCGCGACGATCCCGAACTGACCCACGCCGCCATCCACGCGCTGAACGAGTGGATGTACGAGGAATGGAGCTTCAACTACGAGGGCCGCATCTTCGCGACACCGGTGATCACGCTCCCCCTCGTGGACAAGGCGCTCGAGGAGCTCGAGTGGGTGCTCGAGCGCGGCGCCAAGACGGTCCTGATCCGTCCGGCCCCGGTGCCCGGCTACCGCGGCTCGCGCTCGTTCGGCTACGCAGAGTTCGACCCGTTCTGGAAGGCGGTGGAGGAGGCCGACATCCTCGTCTCCATGCACTCCTCGGACAGCGGGTACACCCGGTACCAGAACGACTGGATCGGCCAGACCGACGAGATGCTGCCCTTCAGGCTGGACCCGTTCCGCGCCATCAGCGTCGGCAAGCGGCCGATGGAGGACACCATGACTGCGTACCTCTGCCACGGCGTCTTCTCGCGGTTCCCCAAACTGCGGGTCGCCTCGATCGAGAGCGGTGGCGACTGGGTGGCCGGGTTCCTCGACCACGTGGCCGACACCTACAACAAGATGCCGCAGGCCTTCGAAGAGGACCCGGTGGAGCAGTTCAAGTCCCATGTCTGGATCAGCCCCTTCCACGAGGACAATCTCGACCTTCTCATCGATACGATCGGGGCGGACCACGTCCTCTTCGGCTCGGACTACCCCCACCCGGAGGGCCTGGCGGAGCCACGGAGCTATGTCGACCACCTGCCGGCGGGGCTCTCGGACGACGACGTGCGCAAGATCATGGGCGGCAACCTGGCCGAGATCATGAAGGTCGATGTGCCGGTGGGCGCCGCGGGGTAACGGCCCCGCATCGCAGCGCCGCGTGTTCTGACGATAGGGTCGGCCCGACCATCGAGGACACCAGTTCACGGACGGAGAGCCGGAGATGCCTGACTACAAGTACGTGCTGTACGAGACGTTCGACGACGGGACGATCGCGCGCATCATGTTGAACCGTCCGGACTCGCGCAACGCCCAGAACCGTGGGTTGCTCGTCGAGTTGAACGACGCCTTCTTGAACGCCGAGGCCGACGACACCGTGCGGGTCGTCATCCTCGGCGGCACCGGGCCCATGTTCTCCTCGGGCCACGACCTGGGTTCGAAGGCTGCCCGCGAGGAGGGCACGCCGGGGCCGACGCTGCACCCGTCGAGGACGATCAACGGCGCCACCAGGAAAGGTGCCGAGTCGCTGATGCTCCAGGAGTGGCACTACTTCTACGACAACACCCGCCGCTGGCGGAACCTCCGCAAGATCACGATCGGCCAGGCCCACGGTGACGTCTACGCCGCCGGCCTCATGCTCTTGTGGGCCTGCGACCTGATCGTCGCCGCCGAGGGCACCCGCTTCGCCGATGTCGTCGGGTCGCGCCTCGGCATGTGCGGCGTCGAGTACTTCGCGCACCCGTGGGAGTTCGGGCCGCGCAAGGCGAAGGAGCTCTTGCTCACCGGCGACTCGATCGACGCCGAAGAGGCCCACGGCCTCGGCATGGTCAGCAAGATCTTCCCGCAGGAGCAGCTGGAGGAGCGCACCATCGAGCTCGCCCGGCGCATCGCGCAGCTGCCGACGATGACCTCCCTGCTGATCAAGGAGTCGGTGAACCAGAGCGTCGACAACATGGGCTTCTACAACGCCCTCAACGCGTGCTTCACCCTGCACGAGCTGAACCACTCACACTGGGCCTGGGTCAACGAGGACCGGTTCCCGGTGGCGAAGGAGGATTCGGGGATCCCGAACTGGAAGGAGGCACCGCCGATCGTGCCGGCCGTCAAGGACAAGGTCCGCGCCGACTCCTGAGCAGGATCGGCCCTCGACCGGCGTGGCGCTTCCGGGCCCTCCGAGCCCGGGACGATGCAGTGAGAGAAGGGCGATGAAGTCCCAGCTCAACGAGCGGATTTGGCGTCGTGCAGGGGCCGCGCCGCCTCGATAACATTTATCGACGTCGAATTCAGAAATGACCGGCTGCTCCGGCCGGCCAGGGGGTGCGTTTCCACAGGATGCTGCAGTTCATAATCGTCGGGCTGGTCACAGGGGGCGTCTACGCCATCGCCTCGGCCGGGCTCGTCATGACGTACACGTCGTCGGGCATCCTGAACTTCGCGTTCGGCGCGATCGCGTACTTCGTCGCGCGCTTCTATTACTACCTGCACACGGAGCACAACTGGGGCATCGCACCCGCCGCGGTTCTCTCCGTTGTCATCTTGGCACCGGCAATCGGTGTGCTGCTCTACGTGGTGCTGTTCCGCCATATGCGCCTCTCGTCACCGCTCATCAAGGTGGTGGCGACGATCGGTTTGCTGGTAGCCATTCCCGCCGTCGCGACCTGGAGGTTCGGCACCGGCCCCATCCAGTCTGCCCCCGGCCTCGCGCCGAACCCGAACGCGGTCTATCACTTCCTGGGCGTTCCGATCGATCAGAACCAGATCATCGTGCTGATCTGTGTCCTGGCGATGGTGGTCTTGGGCGCCGTGGTGCTCCGATACACCGAGGTCGGCCTCAAGGTGCGCGCGATGGTCGACTCGCCGGCCATGACCGATTTGTCGGGGTCCAACCCGACCGCCATCTCGGTCGGGGTATGGGCGGTCAGCACCTTCTTCGCCGGTCTGGCCGGCGTGCTGATCGCGCCCCTGAACGGACTCGACCCGGGCCAGTTCACGCTTCTCATCGCTGCTTCGTTCGCGGCGGTCGTGGCCGCCCGCCTGCGGAGCCTCCCCGTCGCCGTCGTCGTCGGCCTCCTGATGGGCGTGGCCACGTCGCTGATCCAGCGCTACCTGCCCTCCAACAGCCAGTGGACCACCGGGCTCATCAATTCGATCCCGTTCATCGTGATTGCGCTCTTCCTCATCTACAGCCTGATCCGGGGTGGGCGGGTCGGGGAGACCGAAGGCTGGGGCGGCGCACTCGACCGCGCCATCACTCCGCAAGGGGAGAGCCGCCTGGCCGGTTCGACGAGCAACGTGATCGAGACGGCGACCCTCAACTTCTTCGGCAAGTACGCCGGTCCGCTGTTTCTCATTCTCGCCGTAGCCGTGGCGCCTCTCCTCGTGGGCGGCTACTGGGTCGGGCTCTTTCCGTCGGCGTTCGCCATCGGCATCATCTGTCTTTCCTGGACCATCGTCACGGGAGAGGGCGGCATGCTCTGGCTCTGCCAGATCACCTTTGCCGGTGTGGGCGCGTTGACCACCGCCCAGCTGGCGAATCACTACGGCTGGCCGGTCCTGGCGGGCGTGGTCGTGGGCGGTCTCGTCGCCGGCGCGATGGGAGCGATCGTCGGCTTTCTCAGCATCCGGCTCGGTGATCTCTATGTGGCGTTGATCACCCTTACCTTCGGCTTGTTGATGGAAACACTCGTCTTCACGCTGCCGAGCTTCGTGAACCAGGGCATCGGGCTGACCCTGAACCGGCCTGGGTTCGTCGGCTCCAACCTGTCCTACTCCTACTTCGTTCTCATCGTCTTTGGGGTCATTGCACTCTTCATCGTGAACTTCCGGCGGTCGACGACCGGGCTTGCCCTGAACGCGGCGCGGTGGAGCGAGGCGGGAGCTCGCACCTCTGGCATCAGCGTTGTGCAGATGAAGGTCATCGCCGGCGCCACGGCTGCGCTTGTTGCGGGCATCGGGGGCGCGCTCTATGCCATGGCGCAGACGACGTTCGAGCCGAGTGAGTTCGCCACCCTCCAAGGCATCGTCTGGCTCGCAGTGTTGGTCACCATCGGTGTCCGGTCGACGGCCGCAGCCGTGATCGCCGGCGTGATACTGGTCTTCCCCGACGCGATCTTTCAGTATTACTGGCCGTCCCTCACCAACCTGCCGGTCTGGCTCCAGATTGGTTTCGGCCTGGGCGCAATCTCCGCTGCAAAGTACCCGGACGGAGCTTTGGCCGAGAACGGCCGCAAGTTGCGAGGATTGCTGTTGCGATTCGGCCCCTCGGCCGGACGGGGGCCCGAGCCCTTCGACGACATCAGCCTGACCCCGAGTGAGGTCGATGGCGGACAACCCGTGCCCCGCGTCGTCGAGGGGGTTTCGTGACGACGAACACAGCCAGCGTCGAACCCGGGTCGGGCGAGAGCGGAACCGAGCCGACCGCAGCCATGGCCGCCAGCGGCGTCACCGTCCGCTTCGGGGGCCTCACCGCGCTCTCCGACATCTCGATCGAGGTGCCCCCCGGCTCCATCGTCGGCCTCGTCGGTCCCAACGGAGCGGGGAAGTCCACGCTGCTGGGCGTGCTCTCGGGCCTGCAGCGGTGCAACACGGGCCGGGTGTGGCTGGGCGGCGAAGAGGTCAGCGGCGCCTCGCCGCGGTCCCGGGCCGGCCGGGGACTGGCGCGGACGTTCCAACAGCCCGAGCTCTTCATGGGGCTTACCGTGCGCGAGCACTTCGTGCTCGCGCACCGTGCCCGCGTGTCGCCGGTGCGCCTCTGGCGCGACATGTTCGATCCCCGTTCGCTGTTGCCGCCCCGCAAGAGCGAGACCGAGCACATCGATCGGTTGCTCGAGCTGCTCCGGCTGACCCGCGTCGCGCAGGCTCCCGTGGCTGCGCTGCCGCTCGGTGTCGCCCGTCTGGTCGAGGTGGGCCGCGCCCTTGCCAGTGAGCCACAGGTCCTGCTGCTCGACGAGCCGCTCTCCGGTCTCGACATGAAGGCGTCCGAGAACTTGCTCGCGGTGTTCCGCCAGATCGTCGACCAGAACGAGCGCCCACTGTCCGTCGTGATCGTCGAGCACGACGTTGCTGCTGTCCTCTCGCTCTCCGACGCGGTGTTCGTCCTCGACTTCGGCGAGCTGATCGCCACCGGAACTCCCGAGGCGATCCGCAACGACGCCCGCGTACGCGAGGCCTACCTGGGCGACACCCAGCTCGAACGCGCACCGAAGGCGACGTCGTGACGGGTCCTCTCCTCGACGTGCGCAACCTGGAAGTCCTGTACGGGCCGTCTCAGGCGCTCTTCAACGTGTCGGTCGCGGTCGAAGCCGGAGCGGTGGTCGCGGTATTGGGTGCGAACGGGGCGGGAAAGAGCACGCTCGCCCGTGCCGCCGCGGGGCTCGTACCCCGGAGCGCCGGCTCGGTGCACTTCGACGGTCACGACACCACGCGGCTGTCACCGCATCGCATCCGCAAGCTCGGTCTCACCTACATCCCGGAAGGACGCGGCATCTTTCCCCGACTCTCCGTACTGGACAACCTGCGCATGGCAGTGGCCCAGGAGCGCCGGCAGGACCGGGCGGGCGCGATCGACCGGGCGATCGAGCGCTTCCCGGTCCTCGGCACGCGTCGGTCGCAGCGCGCCGGGAGCCTTTCGGGCGGCGAGCAACAGATGCTGGCTCTGGCGCGTGCCCTCGCCGTGTCGCCGAAGCTGATCATCGCGGACGAGATGTCGCTGGGCCTCGCGCCCTTGGTCGCCGAGTCGGTGTTCGAAGGCCTCGAGCAGGCGCGCCAACAGGGGATCACCATCGTCCTCACCGAGCAGTTCGTACACCGCGCGCTGGCGATGGCGGACACCTGCGTCATCCTCACGCGGGGCCGGGTGGGCTGGTCCGGGCCGGCGGCCGACGCCGGTGCGGAAGTCATCGAACGCTACCTGGGGGAGGCGGAGGCCCCGACTCCCGCTGGCGTTACGAACGGGTTACAGTAACCGAGCCGGCCGGTTCGTACTGACCGGTCGTTACATTTTGCAAACGGCAGTAACCCATAGTGAGATTGACATTCTCATAATCCTCCACGTGGGTTACCATGCTCCTGGCTAGGGACTCCGACGAGTCCGGGGGAGGGCAACAGCACATGCGACTCGGAGGCATCTCCACGATTGGGGCCCGGTCCAGCGCCCGGACGATCGGTTCCGTCCTGGCGGCCGCGGTGGCCGGCCTGCCACTGGCGTTGATGGCTACGTCGTCGACGCCGGCATCTGCGGCGCCGGCGCCGATCACCATCGCCTACATCAGTTCGCTCACCGGGCCCGGCGGCTCCCAGGACGGCAACTCGCCGTCCGGGTTCCAGGCGCGCATCGCCCTGCAGAACGCCCAAGGTGGCGTCCACGGGCACAAGCTCGTGCCACTCGTTCTCGACGACCAGACGAACCCCTCCAACATCGCGACGGTCGTCCAAGAGGCCGACTCCAAGGCCTTCGGCATCGTCTCGCAGAGCCCGCTGTTCTTCCTGGCCGCCAAGTACCCGAACCAGTCCGGCGTCCCGGTCACGGGTTCCTACGACGACGGCCCCGAGTGGGGGACCCAGCCCAACACGAACATGTTCGCCTCCGACGAGGGCAGCGTCGATCCCAAGTACCCCGTGAACACACAGATCGGCAATTTCCTCAAGGCGCACGGCGGCACCGTGCTCGGCTCCTACGGCTACGGCATCTCGCCGTCGTCGAGCCGGGCCGCCATCGCGACGTCCAAGTCCTTCGAGCACGCCGGCGGCACGACCGGTGTCCTGAACACGTCGGTCCCGTTCGGGGGCGTCGACTTCGGCAGCATTGCGCTCGTCGCGAAGCAGAAGGGGATCAACGCGATGGTGCCGGCGATGGACGCCAATTCGAACTATGCGCTGGCCCAGGCGCTCCACCAGGCCGGGGTCAACCTGAAGGCGACGCTGTACGCGACCGGATACGAGCCCGACGTCATCAACTCGCCGTCCTGGTCCACGCTGCAGGGCGCATACTTCCTCTCGCCCTTCCGCCCCTGGTCGCTGCCCAACGCGGGGACCCAGCAGATGCAGGCCGCCATGGAGAAGTACGCGCACTTCACGAAGACCCAGTTCCCGTCGTTCGGCCAGTACGAGTCGTGGGCCGGAGCGGACCTCATGATCAAGGGCCTGGAAATGGCGGGCAGCAACCCGACGCAGGCCGCGGTGATCAAGGACCTGCGCGGCCTCAAGTCCTACAACGTCAACGGGCTGCTCCCCCAGAACATCAACTACTCGACGATCTTCGGCCACGACCTGCCGAAGACGTGCGCGTGGGTGATGCAGGCACACAAGAGCGGCTTCACTGCGATCTCCTCGACGCCGAGCTGCGGCACGGACCTGCCTGGGACCCAGACCGCCAGCGCTTCGTAGCGATCCGGCGGCTCAGCCGCCGGCGGGCAGGTCGTGGCACAGCGTGACGTGCGACTCCTCGAAGCTGAGGAAGCCGCGTAGCGGACCGGATTCGGGCAACGGGTCCTCGTAGCTCCAGGCAACGTCGGCGACGGTGTCGTCGCCGACGCGGTACGACCAGTAGGTCGACGTCCCCTTGTAGGGGCAGTAGGTCACCGTCGTGCTCTTCTCGAGCGCGTCTGTGCGCACGTGGCGCGGGTCGACGTACAGCTTGGGCTCGAGCGCCGTCTCGTAGACGACCAGGGTGTCGTTCGTGTCGACCAGGGTGGTGGGCCCGACCTCGACCCGGAGCTTCCGCTCCGAACGCAGGATGTCGATGCGGTGGTAGGGGTTGCGGGGGTGGCCGTACACCTCCTCGGCCTCTTCGAACCAGGCGTCGACCGCGTCCCAGGCCACGGTGACGTACCCCGGGGTGTCGGGCTCGGGCTCGGCGGCCGGCCCGTGCACGTCGCGCTCCGGGAAGGCGTACGAGGGTGCCCGGCCCCGACGGTGGACCAGCAGCACGCGTTCACTGTCCACCACGGTTCTTCCGTCCTTCACGCCTCGCACGCGCCGGCGGAACGGCTCGATATAGGCGACGTCCGCCGGCATCGCCGCCGTGAATCGGCCGGCCGGCCGGCCGCTGAGCGGCCCGCGGCCTGTGCTGAGGCTCACATCGCCGTCCGTTCGTCCCGCGCCCGGTCGCCCTCGGCGAACGGGCGCACCATGGCGTCGACGCTGAAGGACGCGAGCAGCTCGCCGCCTTCGGAGAAGACGCGGCACTCGGCGTGCGTCATGCCGTCGCCGGCGAAGGTCGAGTGGTGGCGGTACAGCATCCACTCGTCGGCCCGCACGTCTCGATGCACCGACAGGCTGATCGCGTTGATCCCCATCGACAACGTCGTGTGCGCCGCTGCTTGCCCCACCCCCGCATGCGGTCGCAGCGCGGTGGCGATCGGGATGTGCCCAGCGAATTGCGCCAGCAATCCCGCGTGGAGCGGGGGGTCGTCGGGCAGGGACCGGAAGCGCACCCAGCAATCGATAAAGGGCGGCCCGACGGGCGCGTCGGCGTCGTTCGTGTACGCGCCGTCGACCACCCGCAGGTCGCGTCCGGTCACGCCCATGTCGAAGTCGGGGCACTCGTAGGGCCCCGGCACGTCCGGCGCCTCCACTGCATGACGGACGACCTCGGGTGCGGTGACGTCGAGGAGCAAGGTGCCGGCCGCGCAGCGACGACCCCCCTGGAGCACCTCGACGGTCAGACCGGTGAACGTGCGGCCGCCGCTGAGCTCGGAGAGCTCGAAGCGCAACGGGCGGCCGGCGTCGGCGGCGCGCAGGAACATCATGGACGCCGACACGACGCGCCGACCCGGCGCGTGGCGACCGGCCGCGACGATGGCCTGTCCCAGCATCTGGCTGCCCTCCACGACGGGGCGGCGGCCGTCCGTGTGCGCCCCGGCCACGAAGGCGAGGTCGCCGTCGCGCTCGACGTCGAGCAGGCCGACCAGGTCGCGGGCGTCGCCCCAAGTGGGGAAGCGCTTGATGGTGACGTCGCGGTCGTCGCCACCGGCGCCGTCGAGCACCTCGACCCTCGCCCGCTCTGCGTCGAACCGTCCGTGGTCCCGCAGCGACCCGAGCGCCGCGGGCGGGTCGGTGACGAGGGTCACCACGGCGCCGTCTGACCCTTCGTCTGCCCAGGCTTCGCCGTCGCCACCCTCGGGCTCCGGCGTGACGGGTCCGGCGCGGCGGAACGCCGAGAGGTCGATGGCTGCCCGTGGGAAGTACAACCGCGCGGGCTCGCCGTCGCGCTCCAGGATGAGGCACGACTCGGACTCGGCCACGAGCGCGTCGCCCCAAAAGGCGCGCGCCCGATACGGATAGGGCTCCACGGGCACCGCTCGACCGCCGCCGCTCAGGACCCCAACGACGTATTCATGTCGAGCCCGGGCGACGGCGCCGCGCCCGGTACGGTGCGCGGCGCCACCGTGACGGAGTGCAGGCTGAGGCTGTCGCCGTGCCGGATGACGGAGTCGACCACGGTCACGAGCTCCTCTACCTCGATGAGGCTGTCGCTCAGGTACTTGCGCTCCGCCCACACGGTCCCGAACGCGATCGCCCGCTCCATGTCCCAGTCGTTGGCGAAGCCGGTCATGGAGTCGCCCTCGCCGCCCGCGCAGTCGCCGACGATCACGCGCGTGAACCCGACGGCGGGATGCTCGGCCCGGAACGCCTCGACCAGCTTGTCGAGCGCCGCCTTGCTCACGGCGTACGCGCCGAGACCGGGCCACGGCGGTGTGAGCGACGCGCTCACCGAGGAGAGGTAAAGGGCGACGCCGTTGGTCGCCTCCAGATGGGGGAGCGCGGCCTGGGTCACGAGCGCGGCGCCGATCACGTTGGTGTCGAAGACCCGCCGCCAGGTCTCGGTGTCCATGTCGGCCAATGCGGCGAGCGGGCCGATCGCCGGCGTGTAGACCAACGCGTCGATCCCGCCCAGCCTCTCGGCGGCCTCGTCGATGGCCGAGCGGCACGATGCGATGTCGGTGACGTCGCACGCGAGCGCCACCGTCCCCGGGCCGGCCTCCTTCGCCGCCGCCTCGAGCCGTTCGAGGCGGCGAGCCAACAGCGCCGTCCGTGCCCCTCGCTTGGCGAGGCCCACCCCGATGCAGCGGCCCAGCCCACTCGACGCCCCGACGACGACGGTCCTCATCCCGACTTCCTCCCCTGACGTTGGTGGACCGATGTTAGGCGAGCCGTGAAATTGCCGTTCTCGGCTCCTCACCTGGGCCGAC
>DASXBZ010000207.1:0-11650 GCA_036491435.1 Acidimicrobiales bacterium
CCCTCTGGCCGCAAGGTCGCCCAGCGCCGCCCCGCCGTCGACCGCCCCGTACATGCCCGCGCCGGACCTTGTGGTCCCTCGAGCCTTCGACGTTGTCATCGTCCCCCTCCAACAGCGTCACCGCACCCTGGATGCGGTGACATCTACCTAGGACCGGACCCGGTGTGTCCAGTTGGAGGGCAAGCTTTTAGACCAACCGGTCTGGCCGGAAGGGCCAAAAGGACTACTCGGTCACCGCGGCGGCCACAATTGCACGTGCATTGTCCCAGTCACCCGTGCGCACAAGATCGAGGAGCGGGCCGTCGAGCAGTGCCAGCCAGTCGACCGAGTTGCTCGAACGGCCCGCCCGCTGGAGCTCCGCACGCGCCTCGCCGATCATCGCGGCCAACGCACCCAGGTCTTCGCCGCATTCGCTCGCAAGACGATCGCGCAGCCATGAGGAGAGGGCCGGGCTCAGCCCTCCTGTCGAGACCGCAACCGTCACCGCACCATCGCGATGCACCGCCGGGAGGATGAAGGAGGAATGAGCGCGGTCGTCGGCACTGTTCACCCAGACCCGCGCGGACTCGGCGTCTGCGTGCACGGCACCATCGACGTCGGGCCGACCCGTGGCGGTCACGACGAGCCGGAACCGGGCGGCGTCGCCAGCTTCGTAGGCACGGCGCTCGACGGCCTCGAGGCGGTCGGTGAGCGCCTCCATGTCCGGCGCGAGCGACGGCGCGATCACTGTCACCCGTGCGCCGTACTCGAGGAGAGCGCCGGCCTTGCGGGCCGCGACGCGTCCGCCCCCGACGACGAGACAGGCGCGCCCGGTGACGTCGAGCGAGACGGGGTAGAACGCGGGGGGAGCCGGACCCGGGTCAGTCATGGAGCCGCGGCGGACCGACCATGCCCGCCGCGATCGTCGCGAAGGTCTGTTCGTCGATCAGGACGAAGCTGCCCGTGATGCGATCCGTCTCGTACGGGTCCAGGGCGAGTGGCACGGCCGTGCGCAGGCGCACGACACCGATATCGTTCTCGCGCAGCTCGCTGGCTTCCGTCACCTTCAGCTCATTGACGTCAAAGAGGCCCGTCACATCCTCCACGACGACCGGCGTCACCCGGGTCGTGTGCTTCAGGCGCAGGCGGTCGCCCGCTTGCAGCGGCCGCTCCTGGAACCAGCACACGGTCGCCTCGAAGGTGTCGGTGACCGCGGGCGGCTCCTCGGCCGCCGCGATGAGGTCACCACGCGAGACGTCGAGGTGGTCGCCCAAGCGGACCGAGACGGAGAGCCCCACTTCGGCCCGTTGAAGCGGCCCGTCCGCCGTTTCGATCCCACGCACCGTGGTCCGGCTGCCCTCCGGGAGCACGATCACCTGGTCACCCACCCGCAGAGGACCGCCGTTCACCATGCCGGCGTAGGTGCGCCCACCGCCGGGCTGGCGCAGGACCCATTGGACGGGAAGCCTCGCACCGCTCCCGGTGTGGAGCCCGTGCTGGGCCGCCCAGCCGCCGGCCTGGGCCGACTCGAGCGCATCGAGCACGGTCGGCCCGTCGTACCACTTCGCCGCCTCCGAGCGTTCGACCACGTTGTCCCCATGGAGGGCGGAGATCGGGATCACGATGCAGGAAGCAACCCCGAGGCGATGGGCGAGTGCGTCCATCTCGTCTGCGATCCGTTGATAGGCCGATCGGTCCCACTCGACCAGGTCCATCTTGTTGGCGCAGACGACGAGCTGATCGACCCCAAGGAGGGCGGCGATGCAGATGTGCCGCCTCGATTGCTCGCGTAATCCGGAGGTCGCGTCGACGAGGACGAGCGCCAGGTCGGCAGTCGAAGCACCGGTCGCCATGTTGCGCGTGTACTGCACATGGCCAGGGCAGTCGGCGATGATGAACTTGCGATGCGGTGTGGCGGCGTACCGATAGGCGACGTCGATCGTGATGCCTTGCTCGCGTTCGGCGCGCAACCCGTCCGTGACGAACGAGAGGTCGACCTCGCCGAGTCCCCGGCGCTCCGAGGCCGTTTCGATCGCGGTGACCTGGTCGTCGAAGAGTTGGCGGGTGTCGTAGAGGAGGCGCCCGATGAGCGTGCTCTTGCCGTCGTCCACCGATCCGATCGTGGCGAAGCGGAGGATATCCATCGTGTCGACGCCGATCCCGGCGCCGCCCACCGGTGGCGAGCCGGGCAACGTGGTCATCGACTTAGAAGTAGCCCTCGCGCTTGCGATCCTCCATCGCTGTTTCGGAGAACCGGTCGTCGGCGCGCGTGGCCCCACGTTCCGAGATGCGCGACGACGACACCTCGCGGATGATCTCCTCAACGGTGTCGGCGTCGGAGCGGACGGCGCCGGTGCACGTCGCGTCGCCGACGGTTCGGAAGCGGACGGTCTCCTTGCGGACCTCTTCGCCGTTTCGCGGCGTCACCCACTCGCTCAGCGCGAGGAGCATGCCGTCGCGCTCGACGACCTCGCGCTCGTGCGCGTAGTAGATCGACGGGAGCTCGATCCGCTCCCGCCGGATGTACTGCCAGATGTCGAGTTCGGTCCAGTCCGACAGCGGGAAGGCGCGCAGGTGCTCACCCGGCTTCACCGTGCCCTGGTACAGCTGCCACAGCTCGGGCCGTTGCCGCTTGGGGTCCCACTGCCCGAACGAGTCGCGGAACGAGAGGACGCGCTCCTTGGCGCGGGCCTTGTCCTCGTCGCGGCGCGCGCCCCCGAAGGCGGCGTCGAACCCGTTGGCGTTGATGGCGTCGAGCAGGGTTGTGGTCTGGAGACGGTTCCGGGAGGCACCGTCGCCCGGATCGGCCACGCGTCCCCCGTCGATGGAGTCCTGCACCTTGGCCACCAGGAGGCGAGCGCCCTCCGCCTCGACCTGCGCGTCGCGGTAGTCGAGCACCTCGGTGAAGTTGTGCCCGGTGTCCACGTGGAGGACCGGGAAGGGGATCCGGCCCGGCCGGAACGCCTTCGAGGCCAGGTGGAGGAGGACCGCCGAGTCCTTCCCGCCGCTGAAGAGGAGGACCGGCCGCTCCGACTCGGCGGCCACCTCGCGGATGATGAAGATGGCCAGCGATTCCAGAAGGTCCAGATGACCGAGGGGATGCTCCACTGGCCTGACCAGGGCGGTCACAGACGCGCCGGGCGAGGCGTGCGGCCGGGTCGTGTTGGCGCTGTCGGGTTGGGTAGGGAGAGCGGCGGCGGCGATTTCCATGGGGCCTCTTCGAATCATGACCATTTTGGTCATGTATACTAACGCTCGCATTCGAGAATGCGTCAAGCGCCGGCGGCGGGCCCCGGGGACAGCTCGATCGCTACGGAGAACGTGAGGGTCGGTGACCGAAATCAGCGTAAGCGAGCAGCCGATGAACACCGACGACCTGGCCCTGGTGAGCGAGAAATTCGAGACGGCGCCCGCGAGCGCCGTCATCCGTTGGGCCGCCGAGGAGTTCGGTGACTCCCTCGTCCTCGCCGCTTCCTTCGAGGACATCGTGCTCATCGACCTCGCAACGAAGGTCGCACCCGGCATCGAGGTCATTTTCCTCGACACCGAGGCGCATTTCCCCGAGACGCTGGCGTTCGTCGAAGAGGTGCAGGCGCGCTACGACCTGAACCTGACGGTGACCAAGCCCGGCCCGGACGCGGCCGCCCACCCGTGTGGCACCGCGCAGTGCTGCCAATTCCGGAAGGTCGAGCCGCTCAAGCGGGCCGTGGCAGAGAAGGCCGGGTGGTTGACGTCGCTGAAACGCTCCGACGGCCCGACGCGTGCCGACACGCCCATTGTCAGTTGGGACGCCACCTTCGGGTTGGTCAAGGTCAACCCGCTCGCGACGTGGACCGACGACGACATTGCGTCGTATCTCGCCGATCACGACCTGCCGCTACACCCGCTCTGGTCGCAGGGCTATCGGTCCATCGGGTGCGCCCCGACGACCCGTCCGGTGGCTGATGACGAGGATGCGCGCGCCGGACGTTGGTCCGGTCTCGACAAGACCGAGTGTGGCCTGCACGTCTAGTGCCGCGCGACCTCGACAATCCCTATGGCATGGAATTCAGGGGCCGGCGTGACCGCGGCCTCAAGTTCGTGCGGCCGTATCGCAACATCGGCGAACTGAACCCCGTCGAACAATTGAAACTGGCGCGCCATCCCTTCGAGGTGGCCCAGGCGGTGATCGACACGTACTCCAAGCAGGGACCCGACTCCATCAACAAGGTGCCCGGCGAGCAGGAGCGCCTGAAGTGGGTCGGTATGTACCCCCAACGCCAGGGTGGCGACGCCTTCATGATGCGCATCAAGGTCCCGGGCGGGGTCATGACGTCGGCCCAGGTGCGCGAGGTCGGGGTGGCGGCCGACGCGTTCGCCGAAGGCCCCGACGACAGCCCGGTCTTCGGGAACCGCTACGCCGACCTCACGACGCGCCAGGACATCCAGCTGCACTGGATCCGCATCGCCGACGTGCCGCGGATCTGGCAGCGTTTCTGGGAGGTCGGCCTCACCACGGTGCAGGCATGTGGGGATTCGGCGCGCAACGTGTGCTCGTGCCCCGTCTCGGGCATCGACGCGAAAGAGGTCGTCGAGGCGTACCCGGTGGCACAGGCGATATCCGCTTTCTTCACGGGTAACCGGGAATACGCCAACCTGCCCCGCAAGTGGAAGGTCGCCGTCACGGGCTGCACGGAGGACTGCGCCCGGATCGAGATCAACGACGTCGGGCTGTGGCCGGCCGAACAGGCGGACGGCTCCGTCGGGTTCAACGTGCTCATCGGTGGCGGCCTCTCCGACGGCGAGCGGATGGCGTCGGACATCGACGTGTTCATCCGGCCCGATCAGGCCGTCGAGTTGTGCCGGGGGGTCGCCGTCGTCTTCGGCGAGCTCGGAAACCGGGAGAACCGGGGGTTGGCCCGGATGCGGTACCTGGCCCAGGAGTTGGGGCCGGAAGGGTTCCGCGCCGCCCTCGACGAGCGGACCAACTTCACGCTCGAGCCCGCCGCGCGCGAGCTGACCACGGCCTTCCGCGGTGACCATGTGGGCGTGCACCCGCAGAAGCAGCCCGGCCTGTTCTACGTGGGCTGCTGCGTGCCCGTGGGGCGCATGCACGGCATCGACCTCGTCGAGCTGGCGAGGCTGGCCGACACCTATGGCGACGGGGGAGTGCGCATCGGCACCGATCAGAATTTCATGGTCTCGGGCGTCCCCGAGGACCGTCTCGACGACCTGCTGGCCGAACCGCTCATACAGAAGTATTCGCCGTTCCCCGGTCCGTTCGAGCGCGGCGTCGTCGCCTGCACCGGCTCGGAGTTCTGCCGCTTCGCGGTGGTCGAGACGAAGGAGCGTGCCGTCAAATGGGCGCGCCAGCTCGACGCCCGATTCTCGCCGGCCGAGGAAAACGGCAACGGCAGGCACACCGCCACCACCTCTGACGCCGGGGTCATCAGGATGCACTTCTCGGGTTGCTCCGCCGGGTGTGCGCAGCCGCAGATCGCCGACATCGGCTTCCGTGGCGACATCGCGCACGTGGCCGAGCACATCGAAGAGGCCGTCGACATCGGGCTCGGCGGCTCGCTCGGCCCCGACGCCGCGTTCATCGACTGGCTGGCCGGCGCGGTGCCGGTCGACCGGGTGCCCGACGCACTGCTCCGTGTGGTTTCGAGTTATCGCGAAGGTCGCCGTCCCGACGAGCCCTTCCACCTCTGGGCCCGGCGCACCCCGCCCGCCGAGCTGCAGGTGCTTCTGAGCACCACGACCGAGACGGTGCCGTCGTGAAGCGCTATCGCCTCCGCGAGGAGATGAACGGCATCGCCGAGCCGCCGGGCAAGGTGTGGTTCTGGGAACTCGAAGCGGGCGTCATCCACGCGGACCGCTGCATCCAGTGTGGGACGTGTGTGGCCGTCTGCCCCTCGAACTCCATCGGCATCGACGAGGACACGGACCTGCCCGAGCTGGTCAAGATGTGCACGGGGTGCTCGCTGTGTTGGGACTTCTGCCCGCGTGGCGGCCTGCGCTACGAAGCGCTCTGGCCGCCGTCGACAGCCGAGAGCGGCGAAGACGCCGCGGTGCAGCCGGCGCAGGTCCGCTCCGACTCGTCGGACACCTATTTCAAGATCAGCGGCGGTCCGCCGGGAGACGGCCTCGGCGCGGTCGTGGAGTCGTACGCGGTGCGTGCCAGCGCACAGAACGACGACGCGCAGGATGGAGGCGCGGTGAGCGCGCTCCTCATCGGACTGCTCGCGGCAGGGGAGATCGACGGTGCCCTGGTGTCGAAGCCGAGCCCGGACCCCGACGAGCAATGGAAGGGCATCGCCACCATTGCGACGAGCGCGGAGGAGATCCGGGCTGCCTCGGGGAGCTTTTACAACCAGACGATGGCGCTCGCCGAGCTCGACCTCTCTCGCTACAGCCTCCCGGCCAAGCCGCGCATCGCGGTCGTCGGCACTCCTTGCGAGGTACAGGGGCTGCGGGCCATGCAGGCCCGGCGCTGGCCGACGGGCGCACATCGGATCGACGCCGTCGTGCTGTCCATCGCGCTCATGTGCACGAAGAACTTCGACTACGAGGCGCTGACCCTCCGCGAGCTGCGTGACAAGCGGGGCGTGGACCTCGATCGCGTCTCCAAGATGGACGTCATCCACGGCCGCATGATCGTCGAGTACCGCGACGGCGAACTGGCGGTCGACGAACCGGTGAAGGACTTCCATGGGGCTGCGCTGAAGGGGTGCGACGAGTGCGCCGACTTCCTCGGTCGTTCCGCCGACATCTCCGTCGGGAGCGTCGGATCGATGACCGGCTGGACGAGCGTGCTGATCCGTACCGAGCGGGGGCGGCTCGCCTTCCAGGCGGCGAGATCGAAGCTCGACGTGCGCGGGTTGGACGACCCGGCCGCCTTGCTCCGGCTCGATGCCCTGGACAAGAAGATCGCCAACCGCTCGTTGCAGCGCAAGCTCGACCCGGACGCGCCTCTCTTCATCGACTTCGAGGAGCACGTACGCGCCTACGACGGCACGGACCGCCAGCCCGTGTACATCCGCCATTGAGCGTGGACGTCCTCCCTGACCTGCACCTGCCCGACGAGCCGGTCGTCCGGGCCGAGGCGTGGACCCACGCCGTGGTCGGTGAAGGCCAGGACCTCGAAGAGGTCCTGACGGCGGCCGACGGCCTGGTGCCGTGGCTCTGGATGCGCTGGCGGGCGCTGGCCTCCGCCGGCATGAGCGAGGAGGAACTGGCGCAGGTCGTCCTCGACTACCGGCGCGAGATCTGGCTGTGGCTGGCGGGCGAACGGACCTGGGCGCAGTGCTGCTCGGGCCTCATCGGGCGCATCGGCCGGCGGCTTGCTTCCGATCACCCCGTGGGGTGACCGAAAGCCCAGCTGTTGCGCTGCGCGGCGTGACCGTCCGGCGCGACGGCGTGCGGGTGCTCGACGGCATCGACTGGCAAATGGAGCGGGGCGAGCGCTGGGTCGTGCTCGGGCCGAACGGTTCCGGAAAGACCACCATGCTGCAAGTGGCCGGGGCGCGCCTGTGGCCGACCTCGGGACGCGTCGAGGTGTTGGGATCGGAGCTGGGGCGGGTCGACGTTCGCACGCTGCGCCCCCGGGTCGCGCTGGTCAGCGGCGCGGTGACGCGGCAGCTGCGCGCCGACGTCACGGCGCGCGAGGTCGTCGCCAGCGGCCGCTACGGAGCCCTCGAGACGTGGTGGAACACCTACGGCGCAGCGGACTGGGAGAAGGCGGACCAGCTCCTCGCCCAGGGGGGCGTTGCCGGGGTCGCGGACCGGACCTTCGGGGTGATCTCGGAAGGCGAGCGCCAACAAGTGCTCCTGGCCCGTGCGCTGATGAGCGACCCCGAGCTCGTGCTGCTCGACGAGCCGTTCGCCGGGCTCGATCTCGGTGCCCGAGAACGCCTGCTCTTGCGTCTGCGCGCGTTGGCCTCGGACGCCGCCAGCCCCCCGGCGGTCCTGGTGACGCACCACTGCGAGGAGATTCCGCCCGGCTTCACCCATGGCGGCCTCATGCGCGCCGGGCGCCTCATCGCGGCCGGGCCGCTCGCCGAGGTCGTCACATCGCAACACGTGTCCGCCTGCTTCGACGTCGCGGTCACCGTGGGCTGCAGCGACGGCAGGTGGTGGAGTCGAGCCATCCCGGCGTGACGCGCCGCTCATGAGCAGGACCGGAAGAAATCCCTTGAATCGGCGCGAAGACGTTGGTACAAATCGGAGACACAGGAGAAGTGCCGACGAGGTCGGCGCTGTGCATTTCCCCACCATCCACCATTTCTAAAGAGCTGATCAATAGGCTTTTTAGAGGAGAGCGAAGGTAGGTCGTCGGGGAGTGGCGATTGTGATCTTGCTAGGACTCGTAGCAGTGCTATGGGTGGTAGTCCTGGCGCCGAGCGCTTGGCGACGGTTCGGCGAGCGACAAGGTGTCGGGTCGATCGAGAATTTTCATCATCAGCTCCAGCTGCTCGAGCATGCTGGTCCGAAGACGGTCGCGCCGGCATACCGGCTCCATACGGCGCTTCCGGGCGGTTCGCCCGGGCCGGAAGCCACGCCGACGTCGGACAGTTCACGTCCCAAGCTCGTCCTGTTGCGGCCGACCGACGACGCCGCGGCGGCCCACGTCGACGACGACGAGGGCTGCCACTACGAGCGGATCGGTGTGCTGGACCGGCCAGATCCCGTTTGCCTGCCCGAGGCGCGGGCCGACGTGCGGCTCCTGCGCCGTGACCTGGCGCGCCGCCGCTTCAGCACCCTGCTGCGGTGCCTGGGCGGCGTCGCCGTCTCCACCTTCATCATCGGCCTGTGGCCCGGCATGCACCTGGCGTGGATCTTCACCGCGCTGACCGGCCTTCCGGCCCTTGCCCTTCTCGGCCTCATGGCCTACGCCAACGAGCTCAAGGAGGAGCGGCGCCGGCGCGGGTCGCACCGTCCCCGAGGAGTCGCCGACGCGGTCGAGTACTTCGACCCCGTCGAACACATCGACCCGGCGACCGCCGGCTACCCGGGCGCCTGGGACGACGACGAGCCGTTCGAAGAGCCCCGGGTGGCCGCCCGCTAGAGCGTCATCGCCCTGGCCAGGCGCTTCCGGGACCTCCGGAACGCCCGGGTATCCTGATGAGCGCGGGGGTGTAGCTCAGCTGGTAGAGCGCTACGTTCGCAATGTAGAGGCCGAGGGTTCGAGTCCCTTCACCTCCACCCGCACGTTTGCAGTTCTGTTGTGGCTTGGCCTGTCCCTCCCGCTAGGGGCACGCCGCTGCGTCCAGTTCCATGACGGGCGCCCCATGAGCGCCTGTGCAGTCATCTCTCCGAGCGTCGCGTCACCGTGAGACGCTGGACCGTGGCCCCGGTCGTCCACGCATCTTTCGGCGCCAAAGGCTTCTGCCGCTTCGTCGTCCGGCTGGGTCAGCTCAGGGCGTAGGGCATCGCTCGGTGTGGTCTCCCGAAGCGCATGTGAAGCGAGACGAACCCGGCTGCGATCGCCGCATAGAAGCACCAGAGTGACGTGAATCCATCAGCGGTGAGCCGAGCCAGCACGACCACCGCGATCACATTCGCAACACCGAAGATCACAATGTCCCGGTAGCCCGAGCAGAGGAGCGATCCACATGTAGCAAGCACGTAGAGACCGACGATGAGGATCCCATTGTGAAGCCCGATGCCGTACGCGAGATGGTACGCGCCCAGCTTGACCGATACAGGCCCACGCAGCATGGTGATCAAGAGGACGATCGCCACGCCGACCCCGAGGCCCAGAAAGGGGGCGACGATCCATCGTCGCCGTCCTGTCGGTTCGAGCTTCCAGATCGAGAGAGGGACAAGGATGGGGACTACGACCATTGCGATCAACAAGTAGATCCACATCGCTACCCGTCCGATCGAGGACGGAACCGGTCCCTCGAGCGACCACCATACGAGCGACTCATCGAGCTGATGAACCCCGAGCACCAGCGGCACCAGCGCGAAGAGAAGGTGATTGTTCCGTCCGTGGAGGTGTTTGTAAGCGTCGACACCGATTGCGGTGACCACCAGTCCTCCGACGAGATCGCCTTCGGGGGAGAAGCACACGTACTCAACGTATCGCCTTATAGGTTCGCTCTCGGCGGAGAAAGCCTCGACTAGATGTGTGACGCGACTCATTGGACGAGCGACACCGTGCCGCAGTTCGCGGCGAGACCGGCGATGGTTGCGCCGCCGACGGTGATGCCGAGTGCCTGCAGGACGGGGCCGTAGGAGCCGTCAAGCACCCCCATCGTGTAGGAGACATCGGAGTTGGCGCCGTTGGCCGCCGTGAACGTCAGGACCGGTGGGCTCGTCGTCTCCCACGTTGAAGGTCGTGATTCCGGATTGGTGCCGGCCGAAGCGGTCGCCGCTGTCGGGGGGATCTCTGAGCCGGCCGGGTTTGCCGGCCCCGTGAATGCGGCCGAATTGATCGACGTACCGCTGGAGAACGTGCCTTGAGCGGTCGCGTTGCCCTGCAGCGTGAGGGTGACGCCGTTGGTGCCGCTGGTTGTGGCACTCGTGTTCACTGGTGCGATCGTCATGGTGTACAGCGAGTCGTCGTTGCAGGTCGTGCTGCTGAGGGTGGCGGCGCCGGTGGCCGCCGAGAGTGGAATGCGCAACGTTCCGAGCGACGAACCCTGACGCGTCAGGTTCATCGACAAAGTGGACTGCACCTGCGCGGCGCTGGCGGTCGTCCCGACCGGTCCGTTCGCCACCTGAGCGGGCCCCCCGGACACCGTCGAGAGCGTGACGTTGTTGACAGAAAGACCAGGATCGCCCGCGAGAGCGGCATTGAGGTTGAGGGCGGACGTGACGTCGATCCCGTTAGTGCCGTTGGCCAATTCGGCCTCGGTAACCAGCAGCTGGAGGACGTTCACGCTCGCGTCGAGGCCCTGCTGCGAAACGGAGGGGTTCGTGCAGTTGTACTGGATCGAGCCCACGTTGACGTTGGCCAACTGGCACAGCTTCACGTCCGTGCTCTGGGCCGTGGAGAAAGTGCCGAGCGCCTGCAACGAACTGTACGGCGGGCTCCCCGTTCCGTAGTCGCTCGCGACGGCGCTCTCGTAGACGCTGAGCCACTGTCCCGCCGTCAGTTGGGCCGTCATGATGTTCGTCGACGAGAGCAGACCGCCCGAAGCTGTGATCAACTGCGCGAGGGTGACGTTGCCGGTGACGAAGCCCTCGTAGCCGGCGGCGGTCAGATTGACCGACGAGCCGAGCGGTGTGAGAAGGGCGTTGAGCACGGCGCTCTGGGTGCTGGTCATATTGACCGGATACACACCGATAGAGAAGTCGGCAACCGGGTTCTGCGTCGCGATCGACGAGCCGGACACCGATCCCGAGACGGTGTTGCCGGCGTGTCCGGACAGGATGTTGAAGCCCCCGAAGAAGACTTGCGGCACGGACTGGTGCGCTATGACCTCGATGGCGTTGCAGCCGGGGTGGGGGATCTGGGGCGCCACGACCGGCTGGCAGGAGTTGCCGGTGTACCCGTCCGCTGTGAACTGTTTGGTCGTGGGGTTGTAGTACCCGGGCACGACCGCGAGCTGTGCGTTGGATCCGTTGTTCGCGAGGACGGTGGCCAGCTTGCCGTTCAGGTATGACTGGACGGCGGAGATCGAGCTCAGCGTGTCGGCGTAGCCGAGGTACCGGGCGAGGTCGAGTGCCGCCGTGTCGGCGATCG
>DASXBZ010000208.1:0-22951 GCA_036491435.1 Acidimicrobiales bacterium
TTCACGTCGCTGTTGGTGGCCGGCGCGACCCCGCCAGAATCCGAAGAGCGGCATTCGTCCGCACGCCCGACCCCGGGCGCCGATCAGGGAACTGTCGAGTCGGGCTGCCCGGATTTGAACCGGGGACCTCTGCGTCCCGAACGCAGCGCGCTAACCAAGCTGCGCCACAGCCCGTCCGCCCCCTGCGGGGAGCGTCACGACACTACTCGGCCTCAGCCGCCCGCTTCCCCGCTGCCGTTGGCAGACGGACCCCGGTTGCTGCCGGGCTCGGACCCGGCTGCGTCAGCCTGCTCCCGAGGAGACGGCGGCGACGTGGCCCCGTCGTAGGTCGCCACCACCTGGGCCACGCGCCGCTTGTCCATCTCGACGACCTTGAGGTCCCAGTCACCCACCCGTACCGTTTCGCCCTCGGTCGGGATGTGCCCGAAGCGCTCGAACAGCAGGCCGCCGAGCGTCACGTACTCCCCGTCGGGGATCTCGATCCCGAGCCGTTCGCGCACGTCGTCCACGTTGGTCTGTCCGTCGAGGAGCCAGCGGGTGTTGTCGACCCGGACCATCTCCGACTCCTCGTCGAACTCGTCGAACTCGTCGTGCAGTTCGCCGACGAGCGGCTCGAGGAGATCCTTGACCGTGAGGAGCCCTGCGACGCCGCCGTACTCGTCGACGACGACTGCGACCTGGCGCCGTTGGCGTCGCATGTCGGCGAGCGCCTCGAGCACCCCGAGGGTCTCGGGCACCAGATGCGCCGGCCGGATCTTGCGCGAGATCTCGAGCGGGCTGGGATCGGTGGCGTCACGCTCACCGGAGGACGGACGTCCTCCCCCGGGTCCCGAAGCACGACCTCCCGTGCGGAAGATGTCGTTGACGAAGAGGATGCCGATCAGGTCGTCGAGATCGTCGTGGACGACGGGGAAGCAGCTGTGGCCGGTGGTTCGCACGGCCCGGCCGACGTCTTCGGCGTGCACCGGGATCGTCAGGTACGTCACGTCCACCCGCGGCGTCATCACCTCGCGTACGTCCATGTCCCGCAGGTCGGCGAGTGCTTCCAGGATGATGCGTTCCTGCTCGGTCGCGGCGGCCGACGCCTCGGGTTGGCGGGAGTGGCGGTCGCTCTCCTCCCGTCGGCGCCAACGGAACAGACGCGGGCGTTTGGGTGGTGGAGGCTCTGAGGGTTCCCGGCGGTTCGACACGGCGGCGCCGGCTCAGGGTTTGGGCTCGGACCCCGCCTGGAGCTCGGGTCCGGCACTCACCAGCACGGGCACGGGGCTGAAGGACTTGTCTGCGAAGGTGCCGTCGTCCAACAAGGCGGTGACCGCGCGCCGCAGCCGCAAGGGATCGAGCGGCTTGACCAGCCACCCCTCGGCGCCGGATCGCTTGGCCAGGAAGACGTCGGGCCGCCGGTCGAGCAGCATCAGCACCGGGATGTGGTCGATGGCGTCGTAGGACTCCTGCAGCCGGAGCTCGAGGGTCACCGCCATCCCGCCCATGTTGCCCATCTGCATGTCGACGATCACCAGATCGGGTGACTCCTCGGCGACGAACGACACGACCTCGGGGCCCGATGTCACCGAGTGGACCTGGATGTCGGGCCCGCTGATGACTGCTTCTATCTCTCCGCGGAGCGTCGCCAAGTCGCTCGCGACCAGGATGGTCTGCACTGCCGGGAGACTATCGGACCCTCCTCCGACGGCGGTAACCCGCGCCGGACCCTCGGCACAGCCGCGTGCCGCGGCCCGTGCGTCAGCCGAAGAGGGAGTCGGCGGCGCGCTCCAGCCCGGCCAGCTCGTGCACGTCCTGGCCGAACAGCGGGATCCTCCCGACCGGCGCCGGCGCCACCTGTGCCGCGAGTCCCGCGTAGCCGGACGCCTCCCGCGCCGCCACGGCGTTGAGCTCGGCCAGGTTCGTCTCGAGGGCCGCCAGCCCCGCCAACCCCGGCTGCCCCGCCACATCGCGGAGACCGACCGGCTCCACGGACCCCCCGTCGTCGGTCCCGAACGAGGGCGCGATCCGGTTGACCACGAGTGCGGCCACGGCCACGTCGCGCTCGGCCAGTTTGGAGGCGAAGAAGCTTGCTTCCGCCACGGCGTCGGGCCGGGCCGAGGTCACGAGCACGTACGCCGTCGCCGGATCTGCCAGCAGCTCGTGCACGGCGCTCGCCCGGGTGCGGAATCCCTCCTCCATACCCTCGAAGGCCTTGAAGAACGCGACTGCGTCCTGCACGATCTCCGCCCCCGCCACCTTGGAGATCGTGCGCAGCAGCGCCTGGGTGGCGACGCCGACCGCTCGCAGCGACATCCGGGTGGGGACCAACAGCGCACGGAACAGGCGGTTCTCCAGGAACCGCGTCAGGCGCCGTGGCGCGTCGAGCAGGTCCAACGCGTTGCGCGTCGGTGGGGTGTCGACGACGACGATGTCGAACTCGTCGCTGTTGACGAGCTCGTACAGCTTCTCCATCGCCATGTACTCCTGCGTCCCCGACAACGCGCCCGCGAGATTCTGGTAGAGCCGGTTCGCCAGGATCGACTCCGCCTGGTCGGGCGTGCGGGCGTAGCGCTGGACCAGGTCGTCGAAGGTCCCCTTCGAATCGAGCATCAGGGCGTGCAGGTGCCCGGGCCAGTCACCCGCGACCTCCGTCGGCGTGTTGGGCAGCGACTGGACGCCGAGCGCGTCCGCCAGTCGCCGTGCCGGGTCCACCGTGACCACGCACGCCCGGCGCCCCGCCCGGGCCGCCGCCAACGCGAAGGTCGCCGAGACGGTCGTCTTGCCGACGCCGCCGGAGCCGCAACACACGACGACGCCACGGTCTCGGACCAGTTCCCCCAGCGCAGGTGCGGGCGGCGCCGCCGCGCCGACGGCGCCGTTCACGCCGCCCCTTCGGGCACCAACGACCCCACGGCCGCGGCCAGCGCGTCCGCCAGGATCTGCGTCTCGGCCGGCCCGATGTGGTCGCCCTGGACCGAGGGCACCAGCAGGTGGGGCAGTGGCAACTCGCGGCGCAGCCGCTCCAGCTGCTCGGTCGACACCCCGTGGCGGGCCAGGCGGAACTCGCGGGCCGCTTCCAGCGCGGCGATGTGCGCCGCCGGCACCGCATCCGCGTCGCCCCCCAGCCCCGCGGCGGCCACCACCTCGGCCGCCGGCCGGTCCAGGCCCACCGGGTCGGGGTCGCAGGCGTTGACGATGACGGGCCCGAGCTGGACCCCGGCCTTGTCCTCGAGCGTGTAGGCCGACTCGATGGTCTCGGAGACCGGCAGTTCCTCGGGCAGGGTGACGAGGATGACCCGGCACCGGGCCGGGTCGCTGAGCAGCTCGACCACGTCTTGGGCCTGCGTGCGGAGCGGGCCGCCCCGGGCGGCGTCGACCATGCCGCGGGCCGAGGTGAGGAACGTGATGGCATGCCCGGTGGCGGGCGCGTCGACCAGGAGCAGGTCCGCCACTTCCGCCCGCTCCAACTGCTTGACCTTGCCCAGGACCAGGATGTCCCGGATGCCGGGGATGGCCGTCGCCACGACGTCCAACAGGCCGGAGTGCGCCAGCCGCTTCGACACCCGCTTCAAGCCGTGGTCCTCGAGATACTCCACCAGCGCGTCGTCGGGGGTCAGCCGCCGGGCCCGCACCCCCTGGCCCAGGGCCTCCTCCTCGTAGCCCAGGTCGTCCTGCTTCCCGAAGGCCGCGGCGATCCCGGACTTGCCCTCGAGCTCGACGATCAGCACCGATTTCCCGACGTCAGCGGCCATACGCGCCAGGGCCGCGGTCATGGTCGTCTTGCCGACGCCGCCCTTGCCGGCCAGCACGAGGACATGGCTCTGTGCACAGAAGGTCGCCACGTCCATGTCGCGCTGAGCGTAGTTGCCGTGTCCGCGACGGCGATCGACCGCCCTCTAAAGATCCTGGTCATGACCCTTGAAAGCCGGAAATCCCGGCGGTAGCTTGGCCCGACAGGGGGGTCTGCAGTGCCCGATCGGGGGGTTTCATGCGCCAGGGACAAGAAATGTGGCAATTGAAGGCAGCGTGTAGAGGGCCGCAAGCAGCGGTCTTCTTTCCGCCTTCACATGCCGAACGCAAAGAAGAGAAGGCCTCCCGCGAGATCAGGGCGAAGGCGATCTGTGACCAATGCCGGGTCAGGTCCGAGTGCCTCGACTACGCCATCCGGATCCGTGAACCCCACGGCATCTGGGGCGGCCTCAACGAGATCGAGCGCAAGATGGTGCTCGACCGCCGCGCCAGCTGAGCGCAGCCCGCTCCCAACTCCGTCCCCAAGCCGACCCCGGTCCCCTTCTCGCAGCGCAGCGCCGCGCCACGGTGTTCCGGCGCCACCACGACGGCCGCTACGCCGGCGGCGTGATCTTCAGCGCTTGATCCGCCGCCAGCACCCCACGGCTATCGCACACGTTCGCCGGCTTCTGTCCGTCCACCGCACAGATCGACGCCGTGATCTCGTTCGCCGCCGAGATGACGGCCTGCGTCAACGGGCTCGCCGGTGAGCTCAGATCGCCGGCGATCTCGTCCTGGGACAGCCCGACCAAGACGCTCGGGGCGAAGCTGGCGTCGTTGAGGACCCACCGGTTGGCCACGTCGAGCAAGGGGAACGTCGTCGGGCTCGATGCGTAGTAGTTGATCGCCGCGCGCTGCCGTGCGTCCGGTGTCTCGAGGCTGAGGTACCTGGCCCCCGTCGGGTTCAACGATCCGTACCGCTCGACGGGCTCGAGGACCACGTAGCGGCTCGTGTAGTAGTCGCCGTAGAAGGTGAAGGTGGACAGGTTGGCGAACGCCGTAGTGCTGCTCGACTGCACGACCCCGAGCCGCCTGAACGTCCCGAAGCGCGAGAGGGCCAACACGAGCGGCCAGCGCTCGGCGGCGGCGTAGGGGGCGAACTCCGCGCCGTAGAAGAAGACAACCGGCTCCTGCGGCCCGTTGTTCACGGTCGCCATCCACATGGGTGCGTCGCCGGTCTTGGTCGTGGCGTGCGGCGGCGTGACCGGGCTGGCGGGCGAGGTGACCCCCACCGTGTCGTAGACCGACGCCGGCACCGAGGCGATGGTGTCGACCAGCGACGAAGGTGCGGGGTTGAACGTCTCGGTCGTGGGCGAGCTCGGCGGGGAGTAGGTGTCGCGCACGAGCACGAGGGTCCCGAGCAAGGCGATGGCGGCAATGATGAGCCCGAAGGCGACGTAGCGGCGCGGCAGCCGGTGTCTGCCCGATCCAGGCGCGGGCCCGTTCTCGGGCGCCGACGCAGGCGCGGGCGCGGGCTCGAAATCGGTGCTGCTCATGGGTTGGGTCAGGTTAGCGAAGGGGTACCCCCGTTCTGGGGGCGCCGCCCCGTACCGCCGATACCCTCGTGGCGTGCCTCCACCTGTCCCCTCCGCCGAAGTCGAGATCCGCCCGGCCGCCACCGTCATGCTGGTCCGGGACGCTCTTGCGCCCACTGGGGACAACGTCCTCGAGGTGCTGATGGTCCGGCGCAATCTGCGGTCCGACTTCGTCGGCGGCGCCTACGTCTTCCCGGGTGGCGCGGTCGACCCGCTCGACGGCGGGTCCGAGGCCGAGGCCATCTGCGCCGGCCGCACCGACGCCGAGGCCAGCGCGCTCCTCGGTTTCGAAAGCGGCGGCCTCGCCTACTGGGTTGCCGTGGTGCGCGAGACGTTCGAGGAGGCCGGACTCCTGCTCGCCCGGCGGGAGGGCGGGCCGGACCTCTTGGCCGGCGACCCCGGTGAGGAGGCTCGTTTCGTGACCGAGCGCGCCGCGGTCAACGCGGGCGGCCGCCGCTTCCTCGACCTGTGCCGCGACGAGCGCCTGCGCCTCGCTGTCGGCGACATCCACTACTTCGGCCACTGGATCACGCCGCGTGGCGCGCCCCGCCGCTACGACACCCGGTTCTTCGTGGCGGCCGCGCCACCTGGGCAGATCGCAGCCCACGACGCCAACGAGACCATCGCCGAGGTCTGGATCACGCCCCACGACGCCTTGGCCAGTCACCGATCGGGCGAGATCGAGATCATCTTCCCGACCATTCGGAACCTCCAGGCCATCGGCCGCTTCTCGACCAGCGCCGAGCTGCTCGACGCGGCGGCGGCCGCCTCGAGCTCGGTTCCGGCCATCGAGCCTCGGGTGGTGCCCGACGGCAACGGCATGCGCATCGTGCTTCCCGGCGATCCCGCCTACGAGCGCGCCCCGGTGCCCGACCCCGGCGGGTCCACCGCGCTCGGCGACTTCAACGCCGCCGTGCGCGCGGTCTCCATGCAGGCCAACGAGGAGGGACCGGACGCCGCCCCTGGCCCACGACCGGGCGGCACGTGATCCCTGCAGTACCCGACTTCGGGGTCGGCCCAGCTCCCGAGCCCGGACGGGTCGACCGGGTGGCACCGGGAATCCGCCGTCTCACCGCGCCCAACCCGGGGCTCATGACCGGTCCGGGCACCAACACCTATCTCATCGGCGACGTCGAACCGGTCGTCGTCGACCCCGGCCCTGCCGACCACACGCACACCGAAGCCATCGTGGCCGCAGCCGAGCCCCTTGGGCCGGTCCGGACCATCGTGGTGACCCACACCCACGTCGACCATGCACCCGGCGCCGCCGCCCTCGCCGCCGCCACGGGCGCCCGGGTTGTCGGCTTCGGGCCCGCCGAGGAGTTCGAGCCCGACGAGTGCGTGCGCGAGGGCTGGTCCCTCCGCGCGCCACTGCGGTCCGAAAATCCTCGTGGCCCGTCGACGCTCACCCTGCGGGCCCTCCACACGCCGGGTCACGCATCGGACCACTTGTGCTGGCTCGTGGAGGAGCACGCGCTACTGCTGACCGGGGATCACGTGATGCACGCCTCCACCGTGGTCATCCGGCCGCCCGACGGCGACCTGCACCAGTACCTCGACAGCCTCTCCCGGGTACGCCACGCGGTACCCGAGATCCGAACCCTCGGCCCGGGGCACGGTCGCCTCATGGACCACGTCCCCGAGGTGGTCGACGCTCTCGTCGCCCACCGTCTGGGCCGCCACGAGCGGGTGGCGGCCGCCTTGACACGGCTCCGTGAGGGCACGGTCGACGAGCTCCTCGAAGAGGTCTACGGCGACGTCACCGAGCAACAGATCCCCGTGGCGCGGTTCTCCCTCTGGGCCCATCTGCGCGCCCTCGCCCAAGAGGGCCGGGCGACGCTCGTCCCCGGCGCAGGTCCCGAAGGATCCGACCGGAGTCAGGACACGATCGAAAGCCGCTGGGCGGCTTGACCACGGGTCAGCCTGCCTCGGCGTCTCCCTGCGCCACTGCCGCTTCGACCCGTTCGAGCATCCGGGCCGTGCACCCCTCGGCCTGGATGAGGGGCGCGACCTCGTCGGCGACGACCCTGGCCATGTCGGCGAAGACGCCCGCCAGCTCGCCGTCCTCGGCCAGCGCCACCGGCACGCCGGCATCGCCGCCCGCCGCCACGGCGGGATGTAGCGGGATCGAGCCGATGAGCGGCACGCCGAGCTGGTGCGCCAGGCGTTCACCACCACCCGAACCGAAGAGCGCGTACGTCGTGCCGTGTTCGCAGGTGAAGTCGCTCATGTTCTCGATGACGCCCGTCACCCGCAAATAGCCCCGCCGGGCCATGTCGGCCGCGCGCGCCGCCACCTTCTGTGCGGCGACGGGTGGCGTCGTGACCACGAGCAGCTCCGTACGCGGCAGCAAGCGGGCCAAGCCCATCTGGATGTCGCCGGTTCCCGGGGGGAGGTCGATGAGGAGGTAGTCGAGGTCTCCCCAGTGCGCGTCCTGGAGGAATTGCTGGACGGCGCGATTGAGAACGAGCCCGCGCCACATGATCGCCTGTTCTTCGTCGGCCAGGAACCCCATCGAGAGGACGCGCAGGGTGCCCGCGCCCACTCGCTGCTCGAGGGGCACCATCTTCCCCTGTCGCGCCTCGACATCGCCTTCCATGCCGAGCAGTCGTGGCACGGAGAAGCCCCAGATGTCGGCGTCGAGGATGCCGACGGTCAGGCCCCGGGCGGCCAGCGCCACAGCCAGGTTCACGGTCACCGACGACTTGCCGACGCCCCCCTTGCCCGACGCGATGGCGAGCACCCGCGCGTCGGCCGGGACAGCCGTCTCGGGCGCGTCTTCCCGCGCCTTCCACCGAGCTCGCGCCATGACGGCGGCCCGCTCGTCCGCGTCCATGGCGGCTACCTCGACCCGGACGGCCTTCACCCAGTCCAGAGACTGGACGTGGCTGACAACGTCCTTCTCGATCTGGTTGCGCAGCGGACAGGCCGCAATGGTGAGCGCGACATCGACGGTGACGTCCGCGCCCTCGATGACAATGCCCCGCACCATGCCGAGGTCCACGATGGTGTCGCCCAGCTCGGGGTCAATGACGGCGCGCAGGCACTCCCGCACCTCGTCGGCGCGTTTGCCGGAATTCGGCTGCTCCGACCGCGTCGTCGGGTCGGCTGCGTCTGCCATTGGGGTGAATTCTACCTGGGTGACGTGGATTTTCGATCCTCGAGGCTCCGGGTGATGGCACCCGATCCCCGCCGGTAACATGAAGGCGTCCGGCGACGCACGTGGCCGCGAGCGGCCGGCTGTCAGGAAGCCGGCGCGATGAGGAGGATTCAGTGACGACGATCTCGACTTCGGTCAACATCGGGAAGAAGCCGGCACCGGTGACCCTCAGCGACGCCGCCACCACGAAGGTGGCCGAGCTGATCGCCCAGGAAGAGGGCGACAACCTGGCCCTGCGTGTCGCGGTGAAGCCAGGCGGGTGCTCGGGCTACAGCTACGAGATGTTCTTCGACACCGAGGTGGTTTCCGACGACGTCGTCACGGAATTCGGCGCGGTGAAGGTCGTCGTCGATGCCGCGAGCGCGGAGCTCCTGAGCGGTTCGACCCTCGACTACAGCGACGGGCTCCAGGACACGGGCTTCCACATCAGCAACCCCAACGCGACCCGCACATGCGGTTGCGGCTCCTCCTTCAGCTGAGCCGCCGCGCTTCCGCGCACCCGGCCCCCTGAGCAGCACCACCCCCGAACGCACTCCCGACGCGGGCGTGGCCGCGACTGACTCTCCGACGCGCGTCTCCTTCGTCCTCAACGGCGAGGAGGTCACCGTCGACGACGGGATCTCGCTCCTCGATGCCTTGCGCGATGAGCTCGGTTGCCGTTCTGTGAAGGACGGCTGCAGCCCCCAAGGTCAGTGCGGCTGCTGCACCATCTGGGTCGACGGAGCCCCCCGGGTCGCCTGTGTCACCCCGATACGGCGGGTCAAGGGGCGAGAGGTCACCACGCTCGAGGGGGTGGCTCACGACCAACGAAACCGGTGGGCCGATGCGTTCGTCGCGCGCGGTGCCAGCCAGTGCGGCTTCTGCACGCCGGGCATCCTGATGCGACTCGCCGCGCTCGAGACGAGCGGGGCCGACCTGCGCGGCCGGGCGAAGCAACCCTCGCCCGTGGAGCTGAGACGCGACATCGAAGCGGGACTGCGGGCGCATCTCTGTCGCTGCACGGGCTGGCAGTCGATCGTCGAGGCTGCGGTGGACGTCTTGGGCGAGGCGAGCGAGACCGATCGCCCCGGCGTCGGGGCCGGGGCGACGCGTGACCAGTTGCTCGCCGGTTGGCGGGCGCAGCTCGAGGGACCGGCCTTCCAATCCTCGGGAGCCGACGTGGTGCTGGGCGGCGGCGGCTTCGCCGACGACACGGCGCCGGCTGAAGCGCTCCTTCAGCTCGGCGCCGAGGCTCCGCTCGCTGCCGACATCCGCGCAGCGCGAGAAGGGATCGGTCGACAGGGGCGCAACAGCACGGTGCCGTTGTCGCACCCCGTTGCCCCGCCCGTCGGGGATTGGGCCTTGACGTTGGCGACGACCTGGGTTGAGCCCGCCTACGTCGAACCCGATGCCAGTTGGTGTCGCCCCGGCGAACCACCGGCTTCTCCCCTTGCCAACGGAGGGGCATTCGGCGGCAAGCGGCACAGCCCCGTGCCGGCCCGGGCGCGATCCCTGGCCGACGAGAACGGCCAACCCGTACGCGTGCTGTGGCGACGCGAAGACGTCGTGCGCCGGGGCCCCAAGCGTCCGCCCGTCGCTGTCGCGCTCCGGAGCGACGGCACCGGCATCGTACGGATCGGCCGCACCCCTGGATCGCCCGACCTCACCCCGGTGTCAGAGGCGGTGGAGGCGCTGGCGACCGGAATTCAGGTAGAGGTCGTCGACCTTGCCGGACCGGTCGTCGGGGGCGAGCTGCGGGGCGCGGGGTGGGCCGAGGTGTTGGCCGCGCTCCACGCGTTGCAGGCGCGTCCCGAAGGTCCCGAGGTGCCCCACAATGCGCGACCGATGCTGACCGTTGGAACCGGCCGGGCCGATGTCACGGTCCCCGGCGGAGGACGCGCCGTCGTCGAAGTGTGTCCCGAGGACGGCGACGGCGGGCGCAGCTCCGTCGAGGTGGACGTCTGGGCGGGTGAGGTCTTGTGCCCGGTGACCCTGCGTTCCTACGCGTTGGGCGCCGTTCATCAGGCACTCGGGATGGTCTGGAGCGAGGGTATTGCGGTCGATGACACCGGGGAGCCGGTCGACCTCACCATCCGTTCCTTCGGCATCCTGGCCGCCCGCGACATGCCCGAAGTCGTGGTGAGGCTGCACGAGGATGACAGCTGGCCGGTCAACGGATCGGACGCCGTGTTCGTCGCCACGCTCGCCGCAGCCTGGATTGCCGAGGGCTTGCCCGCCGAGTGGCCGACACGCCGCGCTGTCGTGCGGGCGCCCGTGAGCGACGTGGCACCATCGAGCGGTCGAGAGGAGGATTCATGAGTCCTGCGGTTGGTCCGTACTCCCCCGTCCGCCGCGTCGGCGACTGGGTCATCACATCAGGCCAGGTGGGGATCGCCACCGACGACGACGGCAAGGCCGCGTTGGTCGCGGGGGGAACCGTGCCGCAACTGCACCAGGCTTTGCAGAACGTGGCCGAGGTGCTCGCCGTCGAGGGGGCGACGCTCGGCGACGTCGTCAAGACCACGCTCTATCTCGTCGACATGAGTGAGTTCGTCGCGGTGAACGAAGTGTGGGTGGAGTACTTCCCCAGCAACCGTCCCACGCGGTCGGCCGTCGCCGTCGCGGCGCTCCCGATCGCGGCGCGGGTCGAGGTCGAGGCCTGGGCCTACGCGCCCGTGGCCTGAGGCGCCGACGAGGGAGTCTCGGCGGGCGCGTCCATCGCGCCGGCACCGTTTCGTTGGGCGAGGCCCGGATGCCAGGCCACTTGGCCGAATCTGTACCCGACGGAGCGCACGGTCTGAATCAGGTGCGCGTGCTCCTCACCGAGCTTGGCCCGCAGTCGTCGGATGTGGACGTCGACGGTACGCGCGCCGCCGTAGTACTCGTAGCCCCAGACTCGGCTGAGCAGCGTCTCCCGCGTGAACACCTTCGCCGGGTGGCCGGCGAGGAAGCGCAAGAGCTCGTACTCCATGTAGGTCAGGTCGAGCACCCGTCCAGACACGGCAGCTTGATACGTCTCGAGGTTCAGCATCAAAGGCCCGTATTCGATGATGTCGGGCCGCATGCTCTGACCGGTGCGCCAGAAAAGATGCTGGAGGCGCGCCACGAGCTCTTCGGGACGCGCGGGGAGGACGCAGAAGTCGTCGTAAAGGTCGTCGCGCAGGAGGAGATCGCCGATCTGGTCGGAGCCGATGACGAGGAGGAGCGGGGCCAGCGGCACCTCGCGCAGCCGCAGGTGCCGACAGAACGCGACGGCTGCGGTCATGTCGTTGCCCGTGACCACGAGCGCTCCGGAGTAGCCAACGGTCCGCCCATCCGGTCCCGCTGCGGCGACCTCGTCAGGCCCTGTCACGGAGCGATGCCCGAGACCCGCGCTCTGCAGCGCGAGGGTGACCTCGGCGGGCAGATCAGCAGGGAAGCAGAGCAGCGGGTCCATCAGCGTCAGAGCAGCGGCAGGTAGCGGTCCAGCTCGAACTGCGTCACTTGCCTCTGGTACTCGTCCCATTCTTCGCGCTTGTTGCGAATGAACCACTCGAAGACGTGATCGCCGAGGGTCTCGGCCAGAAGCTCAGAGCCCTCCATCTCGTTCACGGCGTCGTGCAGGCTGGACGGCAGCGGCTCGATCCCCTTCTTGGCCAGCTCTTTCGGGGTGAGGGTGAAGAGATTGTCGTCGGCCTCGGGCGGCAGGGGGTAATCCTCGGAGATGCCCCGCAGGCCGGCGGCCAGGATCACGGCGAACGAGAGGTAGGGGTTACACGCGCTGTCGGGAGCCCGGTATTCGACGCGGGTCGACTCCGTCTTGGCCATCTTCACCACGGGCACCCGCACCAGCGCAGAGCGGTTGTTCCGCGCCCAGCTGACATGGACGGGCGCTTCGTACCCGCCGATGAGGCGTTTGTAGGAGTTCACCCACTGATTGGTGACGGCGGTGATCTCGCGTGCGTGGTACAAGAGCCCGGCGATGAACCGGCGCGCCACGTCGGAGAGCCCGTACTCGTCGCTTTCGTCGACGAATGCGTTGCGCTCCCCCTGCCAGAGGGACAGGTGGGTGTGCATGCCCGAACCCTGCACGCCCTCGAGAGGCTTGGGCATGAAGGAGGCAAAGACCCCTTGTTGGCGCGCCATTTCCTTGATGACCATCCGCGTGGTCATCACCGTGTCGGCCATGGTCATCGCGTCGGTGTAGCGCAGGTCGATCTCGTGCTGGCTGCGCGCGTCCTCGTGCTGGGTGTGTTCGACTGGGATACCCATCTCCTCGAGCATCAGGACCGAGCGTCGCCGCAGGTCGCTGGTGAGGTCGGCCACCGAGAGATCGAAGTAGGAACCGGTGTCGAGCACGGCAGGCCCGCGCTCGGGGTCGGCGTCGGCGAAATAGAAGAACTCCACCTCGGGGGAGGCGAAGAACGTGTAGCCCGCATTAGTGGCTTTCTCGAGGGTGCGGCGCAGCGCGTGGCGTGGGTCACCCTCGAACGGAGACCCGTCGAGATTGGCAATGTCGCAGAAGACGCGGGCGACCTGCGCATCGTCGTGGTGCCACGGGAGCAGCTGGAAGGTCTTGGGATCGGGGCGGGCCAAGACGTCGGCCTCCTGGACGCGGCTGAACCCGTCGATGGCGGATCCGTCGAAGGTCATCCCCTCGTCGAGTGCGTTCTCCAACTCGGCCGAGGTGATGTTGAAGCCCTTGGGCGTGCCGAGCACGTCCGTGAACCACAACTGGACGAAGCGGATACCTCGCTCCTCGACCGTCCGCAGCACATAGTCCCTCTGGCTCTGCACCATGCAAGCTTGGCAGGTGCCACAACACTCTCGGAAATCTGCCCTTGACCCCGTACCGGGGTCCGGCCTTTAGCCTTGGTTCGTGGAGGCGCTGAGTATCGGACAGTTGGCCGAGGCGGCCGGCGTGCACATCGAGACGATTCGTTACTACGAACGCCGCGGACTCCTACCCGAACCGCCCCGCACCTCGAGCGGGTACCGACAGTACGGACCCGATGATCTGTGGCGGCTGGAGTTCATCGGGCGCGCGAAGGCCCTTGGCTTCACTCTCACCGAGGTCGGCGGGCTCCTGAGCGACGGCACGAGGGATGACCCCATCTCGGTCCGCGTAATGGTGCAACGCAAGCTGGAGGCGATCGAGCAACGCCAGCGCGAGCTCGCGGGGGTCAGGACGCGGCTGGCCCGCCTCGCCGACATCTGCGCCGACCCCGACAGCGAGGATTGCGGAGCGCTGCGAGTTACGAGCTGAGCACTCGGTCCAGCTCTTCCGTCAACCGTGCCTTGCTGCGCGCACCGACGAGTCGCAGCTGCAGCTCGCCGCCGGCGAAGACCAAGATCGTCGGGACAGCCAGTACCTCAAACCGCGCCGAGAGGTCTCGGTGCTCGTCGGAGTTGACCTTGTAGACCGACAGGTCATCGCCGAGCTCGACGCTGATCTCGTCGAGGATCGGGGCCAACACCTTGCACGGCGGGCACCACTCGGCCCAGAACTCGACGAGCACGGGCGCCGCCGCGCTTCCGATCATCTCGTCAAAGGTGGCGCTGGACAGTTCGGGTACGGCGACGGACATCACGGGTTCCTCTCTTCCGACGGGTTCTTGGTCGTGACGCTGACGGTACGGCCCGTACCGTGGTCCGGAGTCAAGAGGGTGTGGCGACGCACGCTCTGACCTGCGACGGGGCACCGGTAATCTGGAACCATGCCCACCTTGCGCCTCGCCGCTGCGCAGCTCAACACCGTGGTCGGCGATCTGGCCGGCAACGTCGAGCGGATCTTGCGCGCACTCGCGGACGCCGAGGCCGCAGGTGCCGACCTGTGCATCGTGCCCGAGCTGGCCATCCCGGGGTATCCACCCGAGGACCTGCTCCTCAAGCCGGGGTTTGTCGCGGACAACGTGGCCGCGCTCGAAAAGGTGGCCGCGGCCACCGGACAATGCGCGGTCGTCGTCGGTTTCGTGGGAGAAGCTGCGGGCGGCTACGGGTTGGCCAACGCCGCGGCCGTGTGCGCCGGCGGCCGCGTCATGGGGATCTACCAGAAGCACTTTCTTCCCAACTACGGCGTGTTCGACGAGCAGCGTTGGTTCTTGCCCGGCACTGAGACGCCGTCCCTCTTCGGAATCGCCGGGGCCTGGGTAGGCGTCTCCATCTGTGAGGACGTCTGGTTCGACGACGGGCCCGTTGCCCATGAGGGAAGGGCGGGCGCCGACGTCGTGGTGAACCTGAACGCATCGCCCTACAACCGGGGCCGGCGGTCCGAGCGCCTGGCCATGCTGCGCGGCCGGGTGGCCGAGGCCGGCTGCGCCATCGCCTATGTCAACCAGGTCGGTGGGCAGGACGAACTTGTCTTCGATGGTGACTCGCTGATCATGGGCGCCGACGGCACGTTGCTGGCATCGGGCGCACAGTTCGGCACGGACCTGGTGCTGGTCGACCTGCCGATCGGGCCGCACCGGCCCCACGCGGTGACCGAGCTGGTCCCGAGGATCGTCGTGACCGAGCCCCGGCCGAGCGAACGGGCCGCGCTGAAGCCTGCCGCACCGCGCGAGCCACTGAGCGACCAAGCCGAGGTGTACGCCGCCTTGGTCCTTGGCACGCGCGACTACCTGGCCAAGAACGGGTTCCGCGAGGCGGTCATCGGACTGTCCGGCGGCATCGACTCGTCACTCGTTGCGACGATTGCGGTCGACGCGCTCGGGCCCGAGCGGGTACACGGGATCTCCATGCCCTCGCGCTACTCGAGCGAAGGCTCCCGCCGGGATGCCGAGGTGCTCTGCGAGCGACTTGGCATCGACCTCAAGGTGGTGTCGATCGAGGAGGCGCACGTGGCCTTCGCCTCCATGCTCGTACCGGTTCTCGGACGCGAGCCCTCGGGGCTGACGGACGAGAACCTGCAGTCGCGTTTGCGCGGCGTCCTCTTGATGGCGGTCTCCAACGCCAAGGGCTGGATCGTGCTGACGACGGGGAACAAGAGCGAGATGGCCACGGGCTACTCCACGTTGTACGGCGACTCCGCGGGCGGCTTCGCCGTGATCAAGGACGTGCCCAAGACGCTGGTGTACGACTTGTGCCGCCATCGCAACACCCAAGCGGTGCTCGAAGGCCTGCCGGGGCCGATTCCCGACAGCGTCCTGGACAAGCCCCCGTCGGCCGAGCTCCGGCCCGACCAGCGCGACGACCAGTCGCTTCCTCCTTACGAGGAGCTCGACCCGGTGCTGCAGGGCTACGTCGAGGGTGACCGCACGGCAGCGGACCTGGTCGCCGCGGGGTTTGACCCGGCAGTGGTCGACCAGGTGGTCCGCCTCGTCGACGGCGCGGAGTACAAGCGGCGTCAGATGCCGCCGGGCGTGCGCATCACGACCAAGGCCTTCGGCAAGGACCGGCGGATGCCCATCACCAACCACTACCGCTCCTCGGCGCTCGAGGAGTCCGGAGGTGCCTGATTCCGCGGCGGGCGCCGAGGGTTCCTGGCGGACGATCGACGAGTTGGCGACGCTGGTGGGCGCCTACGCCTGGCTGGAGCACCGGATCTTCGAGGTGACCGGAGCCTGGGCGACCGACACCGGTCCGGTGGACGAGGACGCGGCGGCGCTGCGGGTGTGGTCGGCGGCGACCTCGCGTCGCCACGGCGCCCTCGCCGGACGGTGGGCCGAACGCCTTCCCGTGCGAGCCGGCGTCGAGTCGGCGGCCCTGATCACGGTCCCGGCCGAGCCGGAGGGGCTGGGGGAGGCGTTCGAAGATCTCGGAGCCACGAAGGAACTGGCGGTCGGAGTCTCCGCCCTGGTCGAGACCGTTCTCCCTTGGGTGGGCGGGGTCTATGGGTCCCATCTGGCGGTTGCAACCCCTGTGAGCGAGGGCTCGGTCATGGAGGTCCTGGTGGAAGCCCGCCGGGAGGGCCGGGCGGAGATCCAGGGCGGCCGGTCGCTGCTGGAGCGGTTCCCGGAGTCGGGGAAACCCTCCGGTCACCTTGGTGAGGCATTCAAACGGGCGTTCGCTCCAAAAGGTGTTTCCCCTGCTGTTCGGCCGGGTTGACAGCACCTTTACACTGACTGAGCAGCGAAGGAGCGCCAGGAACGGGCGTCGGCTGCGTTGTTCGAGCGCCCGGCGAGTTGACCCCTGCCGAGCTGACATACGGGAAGGTTTGGCGACGATCTTGGCCAAGGAACGAATTGAGCGTGACGACGAAGACCTCGTTCGGCTCTACCTGACAGACATCGGTCAGTACCCGCTGCTGACCAAGGACGACGAGGTCCGCCTGGCCCAGGCCATCGAGGCGGGTCGTGCCGCCGAGGCGGAGGTGGCCAAGGCGCCAAAGGGCCTGACCACGGCCAAGAAGCGCGAGCTGCGCCGCTGCTGCATGGAGGGTGAGCAGGCCCAGCAGACCTTCGTCCAGTCCAACCTGCGGCTGGTCGTGTCGATCGCCAAGAAGTATCAAGCCTCGGGCCTGCCGCTGCTGGACCTGATCCAGGAGGGGAACCTCGGCCTCATGCACGCCGTCGAGAAGTTCGACTGGCGCAAGGGCTTCAAGTTCTCCACGTACGCCACCTGGTGGATCCGTCAGGCCATCACCCGGGGCATCGCCAACACCGGACGCACAATTCGTCTCCCGGTCCACGCCGGCGACACCCTGGCCCGGGTCCAGAAGGCGCAAGCCCGGTTGGAGCTGAAGCTGGGGCGCCCGGCCACGCTGGCCGAGCTCGGCATCGAGGTCGAGATGCCCGAGGACAAGCTCGTCGAGGCCCTGCGCTTCCGGGCCGAGCCCCTGTCCTTGTCGGAGCCGCTCCGTGAGGACGGCGACGCCGAGTTGGGCGACGTGGTCGAGGACCGGTCCGCCGAGTCGCCGTTCGAGGTGGCCGCCGTGTCGCTGCTGCCCGACGAGATCGGCCGGCTCTTGTCGCCGCTCGACGAGCGTGAGCGCGAGATCCTGCGACTGCGCTTCGGGCTGGACCGGGGCGAGCCCCGGACGCTCGAGGAAGTCGGCGAGCACTTCAACCTGACCCGTGAGCGGATCCGCCAGATCGAGGCGCGGGCGATGTCGAAGCTGCGCCACCCGTCTTCGGACACCGGGGCGCGGGACCTGCTGACCGTCTGACCGGTCTCGGTCCCGGCGTCGCGGGGTCCGAAATCGGCGGTAGAACCCGTCGCGACCTCGGCCTAGGATCGGCGCCATGAAGAAGCTCATCATCCTCGCCCTGCTGGTCGCTCTCGGCGTTCTCGCGGCTCGCCGCTTGCGCGAGACGTAAACCAGCTTTCGCTTCCCCGCTCCCGTTGCGGCGGGCTCGCGTGATGGTGCGCGCCGTCAGGCGGCGCGGCGCCCGGGCGGGCCCGAGCCGTGCCGGGCGCGATGGCCGCGGCGCCACAGGATGAGCGCGGCGCCGGCCACGGCGAGGCTCGTCGTCACCACCGGCGTCGTGCGACCGACGCGGTCGCGCAGGCGGATGGGCTTGATGAAGTTGCGGATCTCCCAGTCGCGCTCGCGCGCGATCTTGGCGAGCGCCCGGTCCGGGTTGACCGCCACGGGCCGGCCGACCGCTTCGAGCATCGGGAGGTCGGTGGCCGAGTCCGAGTAGGCGCTGCTCGCGCCGAGGTCGATCCCGGTGCGCTCGGCCAGCTCGCGCATGGCGATCGCCTTCGACTCGCCCTGGGCGTAGAACGCCATCCGCCCGGTGTATCGGCCCTGCTCGTCGACCTCGCCGCGGGAGCAGATGGCCCCGTCGACGCCGAGCAGGTCGGCCAGCGGCAGGACGATCTCCTCGGGGGAGGCCGAGACGAGGTAGACGCGGTGGCCGGCGGCCCGGTGCAGCTCCATCAGCTCGAGCGCCTCGGCGTACATGATCGGTTCGATCGTCTCGAGCATGGTCTCGCGCACGATCTGGCGGACCTGGGCGCGGTCCCAGCCCTTGGTCACGGCCAACATGGACTCGCGCACGCGGACGAGGCGGTCCTCGTCGGCGCCGAAGTAGAGATAGATCAGTTGCGAGATGGCGGCCCGGGCGACCAGGCGGCGGTTGATGAGGCCGCCCTTGAGGAAGGGCCGGCCGAACGCGGCGATGGAGGCCCGGTCGATGACCGTCTTGTCGAGGTCGAAGAAGGCCGCCTCCATACCTTCAATGGTACGGACACCGGCGGGGTCGCCTTGAGCACTCGTGACGATCAGACGACACGGCCGCGAACGTTCTGCCGCGCTGAACTGGGGCGACGAACGAAGGTGCCCCGGGTTGCGGTCCGGTTGCCCGTGTCGCGGGCGTCCAACTGCGGCGTGTCAGGGGCCTTCCTCGGCGATGAACAGCCGGTGGACCGCGTCCTCGGCGTCCTCGGTCACCAACACGAGCACCTCGTCGCCCGACTGCAGCGTCGTGTCGCCCCGGGGCACGATCAGCCGGTCGGCCCGGACGACGGCGACCACCACCGCGTCGCGGGGGAACGCCAGCTCGGCGATGGCGGTGTCGTTGGCGGGGGAGTCCTCGGCCAGCGTGATCTCCACCAGGTGGGCGGCGCCCCCTTGGAACTGGAGGAGCCGCACCAGGGAACCGACCGAAACGGCCTCTTCCACCAGCGCGGTGAGCAGCTGCGGGGTGGACACGGAGACGTCGACCCCCCAGCTCTCGTTGAAGAGCCACTGGTTCTTGGGGTGGTTGACCCGCGCCACGACGCGGGGCACCGCGAACTCCTGCTTGGACAACAGCGAGATCACCAGGTTGTCCTCGTCGTCACCGGTCGCGGCGACGACGACGTCGACCGTGGCGAAGCCGGCGGCATCGAGCGAGGCCACCTCGCACGCGTCGGCCGCCACCCAGGTGATGTCGATGGTGGGCCGCAACTTCTCCACCAGTTCCGGGTCCTTCTCCACGACGAGCACGTCGTGGCCGTTCTTGTGCAGGTCGGCCGCGATGGCGGTGCCGACGCTCCCCGCGCCGGCGATGGCCACCCTCATGGGCGCGGCCCCGACCCGGGGTGGCGCGCCAGCGCCTCGTCGAGCTCGCGCAGGGCGTCATCGAGCGCGGCGATGTGCAGGACGTCGCCCTCCTGCCCGGTGAGCTCGCGCGGGTCGAGGCGCGGCTCGCCGGCGCGGGTGACGGCGACGATGGTCAAGCGGCCCGGATGCTCGAGCTCGCTCAGGGCCCGGCCGGCCCACGAGTCCGGGAGCGAGCGTTCGACCAGCGCGAGCCGTCCGGTGGCGTCCGACCACTCGCGGACGTCCTCGTCGGTGAGCAGGCGGCGGCGCACCTGGTCGATGGTCCACGTCACCGTCGCCACGGTCGGGATGCCGAGCCGCTGGTAGATCTCGGCGCGCCGGGGGTCGTAGATGCGGGCGACCACGTGCGGAATGTTGTAGGTCTCCCGGGCGATGCGCACCGTCAGGATGTTGGTGTTGTCACCGCTCGTGACCGCGGCCAGCGCATCGGCGTGCAGCGCACCCGCCTTCTCGAGGTCGTCGCGGTCGAACCCGGAGCCGACCAGGCACTGGCCCGTCCAGTCCTTGAGGCGGCGGAAGGCCCGCGCGTCCTTGTCGATCACGGCCACGGTGTGACCCTCGGCGCTCAGTGACACGGCGAGCCCCGAGCCGACGCGGCCGCACCCCACGACGATCACATGCACGCCACAGTGCAACACGCCCCCGGGCGAGCGCGCAATAACGAGGCGTAACCAGCAGGGGGCAATGCTTCTACTGTGTGAGGCCGTGGCCACCCCCACGACCACCCGGCCGACGGTCCCGCTACCGGGCGTGGCCGCCGAGGAGATCCCCGAGACCCTCCGCTACCGGCTGAAGAACCGACTGTTGGGGCCGCCCCTGGTGACCGAACAGCTGGCCTCCGAGCGGCTCGGCAAGCCGACTGCGCTCGGCGTCCTCGCGCCCGACTGCATCTCGTCCTCGGCCTACGGCACTGAGCAGATGCTCACCCAGCTGGTGCCATTCGTGGGCCTGGCCGCCTTCACGCTGGTCGTCCCCATCACGCTCGCCATCCTCGGCGTCCTCTTCTTCGTCACGCTGTCCTACCTCGAGGTCATCGCGCTCTACACGAAGGCGGGCGGCTCCTACGTGGTGGCTCGTGACAACTTCGGGCCCCGGATCGCGCAGATCGCAGCGGTTGCGCTGCTGATCGACTACACGGTCACCGTTGCGGTGCAGACGTCGGCCGGCACGGCGGCGCTGACCAGCGCGGTGCCAGCCCTGGCCAACACGCTCGACACGGTGGTCATCACCGTCGGCGTGATCCTGCTCCTCCTCTACGGCAACCTGCGCGGCATCCGCGAGGCCGGCCGTTTCTTCGCCATTCCGACCTACTTCTTCATCTTCTCGTTGGCGGCGGTGATCATCCTGGGCATCGTCAAGGAGGTGATGGGCACCCTCCACTACATCCCGCTGCCGCCGTCCAACCAGCTGTTCGACGGCAAGTTCGGCACACCGGGGTCGGGCTGGCTGATGGGGCTGGCCTTCATCTCGTTGCTGCGCTCGTTCGCCAACGGCGGGGCGTCGCTGACCGGCCTGGAGGCCATCTCGAACGGGGTGAGCAGTTTCCGCAAGCCCGAGGCGCGGAACGCGCGCCAGACCCTGATCATCATGAGTTCCACGTTGGGCTTCCTGGTGCTCGGCGTCACGCTGCTCGCGAAGTGGACGCATGCCGTGCCGTACCAGATCGGGTCGCCGACCGTCGTCTCCCAAGAGGTCAAGGCCGTCTTCGGCACCAGCCCGCTCGGACACTTCGGGTTCTACGTCGTGCAGCTGGCCACCATGCTGATCCTCTACACCGGGGGCAACACGAGCTTCAACGGCTTCCCCTACCTGGCCAGCTTCGTCGCCGGCGACCGCTTCCTACCGCGGCAGCTGACCCGGCGCGGCCACCGCCTGGCCTTCTCGAACGGGATCCTCGTGCTGACGGGCGTCGCGCTGGCGCTGGTCCTCGTGTACAAGGCGCAGCTCAACGGTCTGGTCGCCCTCTACGCCATCGGCGTCTTCACGGGCTTCACGATGGCCGGCTCGGGCATGGTGAAGCACCACCTCACGGCGCGGACCGGACACTGGCGGCGCAGCGTGGCCATCAACGGGTTCTCGGCCTTCCTCTCCTTCACGGTCGTCCTGATCTTTGCCGTCGCCAAGTTCACGGAGGGCGCGTGGCTCATCTTCGTGGTCGGCCCGCTGCTCTACATCGGGCTGATCCGACTGCACCGGCAGTACCTGCGGGAGGCCGAGTTGCTCGAGACGGGCGTCGTGGAGGCGTCTGAGGCGCCGGTGCTGCGGCGCCATGTCGTCGTCGTCCTGGTGGACCGCCTCGACGCGGCGACGGCCCGCGCCCTGCAGTACGCGCGGACCTTGGCGCCCGACGACCTGCGAGCGGTGCACTTCGACATCGACACCAAGGCGGCGCGCGAGCTCGAGGCCGAATGGAGCCGCCTCGGCCTGGCCCGGCTGCCCCTCGACATCATCGAGGTCCCGGACCGCCGTCTCGGCCGCGCCGCCATCGAATTGGTCGCCGACGCCACGATCGACGGCGACACCGAGTGCACGGTGCTCTTGCCGCGGCGAAGTTACTCGGGGATCTGGGAGCGGTTCCTCCACGACCGCACGGCCGACAAGATCGCGGCCGTCCTGGGCGAGGTGCCCCACGTGAGCGCCACCATCATCCCGTTCGCCGTCGGCGGCCGGCGCTTCGACGAGCGCGTACGCTCCTACGGCCGGTCGGTGCAGCAGCGGGTCCGCCTCGGGCGCGACGACGCGGACGGGAAGCCCCGGGTCGACACGGAGGGGCGCACCGGTCTCGACCGCGGGGGCCGCAAGGAGGGAACCCGGCGCCCCGGCGCCGTGCTGGCGGCGGACCAGACCCTGGCGCTGCGGGCGGGCGCCACCACGCCCATCTCCGCGGTCGCACCCCGCCAGCGGGTGCGGGTCGCCGGCCGCGTTAAGTCGGTGCGGGTCCAGCCGCGTGCGGGCACGTCGAACCTCGAGTGCGTGCTGAGCGACGGAACCGGGGGGCTCCTCCTCGTGTTCCAGGGGCGCCCGAAGATCGCCGGCATCGATCCCGGGGCCCGCCTGGTGGCCGAAGGAATGGTCGGGACCTGGAGCCGCCGGACGGCCATGCTCAACCCCTCGTTCGAGGTCGTGCAGGGCGCGACGGTCGACCCCAGCGAACCCTGAGAGCCCAGCGGTCTCCCAGCACCCGCCCAGTCCAGAGGCGAGAACGAGACCATTAAATTGCCCGACCCCGGCGGCAGTCGCTAACGTCCCCGACGGCCCGGCGTCGGGTGCGGCCTACCCGGCGCGTCTCGCCCCGGGATCACGACATCGACCGGCGTGGTGCTGAGCGCTGCCGCGCCACACGGACGGGGGCGCGACCGCCCACCTTCCACTGGGCGTACAGGAACAGAAAGGGCACACCGGGAATGATCAATCTCCTCGCCGCCGAGGGCGGGTACCAGGCCTTTCACCTGGGCGGGGTGGACAAGACGTGGCTCTACATCTGCCTGGCCGCCGGCGTGGTCGGCATCGCCGCCGGCCTGCTCCTGGCCCGCAACG